>DIVL01000016.1 GCA_002435825.1 Anaerolineaceae bacterium UBA6133
AGGGCGAGATTGAGGGCACCGTCAACGAAGTGATGGATGAACGTGTTGTGCCCTCAATCCGCCGCTGACGGTGTATTGGGTGGTAAGGCATATTTACTGCAAATAATCGATGGCGTGCCGGCGGATTGGAAGCACACCAAGGTTATTGTATGATGAAGTGTGCTGTGCTTCCAAGCTCGCCCTACAGGTGCTTGATCTCTGCTGCCTTATTGAAGACAATCGGATTTCCAAGCCATTGTTTGAAGTTTCCATTTCCCGAGTAAAATAGGGAGTATGACTCACGTCATCCCTCAAGACCTTGAAAAAGCCGCGATTCGCGGTGAGCCTTCGCATGTCTGGCGTGCTGGGCAGGAACGGCGCTTTGCCATGCTGAAAGACGCTGCGGGAGAACGTTTGCAGGGCAGCGTGCTGGTGGACGGCTGTGGCGTGGGAACCTACCTTGCGCGCCTGGTGCCCGTCTCCGGGTTTGTGACGGGTATCGATATAGAATATCCGCGCGTGGTGGAGAGCAGCGCCTTCACGCCGAACGTGCTCTGCGCCGCGGGAGAATATCTTCCGTATCAGTCCGAAAGCATGGATCTGGTATTCAGCCATGAGGTTTTGGAGCATGTGCAGGATGATGCCATGGCGATTGGGGAGATGGCGCGGGTGCTCAAGCCTGGCGGACGGATCGTGCTCTTCTGCCCCAATCGCGGCTACCCCTTTGAGACCCATGGACATTATTGGAAGGGCAAATACCACTTCGGCAATACCCCCTTGATCAACTGGCTGCCCCGCAGGTTGCGCGACAAGCTTGCGCCGCACGTGGAGGTTTACACCCGTGAGGATCTGGCGAAGCTCTTTGCTGGCTTGCCGGTGAAATTCATCGAACGGCGCACGATTTTTGGCGCTTACGACAACATCATCGAGCGCCATCCCGCATTGGGGAAATTGTTGCGAGGCTTCTTACAGGCACTCGAGAAGACCCCCCTGCGACGGCTTGGACTATCCCATTTTTGGGTGGTAGAGAAAAATTAGTAGGGCGGAACCGGATTCACCCTCACCTTCCTGATCGATGTTATTCAATTATCACATCTTTCTTAGTCTTAATATACAAGGGCGGAATGCGCCTCCCTGCCCTCGCAGTGCAACTGCAAGGGTTTGCGCACTCCGCCAATGATGTAAACGTCGGAGTGAGACCGCGAAAGGTGAACATTGGCCAAAGGCTGTAGGGCGGTCTCATTCCGACCTACGATAATTGCCAAAAATTTACCTTGTAGAGGTAACCCCCCGTGGTTACCCGCCTTCAGGGCAGACATGGGGTAGCCTTTCCGATCCTGAATGATCTGTTGCAACGATAAAAGAGTAAACAATCACCATAAACAACATATAAACTATCATTGTCTTGACCAGCCGCCCTACTTATTCTTACAAACCCTTGAAATCAACCATTTTTCAGCAGCATAGCCTGATTGGCTCTCATTGAGAGCTGCAGGTTTCCGCTTGGATCGCAGATGAACGAGTCTTCGGGGTTCAGCAGGTCCACAAAGCGCCAGTTTGCCTTGCCGCGCAGGGGCAGGCTCAGTTCCACGGGCTCGGCAGCGCTGTTGATTGCCAGGACTATGCAGTCATTATCAATTTCCCGGCTGAAAACAAACTGGTTGGAGGTGACCAGCGTTTCTTCATAACTGCCAAACCGCATGGCAGGCTGCGACTGGCGCAATCCAGCCAGGTGGCCGATCCAGCCGCGCAGGTCGTGAGCGTACGCCTGGTTCTGCAGCAGGGTTAGGTCAAAGGCGGGTCTCAGGTTCCAGTCATCCGATTGTTTCACGCCTTCAAAGCCAAACTCACTGCCGTAGTAAATGGATGGGATGCCAGGCATGGTGAATAGCAAAAAGTACAGCAGGTGAAGCTGCTGCTTGTCTTGCAATTGGGACGCAATCCGGCTGACGTCGTGGTTATCGGCGAAGGTATAGAGCGTGGGGAGGTCGCGATATATGCCCTGGGCGCCAAATTCACGGTTGAGTGAAAATGCCAGCTCAAAAAAGTTACTGTCATTGAACGAGGAATAAAGGCTTTTGTAGAGCTCATAGTTGGTGGTGGCATGCAGCATATCAGGGTTTGCCCACTGGCGGTAATCGCCGTGGATGACCTCGCCCATCAGCCACAAATTGGGGTCGAGTTGATTGGCGAAAGCGCGCAGCTCGCGCATAAAATCAAAGCTAAGCGCGTCTGCTGCGTCCAGGCGGATGCCGTCAATCTGAAACTCTTCCTTCCACATGCGGATGGCATCAAAAAGGTGCTGCCTGGCGGCAGGTTCAGCTAGATTGAGCTTGACCAGGTCGAAGTGCCCGTTCCAGGCGGCATAGCTGAAGGGATCGCCGAGTGGGGATCGCTGGTCGAAGCGCAGGTCGGCAAACCACTTCTTGTAGGGGGAATTCTGCCCGTTGATTTGCACATCACGAAACGCCCAGAAATTTCGCCCCACGTGATTGAAGACGCCGTCGAGCACCAGGTGCATCCTGCGTGCATGCAGCGCATTGGCAAGCTCTGCCAAGTCAGCGCGGGTGCCAAGGCGGCGGTCGACGTGGAAATAATCGGCGGTGTCATAGCCGTGGCTGCCGGACTCAAAAACTGGTCCGAGGTAGAGGGCGTTGGCACCCAAGCTCTGAATGTGGTCCAGCCAGCCCAGGATCTGGCGCAGCCGCGGCTGAGGCTCGGACTGGAAGTCGTTGTGATGGGGCGCGGAGCAAGCTCCAAGGGGGTAAATATGGTAAAAAATGCTGTTTTGATTGATAGTGGTCATAATTCCTCCAAACTATACCTACCGGTATAGTGAAATTGATAAAAAAATTTATGAGAAGATCCCATACATGAATTGCTGGCGTGCCTGGTAAGCTAAATCGTCATTCAACCCGATGTTTTCTTCAACTGCCTGCTGAATGTAAGCGTTCGCCATGCCCAGCAAAGTGATGGTATAAGCCTGGGCGCGACCGCGCATATTGCCGTTGTCTCTCTCGGCTTCAGAAAACAGGGTAAAGACGGGCTCATGCTGGGCTTTGATCCAGGGTTTGATGATGTCATAGGCTTCTCCGCGGGCTGGGGCGTTGCGCATGGAGAACTGCAGCTTGTAGAAGAGCAGGTTGCTATCCGCGAAGCGGAACGTGCTGCGCAGCACTTCCGCGATATTCTGCGGCAGGTCGCCGCGGTACTCGCAGGCATCCTTGAGGCGTTTGATGTAGGGGCTGTAGTTTTCAGCCAGCAAAGCTTCCATGAGACCGCGTTTGCTGCGGAAGTAATGGTAAAGGGTTGGCTTGGTGATGCCCGACTGGTCGCAGATCTCCTGCACGCCGGTGGCATCGTAGCCAAAGGAGGCAAAAAGCACCAGCGCGTGTTCGAGAATGGTCTCACGGTTATTCATAGTCTTACTATACCGCACGGTATAGTGAATTGTCAAGCCCAATGTAAAAGAGCGCTAAAACTAACGGTGGTTTCAATAACCCGGCGTGGTGAAGGTAAGAAAAGGCAGAGAGTATCATTCATGTCTGATTGGAATAGAATCGGTATAATCAATACAAATGTCACTGATTGACGCAGAAAAACCTGGTGCTGATAGAACCAAATGGGTAGAAGTCGTGCCTTACAATCCAGACTGGCCGTTGCGCTTTGAGGAAGTGCGGGCGCATCTTCTCGGCATTCTCACCGGACAGGATGTGCGTGTTGAGCATGTGGGCAGCACGTCGGTGCCTGACCTGGCAGCAAAACCAATCCTCGACCTTGACATTGTCCTTGAAAATGGAGCGGACTTTGCGGAAGTGAAAGCTTTGCTTGAAGCAAATGGTTATCACCATATGGGTAACCTTGGCATCTCCGGGCGTGATGCCTTTAAGTACAACGACAAGCCCCAACTGATGCGACACAACCTCTATGTGCTCTCCTCCGAGGCGGATGAGCTCAAACGGCACCTCACCTTTCGCGACTGGCTGCGAGGCCATCCGCAGGATCGGGAGGCTTACGCTCAAACCAAAATGGCTGCAGCCCGGCAATTCCCGGAGGATATCAGCGCGTACATTGATGCCAAAAGTGATGTCATCCTGGACATTTACAAGCGCTGCGGCCTATACCGCCCGCAGGACTTGCAAGAGTTGGCACGTTCAATGCTGATCAACCGTTACGACCTGCGTATTGAGGAAATTAACTGCAGACTCCTGCAAGGGGGCATGAGCCTATGCCAGGCGCAAACACCGCAAGGAGAGTTTTATCTTCTGGCCTGGGAACAAGCCGGCACTGTCAGCGGCGAAATCTCACTCACTCAAAGCGCTTCTGTCAGCGCGATTGCCCTTCCATTGCCAACCGCTTCAGGTCAGCATATTTGTAGAGCGCCATTTGGAATGTTTGCCCTGTTCAGATCCGAGCAGGATGCGGTCACCTTTTTCAACAGTGACCTTTGGAAGAATTCAGCCAGGCTTTGAGGAGAGAGATGGATAATACCCAAAAGTTCAGCGGCAAAGCCGATGTCTACCAACAAGCCCGCCCCAGTTACGCCCTGGCGTTACTGGATTTTGTAGCCCAAGAATGGCAGATTGGCAAAGGTTCACTGGTCGCGGATATTGGCTCAGGAACAGGCATCTTCACGCGCCAGCTGCTCGGGTTGGGAGCCAAAGTTTTTGCCGTGGAGCCCAACGCAGATATGCGCTCCAAAGCTGAGGAACTGCTTGGTGAGAATCCAAATTTCGTTTCAGTCATCGGCGCAGCCGAGCAGACAAGCCTGCCCGCACACAGCTTTCACCTGGTGACCGCGGCATCGGCATTCCACTGGTTTGACCCTGAGCGCTTCAAACAGGAATGTAAGCGCATCCTGCGGCCCGGAGCGCCGGTGGTGCTGGTATGGAACGAAGCCAGGCTCTTTGCGGAGATCAACCTCGGACGCGAACGCATTTTCAAAAAGTATTGCCCAAATTTCAAAGGTCTCAGCGGAGGGAAAGACGCAAGGAACCGCGCCAGGCATGCATTTTTTGGAGAAGAAATTCAGGAACGGCGCTTTCCAAATCCACTGACCTACGACCGTCAGACATTTGTCAATCGCGCCTTATCTGCCTCATACTCTTTGATAGCGGCAGATCCGGAATTTGACGCTTACCTGGCAGAACTCGGAGAACTTTTTGATCAATATGCGATTAATGGAAAAATCATGCTTCCCCAGGATAGCGTGGCATATTTCAAGGGGTGAGAGCATTCAATCGGGCAGAAAACAACATAAGGATCGCAGGGGCGATTGGAAAGGCAAGCAGACAGGGGCTGCCTAAGACTTTTTTGAAGATTTGAGGATTTCTTTTTCAGCCACAGCGATTTCGTCAATCACCGCGCGCGCATCCGCTTTTACCTCATCCGCCGTCGAGGGGGAGTGGTTGATGAGCTTTACGAGCTCAAAAGCCTGCCTGAGGGTGTCCTTTACCTGGGCTGTGTAGCTGAAATGCTCCCAACCTACCGAATTGGGCACCGGGATCTCACGCGCTTTTTTGATTAGCTCACGTGCTTTGCTTACACGCTTTTCTGGGGGCATTGGTTTGGCCATGGCACTCCTCTCACCAATGACCAGATTTTAACATGCATTTCTCATTTTTTGGGGAATTTTGGCAGGCTCTCATCCACTTGCCGGCATATTACTTGCAGTATCAAATCTGAGGAAAACTCTGTTGCAAGAGCTATTGGCTGTTTGCCTCAAGAGGTTATTATGGAAAAGAATAAACGCAGAAAGAGAAACTCGCTGATCCTGCTTGCGCTGCTGGCGCTTTTAATTGGATTGTTGATCCCGTTTACCTGGCAGTCATTCAAGGCTGTAAAAGCCTCTCTGATGCAAGAGAATACCTTGGTAAGCTTGCCATCCAAAACTGATTCAGATACTATCTCTGGCAGTTTGATGCATGGAGGTTGGGTCCCCAGCAGCACTCCCACAAGTCGCCCGACCGCCACCTTCACAGCCACGATCCCTCCTTCTCCGACTTTGACTGCAACCAACACAGCCACCATTCCGCCATCTCCATCCTCGACTGCGACCAATACTGCCACCGTCCCGCCACTGCCGACCTTGACTCTGACTGGCACAGTCACCTACCCACCTAAAGTTACTGAAACAATTCAAGCCACTTCCACGCCCATGGTGGAAACTACAAAAACCGTAACCCCCTTCCTTACGAGCACTCCACCTACAATCGTGCCATTCGGTGGCACGGGAACCCCTGAGGCTACCGAAACCAGCATGCCGACGTCCACGCTGATCGTCATACCACCAGTAACGCCGACTCATACAGCAACCTCGACACCTTTCCCTTCACCAACGCACACGACGACTGCAACCGCTTCACCTTCGCCAACCCAAACAGCAACTGCAACAGCTTCACCTCCGCCTTGCCTGCCATGCACCGCGACAGCTCAGGTTTCTCCGACAACGACGATCGTTCCCAATGACACTGAAGTTCCGCCCACTTCTCCTCCCTCCCTGCCTCCAACCGTAGGTCCTGGAGGGAACCCGGGTTCTTACTCCACGCTTGGTTTCCTGTTCGGGTTAATCGCTGTGACTGCTTTCTTCCTGTATTTCTCTGGGGCGATCATCACCAGGCACGACCCTAATTAGGCTTCACCCAAGGTGATATGAAAAAGCGAGCCAGCCCATTCTTTTTAGTCATTGGGATCATTTTCTCTCTCATGGCGGTATTGATCCTGCTGAAAATTATCCGCTTCAGACAGTTTGACCAGAACGCAAGCCTGGCTGCCCGTGAGCAGCCAGCTTCTGTTATCAATCCTGCGAAGACCCCGCCCGGTTTTTCTAAAAGTCCGTTGGCAGAGGATCCGCCCACACAGCCGGAAGCTGAGCATTGGATGAGTTTCGATGGGATGGATCTGCTGGAAGAGCAAGTCGGTTTCATTTTTTCAATGCGTTGCTCGGGCGATAAACAGGTGGAAATTCTGCCAATCGACATCATCGCCTGGTATCCCGGCGTATTTGAAGATGGCAAATTTGGCATTGGCAAGGACCTGGCGGTAGCCTGGGAACACCTGGGTTACGAAGGGTTGTGGATCCATTCCGGCTGGGATTTCTGGCTGGAGCGCTCTCCCGCTACTGACCTGCAGTACTTCCTGGAGACCAACGAATTCAACGAAGTGCAGCCGCTCGAGAGTATGGAAGCGAAACTGAATGAGTGCCTTTTGGGCAGCAATGTGGAGGTCTACAGTCAAGAATCCCTGCGCCAGGGGCAGGTCACCGCGGCTGTGAGGATCCCCTCCGGGCAAGTGGAAGAGCTTTCACGCCACACCATGGATTTAGCGCCGTATCTTGCCAGCGCTTACCCTGAGAGCGGCTTTGCGGAATTAGACCTGGGCGCGCTGCTGATCTACTTCTGCGGCAGGGCAGCTTTGGATGAGATCACGGACCCTGATGCGGATTACTGGACCCAGACACGCTACGTTATCGCGATTTCGCCTGTAGATTAACCATCACAATATTTCAGGAACTTATTGTACTTCGGCTTCAGGTTTTTGTTGTTGCCCTTTTAGCTGCACCAGGATAACTGCAGCCAACATTACCGCAGAGCCCAACCACTCTCTGCCGCTCAGCCTCTCCCCCAAGAACATCATTCCACCCAACAGGGCAAAGACAGCTTCAAGACTCATAATCAAAGATGCCAGGGCTGAGTCGACCTTACTTTGACCGAAGACCTGCAGGGTAAAGCCGATTCCAACCGCAACGACCCCGGAATAAAGAAGCGGTCCCCAGGCAGACGGATCAGACACCAGTGGTCCACTCTCGGCGATCAGGCTAACAACCAATCCAAGGATGGCGGCAGTCAGAAACTGACCGAAAGCCAGCTTCAAAGCATCCAATTTAGGGGCGAAATGGTCCAGCGTGAGGATTTGCAGTGCCCAAAACAGGGCACCGATGAGCACCAGGATATCTCCCCTTTGGATGGTCATCTCCAGGTTTACCGATAAAAACCAAACCCCCACCATAGCCAAAGCCACCCCTGTCCAAACCCAGAGGTTTAACTTCTTACCCAGGAATAAACCGAGTACAGGTACGAGAACCAGGTATAAAGCGGTCAGAAAGCCCGCCTTGGACGCGCTGGTGGTTATGATCCCGAGTTGCTGCAAACTCGTACCTGCAAATAAAAACAAGCCCGGCAGCACACTGGGCAAAATCAGATTCTGCCAAAACCCCTTCCAATCGAAAGCGTTGGTGTTCTTATTGCCAACCTTCTTCAGAATCAAAGCCGGCAGCAAAACCAGGCAGCCCAGGAAAAAGCGTAAGGCAATAAATGCAAAAGGCGGCATGCCCTCCATCGCTTTGCGCTGTGCCACAAACCCGGAACCCCAGACGATTGCGGTCAGCAGCAGCAAAACTTCTCCGGGGAGGTTCATGCTCCATGTATGTGCTTTCTTCATCGGCAGGATTATATTACAGGTGTAACCTTTTCGTTTTCAGAACCTTAAGACCACATCAAATAGGTCAATAGCATTACAAATTGCTCTAATTGCTACTAGGCGGCAAAGGGGGTTAGTCGTGATATTATTATGTATAAGCAGTTTTCATTCGAACATTTAAAATTGGAGGAATTCACACATGCACAGAAAGTCACGTCTCACCTTAGTAATGATGGCTCTCCTGCTGATGGTCGGCATGGTAGGCATCCAACCCGCCAAGCCCGTTCAGGCGGCAAACCCCTTACGCATCTCCCAAGTTTATGGCGGCGGTGGAAACACTGGCGCTACTTACACTCACGATTATTTTGAGATTTTTAACTCTGGCAGCAGCCCTGTATCACTTACAGGCATGTCGATTCAATATGCCAGTGCGACCAGTACTGGAAATTTTGGTGGTACAGCTAATCAATTGGCCGAATTGCCTGATATTACGCTGGGCGCAGGGCAATACTTCCTTATTCAAGGGGCAAGTGGAGCGAATGGGAGCCCATTACCGTTGACACCTGATGTAATTGATGCCTCTCCGATTAATGCTTCTGGTTCAGCTGGTAAGGTTGCTTTGGTTAATAGTCAGGTTTCCCTCGGGTGCAATGGTGGTTCAACCCCATGTACTCCAGAGCAATTGGCATTGATTGTGGATTTGGTGGGTTACGGTACTGCAAACTTCTTCGAAGGTTTAGCTGCAGCACCCGGTCTATCTAATACTACTGCTGCAATGCGACTGGCAGGTGGCTGCACTGATACAGATGAAAACAGTGCAGATTTTGAAGCTCTCACCCCCGTTCCACGAAACTCTACCTCTCCTACAAACAGCTGCGGTCTGGGGGAAACATTCCCAGAGCGTTTCATCATTTCGGAGTATGTGGAGGGAAGTAGTAACAATAAAGCCTTAGAATTGTTTAATGGCACCGGTGCAGAAATAAATCTGCAGAATTATTTTATAAGACTTTATTCCAACGGGAGCACCAGCCCTTCAAGCACACTTGTTTGGGCAGAAGAAACGATTCTACCTGCAGGGGAAACCTTTGTAGTTGTCAATAGTGCAGCTTCTGATGTTTTAAAAGCTTATGCAGACCTTATTCATGCAGTCACGGCTTTTACTGGTGACGATACTTTGGTTCTGTTTGAAAGCACATCTGAAGGTGAAATAATTCGTGACTCTTTCGGTCGGCTTGGATATGATCCTGGCACAGCCTGGGGAAGCGGCGATACTTACACCGCCGATCACACACTGGTCCGCAAAGAAACAGTCTGCCAGGGCGATACTTTGCCTGACGACGCCTTTGAACCCTCATTAGAATACAATGGCTTTGCCATAGACACTTATACCAATCTCGACAGCCATACCATGACCTGCACTGATGAGGACTTGGCACCTACTGTTGTCAGCACGGTACCAGCCGATGGCGGCATGGCACAAAAGACGGATGACATCGTCATCACTTTCAGCGAGCCCGTAACGGTTGTTGAACCCTGGTTTAGCATCTCCTGTACCGAATCCGGCCTGCACACTGCCGTGGTTACGGACGAGGACCCCGTCTTCACGCTCAACCCGGACGCGGACTTTGTCGTCGGGGAAACCTGCACGGTCACGATCGACCACACCAAGGTCTATGATGACGACACTGATGACGCGACCGCCGATTACATGCTCGCGGATTACGTCTTCAGCTTCACCATCGCCGCAGGCTGCGGCGACGCATACACGCCCATTTACAGTATCCAAGGCTCCGGGGCTGCTTCTCCGCTGGTTGGTACAACCGTCAGCACCGAAGGCGTGGTGGTGGGCGACTTCCAGGTGGGCGGTAAGAATGGTTATTACATCCAGGAACCAGATGCTGATCTGGATCCCCTCACATCTGATGGTATCTTCGTTTACAACACCTCCGTTTCAGTGAACGTGGGCGACCGCGTGCGCGTTACGGGCTTGATCACTGAATTCGCAACCCCGACCGGTGGAGACACATTAACCGAGCTCACTCCCACCTCACCTGCCAGTTTGAATGTGCTACTTTGCTCCACCGGGAACACCATTGTGCCGACTGAGGTAACCCTGCCGGTCACAGCAGTCAGCGACTTTGAAAAATATGAAAGCATGCTGGTTACCTTCCCGCAGAGCCTGATCATTTCCGAATATTTCAACTTTGACCGCTACGGTGAGATCGTGCTGACCTCCACACGGCACATGACCCCCACCGCGTTTGTTGAACCAGGCGAGGATGCCCAGGCAGAAGCTTTGGCTTACCTGCTGGACCGCATCACCCTGGACGACGGACGCACCACTCAGAACCCCGACCCCGCCATTCACCCCAATGGTGAAATCTTTGACATGGACAACCTCTTCCGCGGCGGCGCAACTGTGACCAACGTCACGGGTATCCTGGACTTTTACCAGGGTCTCTACCGCGTACAGCCCACCATGGGCGCAAGCTATGAGGACACCAACCCGCGCACGGAAGCTCCTGAGATCATCGAGTCTGACCTGAAGGTGGTGAGTTTCAATGTGTTGAACTACTTTGTCACCCTGGATGATGGCACCAATGACATTTGCGGTCCGAGCGGCACCCTGGAATGCCGCGGCGCGGATAACGCCGAGGAATTTGAGCGCCAGAAAGCAAAGATCCTGGCAGCAATGGTCGCCATTGACGCGGATATTTACGGCCTGATGGAGATCGAGAACGATTCGCCCATCAGCGGCAATGATGCGGTGGCGGACCTGGTGGATGGCTTGAATGCCGTCGTAGGTGCTGGCACGTACGACTATATTGTTACCGGCGCAATTGGCACGGACGCCATCAAGCAGGCGATCCTCTATAAACCTGCCGCTGTCACCCCTGTTGGCACATACAAACTGCTTACCAGTGCCATAGACCCTCGCTTTATTGATACGGCTAACCGCCCGGTGTTGGCGCAGGTATTTGTGGATAATGTGACCGGTGAAGAGTTCGTGGTAGCAGTCAACCACCTTAAATCCAAGGGCTCGGCTTGTGTTGGCGACCCGGACCTGGGCGATGGGCAGGGCAACTGCAACCTCACCCGCCTTGCAGCCGCGCAAGCGATGGTGGACTGGTTGGCTAACCCGGCTTACTTCCCTGAACTTGAAAGAGTGCTGATCATTGGCGACCTCAACTCCTATGATAAAGAAGATCCCATTGACGCGATCAAACTCGGCGCGGATGACACTGCTGACACCGCTGACGATTACCTGGATATGATCTTTGAAAAACAAGGTGGCGACGCTTACGGTTACGTTTTTGACGGGCAGACCGGTTACCTGGATCACGCCCTGGCGAACCTGGCAATGGCGGAGAGCATCGTGGACGTCAACTTTTGGCACATCAACGCTGATGAGCCTGACCTGATTGACTACGACACCTCCTTCAAAGCCCCCGCGCAAGATGCACTTTACGCGCCGGACGCCTATCGCTCTTCGGATCACGACCCAGTGATTGTCACCATGAGTGTGAACATTCCCGCTGATGAACTCGCGGCACTGGAATGGCTACAGGCGAACACCGTTTTGAGCTCTGAGAGTATGACGATTACGGACCTGAAAGCGACCTTCCCCGAAAGCATTCCTCCAGTGATCGTTGCTGAACCATACGTGATTGACTCGCGCATGACCCTGGCGCAAGCCTTACCTGCTGGTTCGACCGTGACGATTTACAGAGAGGGTGTGGCTGTACTAACTGACATCACACTTGATGGTGTTGGTCCGTTCTGGTTCACCGAGCTGTTTGACCCAGGTCCTGCACCGAGAGCCCCATTTGACGCTGGTTACGGCGGCGCAGTTGAGAACTATGTTATCGAAGTGACCGGTCCTGGCGGCAACCCGCTGGACTTTGACACAACCGTGTTGATTGAATCAGTTATCTCGAAGAATGGCTTTATAACTGAGATCGTACTGGATGACATTACGCTGGGTGTGCATATCGACGACGCAGTTGCGCCGGTGATGGAAGCAGTGACCCCGGCAGAAGGTGCGTTGTTATTTGGACCTGATGACACCTTTGTACTGACAGTGGACGCTTTGGACCTGAACCTTTACGAACTGGAGATCGACCACAGTCTTGAAGCAGATCCGAACTTACCCGAGTTCAGTGTGTACGCTAGTGCAACAGATCCCTATGGTGGAGACGGAGCGCTATTTGCGGCAGCTGGTGTAACGGTTGATTATGACGCGACTGACCAGGTGTGGACGATTGACTTTGGTCCGACGGTTACGGATGCGTTCATTGATAATGGTGGGATCACCATCTACATGGTCTTGAAAGACCTGGCAGGCAACCAGTGGGGCACGATGTATGGGACCACGCCTGAGAACACCTACGATTACACCATTACACTTGACGATGTAGCGCCGGTGATGGAAGCAGTGACCCCGGCCGAAGGTGCGTTGTTATTTGGACCTGNNCACAGCCTATGGGCCAGCTTCCCCGAATTCAGTGTGTACGCGGACGCTCTCAATCCATGGGGCACACCGGAAGACCAGGCTGCATTTGAAGCAGCTGGTGTGACGGTTACTTATGACGATGTGGAACAAGTCTGGACGATTGACTTTGGTCCGACGGTTACGGATGCGTTCATTGCCAATGGTGGGATCACCTTCTACATGGTTTTGGAGGACCTGGCAGGCAACCAGTGGGGCACGATGTATGGGACCACGCCAGAGAACACCTACATTTACACGATTACGCTGGATGATGTAGCGCCAGAGATTGCCTCTGGTGTAGCAAAATCTGCCTCTGATGGTGATGTAAATCTGGTGGACGGAGCATTCACTGTTGATCAAGGTTACGTTGTGAATACGATTGACATCACCATGGATGAGTCTGTGCTGGTTGAGATTGGCACGGTCGTTACCATGGTTGGTTACGGTCCTTACGGCACCGTAACGGCACAAGATGGTGCTTTGATCACGATTACACCGTATCCAGGCTATGAAACAGCTGCCTTAATTGGCACCTTCACTTTTACTGTACCTGACGGGTCGGTTACTGACTTGGTGGGCAACGCCTTCACAGGAAGCATTCTGTTAGAGGTTCTAAATGTGGCTCCAATTGCAGTAGATGATGTATACAGTATGGCTGAGGATGGCGTTTTGACCATCGCTGCTCGAGGTGTGCTCATCAATGACACTGACTTTGACCCGGCGATCCTGACCGCGGTCTTGGTTGATGAACCTACCAACGGCACCTTGGTGTTGAACGCGAACGGATCCTTCACCTATACCCCCGATGCTGATTTCTATGGCACGGATACATTCACCTACAAAGCCAATGATGGTAATGACGACTCCAATATCGCAACCGTTACCATCACTGTCACTGATGTAAAAGATCAAGTCCAAGCGGTGGATGACGAATACACAACCGATGAAGATACCACGTTGACCGTTGAAGCCCCTGGTGTGTTGGCAAATGATATCGATGTTGACAACAACCTCCAGGCTGCAAGCCTGGTGACTGACGTACAACACGGAAGCCTTTCCCTCCTTGGCGATGGCTCCTTCACTTACACTCCGGATCCTGACTTCTTCGGCACCGATACCTTCGTTTACCAACTTGTGACCTACCCGGCTCCACAGAGCCTGTGGACCGACGAAGCCACCGTTACGATCACGATCAACCCGGTGGGCGACGCGCCTGTTTTGGGTCTGATCGAAGACGCGACCATTCCCGAACTGGTGGAATTCAGCTTCACCGCCACGGCGACCGACGTAGACCTGCCCGCCCAAGTGCTGACCTTCAGTTTGGTTGGCGCTCCTGATGGTGCGGCGATCGACGCCGAAACCGGCGTGTTTACCTGGACACCCAGCGAAGAGCAGGGTCCTGGCGTTTACACCTTCACCGTCAAGGTCTGCGACGATACCGACCCGACACCCCTTTGCGACGAGCAGGAAGTTACCCTGACTGTCACAGAGGTCAACACAGCTCCGGTCGCGCAAGACCTAACCGCAACCACTTCGGAAGAAATCCCCGTGGATGTCACCCTGGTGGCAACGGATGCTGAGGGCGATGAGTTGACTTACACCATCGTTGCTCAGCCTGCTCACGGTACAGTAACCCTGGTTGGTACAACGGCAACTTACACTCCCGAGTTGGACTTCAACGGCGAAGACAGCTTCACCTACAAGGCGAATGACGGGTTGGTTGACAGCAATATCGCCACCGTCACCATCACCATCGCCCCTGTCAACGATGCCCCTGTGGCAGTTGACGATGAGTACACGGTCGCTGAAAATGAGACGCTGACCATCACCGCTCCGGGCGTTTTGAGAAATGACAGCGATGTTGATGGAGATACCCTGACAGCGATCCTGGTTGACACCGTTTCCAACGGCACTTTGACCCTGAACGCGGACGGATCCTTCACTTACACGCCGAATGAATACTTCAACGGCACGGACAGCTTCACCTACAAGGCGAAAGATGCTGTGCTGGAAAGCGATCTAGCTGTTGTGACCATCACCGTTACCCCGGTCAACGACTGGCCGATCGCCAACGATGACTTCTACGAAGTCCTGACCGGCACTGAGCTGATCAAGGACGCGGCAGAAGGCGTCCTGGCGAATGACGTTCTGCTTGATCCCGATGAGGAAGTTTCGATCCAGATCCTGGAAGAGCCTCAACACGGAACCTTGAGCATGAACGACGACGGCTCCTTCACGTACACACCCAACGCAGGCTACATGGGAACGGATACCTTCCGCTACATGGTGCTTTCGGTACGGATGATCAATGCTGAGTGGAGTGATGACGCCACAGTGACCATCACAGTCCAACCCTTGATGCGCTTGTTCCTGCCCATCATTTTGCGGTAGGACAATCAAGTAAACCCGCGGACCGATCTGAACCTGGTCTGCGAGAAATAGGATAGTAGAAATCAGGCTGACCAAAAGTCAGCCTGATTTTTTATGTACCATCTTGCGCGCAATATCTATGGATTGGGCAACCACTAAAGAAAATCAACTCCCTTCCTCACAAAACATTCATTGGCCGAAAAATGGTATTCTGCCAGTTGAGAGCAGGTATAATACAGCTTGCTTAAATTGGAGCGACTATGATTAAAACACAAGCATTGAGCAAGACTTTCCAAATTGGTAAAAAGCACAATATAGACCTGAAAGCCGTAGACGGGCTGACACTTGAAGTGCAGGAAGGCGAGGTGTTTGGCTTTCTGGGACCCAACGGCGCCGGCAAAACGACCACGGTGCGCATGCTCACCAGCCTGATCCGCCCCACCACTGGCAGCGCCAGGGTGGCGGGCTACCAGGTGGGTGTGGATGACCTCGAGATCCGGCGCAATGTCGGCCTGTTGACCGAGTCGCCGGGGATGTATGAACGCCTGAGCGCGGAGAAGAACCTGCGCATCTTCGCAGAACTATACGATGTGCCCGATGTGACCAAGAGCGTAAACAAATATCTCAGCCTCTTCGGGCTGTGGGAAAGGCGCGGGGATGCCGTCGGCAGCTATTCCAAGGGCATGCGCCAAAAACTGGCGGTGGCGCGCGCGCTGTTGCACGAACCCAAGGTGCTCTTCTTTGATGAGCCCACCACCGGGCTGGACCCGGAAGCGGCGCGCATCGTGCGCGACTTCATCCTGGAGTTCAAAAAAGAAGGGCGCACCATCTTCATGACCACTCATAACCTGGACGAGGCCGAAAAGCTCTGCGACCGGGTTGGCATCTTCAAACAAACCCTGCTGGCTTTGGACAGCCCCGCCAACCTGCGTCAGAAGATGTTCGGGCGCAAGGTCGTGTTTCACTTAAGTGGGATCAACCCACAATGGGTTCCATTAGTGGGCGGACTGGAAGGCGTCGGTAAGGTTGAGATGCTCGAGAATAAAATCGTTGTGGCATTGGCAGAGCCTGAAAAAACCAATCCTGTTATCACCAGGCTGCTGGTGGAGCAAGGCGCGGACATCCAGTTTATCGGTGAGGTTCGTCAATCGCTGGAACAGACCTATCTCGAAATGCTGCACAGCGAGAATGAAGCGAGGCAGGCATGAAACCCATCCGCACGATCATCAACAAAGAATGGTCCGAAGTTTTCAAAAACAAAATGGTTCTATCTGTGATACTGCTGCTCCCGATCCTGTTCGCGATCCTGCCGCTGGTGATGTTGGGGGTAACCTCGAGCACCTCGATGCTGGATATCAGCCCGGAGGAAGCCGGATTACCACCAGAAATGTTTTCCACGCTTTGCAAGGACATGAACGCCGGAGAGTGCACCCAGGTGTACATGCTCAACCAATTCATGCTCTTTTTTATCATGATGCCGCTGATCATCCCGACCACGATCGCCGCCTACAGTGTCGTGGGTGAGAAAACCACCCGCAGTCTCGAACCCCTGCTGGCAACCCCAATCACCACATCTGAATTGCTGGCGGGTAAATGCTTTGCCGCAGTGATCCCAGCCGTTGCTGCCACCTTTGTGTCTTTTTTGATTTTTAACATAGGCATCCTCATCCTGGGGATAAGTTCCAAAGTGCACGCCTACGTGCTCAGCCCAACCTGGCTGGTGGGAATCCTGCTGCTTGGACCGGTCTTATCGATCATATCGGCCATGTTTGCCATTTTCGTCTCCTCGCGCGTCAACGACCCGCGTGTGGCAGAGCAGATCGCCAGCGTGATGATCGTGCCATTTATGGGTGTATTTCTAGCCTCATCCTTCGGCGCGATCACGCTGAATGTGAAGTCCATGGTAGCCGCAGTGATCATTTGCGCTATCCTTGCGGCTGCCCTTTTGTATTTTGGTACCCTTGTTTTTGACCGTGAAAACATTCTGACCAAGTGGAAGTAAAGGAACACTATGAAAAAACGTATTTTTCTGCTGCTTGTCCTGGCTATTTTTATGGCTCTAAGTTACAGCACTGTCCTGGCACAAGATTCGCCTTTCACGCTGCGCATGGTGCGGGATTGGGGCTATGGTAACGGAGCAGACATCAACGGACGTATGACGGTATCTGTTAAGGGAGATGAAGCGCAAATTCAGCAAGTAACCTTTTTCATCGATGGTGAGGTCATGGCAAGCGTAACAGCTTCCCCCTTCAAACATCAGTTTGACACCAACAATTTTGAACCGGGACTGCACCGCCTGACCGCTGAAGTCAAAACAACCACGGGAGAGACCTACACCACCAACGGATTGGTCTCGAATTTTGTGGAAAAAGGGGAAGCCAACCAATCCATGCTCAAAATTCTGCTCCTGGTAGGCGGGATTGTTGTGGCGAGCATGGGAATCCAGTTCTTCATGCAGAAGAACGCCAATAAGAACCCAAAGTACGACGAAAATGGTCGCATTCAATACGGCGTATGGGGCGGCGCGGTTTGCCCCAGCTGTGGGCAGCCCTTTAATCGCTCCTTTTTTGGGATCAACCTGGTGGGGGTCCGCCTGGAGCGCTGTCCACATTGCGGCAAGTTGGTGGCAGCCCGACGAGCCAGTTCGTTGGAAATTGAGCGGGCTAATCAAAAGACCCAACCAGAAGAACCTCAAAAGGTCGTAGAAAAACTTGAAAAGGATGATTTGGACGAAAGTCGTTTTATTGATGTGTAGAGATACATTTCCAAACACGGATGTAGCGAGTTACATTTAAATAATGGCGCAGCAGTGAAAAATTCACTCACACCCCTTACTGAAAGATGAAAAAGCAGTAATATTCTGATATTATCGAATTACACAATAGTAGTCAATCATTGTGATTAAGA
>DIVL01000008.1 GCA_002435825.1 Anaerolineaceae bacterium UBA6133
ATGTATTTAGATGCAATTGCCCTGGCATTAGTTCATCTAAAATGTTACTGAGATGCTATCGTTAGGTCAAATGAAAATGTTACTGAGGTGGCGATGGCAGAAACGGATCGAATGAATATAGATGAACGCAGGAAATATTTACACAAGATCTGGGGGCGGTATCGGGACTCGACCAAACAGGAAAAGGGTCAGCTCTTGACTGAAGCGGAGGCTATCACAGGCCTGCATCGCAAGTCGATCATGCGCATCCTGAATGGGCGTTTGTCCAGGAAGAGACGTGAGAAACAAAGGGGCAAGAGTTATGGGTGTGAAGTGGAAGATGTCTTACACATCATTGCGCGCAGTCTGGATTATCCTTGTGCAGAGCGTTTGAAGCCCAATCTGCCCTGGATGGCTGAGCATCTGGCTGCCTATGGTGAGTTGAAACTTGACGCTGAACTGCGCGAGCAATTGGCAAAAGTGAGCATCTCCACCGTGAAACGGCTACTGAAGAAGCGTGGAAAGACAGACGCCAAGTTAGCCTTCCGCAAAGTCCCCAGGCAAAGACAGAGACAATTGAGCAGAAGCATTCCTATCCAGCGTATTGATTGGCAGACCCAAGAGCCAGGTCACTTTGAGGTCTATTTGGTGCACCACTGTGGCCATAGCAGCGGCGGCATGTACGTCTACAGCCTGCAGATGGTCGATGTTGCCACCGGTTGGGCTGAACCAACTGCCATCTACGGCAACTCTTTCCAGGCTACCAAAGATGGCTTTGATTTCCTATTGGCGCGTTTACCTTTCAATGTCGTTGAACTTCACCCCGATAACGGTGCTGAGTTCATCAACCAGTTGCTATATCGCCACTGGCATGCCCTTATCCCCAATCTGCAGGTCTCACGCAGCAAGCCTTATCGCAAGAACGATAATCGCTTTGTCGAAGAAAACAACCTCAGTCTCATCCGCGCTTATGTCGGTCACTCGCGCTTTGACAGCCTGGATCAACTGTTCTGTATGCGTGATCTGTATGAGAAGCTCTGGCTCTATCACAACTTCTTCTTGCCTGTCATGCATCTCAAAGAGAAACGTGTCAGCGCACAACATACCCTGCAGCGCATTCACGATCAGGCCCTGACCCCTCTCGACCGTCTCATCCAGTCCGGCATCCTTTCCCAACCCGTTGAAGAGGGTCTACTCGAAATCAGAAAGGCAACAAACCCCTTGGAATTGCGTTCCCAGATTGATGTTCTGATTGAGCGCTTGCTTACTTTGCCCTGCTTGAAACCGGATCAAAAGCTTGATTTCTATCAAACCAAGCACAACCTTAAAGAACCTTCGGTAACATTATCTTTTGAACCATCAACTAGCGCTTGGTAACATTATCATTTGACTTGACACTGGGTTGATTTCTGAAAAAAGTCAGCAGTTGATCCAATCAACGGCCAGAATTGGAAGGAATAAATCCCCGTTATTGAGGCAAACCAATTCGCAAGGTGATTGTTGTGCCAGGCAGGTTGGTAAATATAGTTGTTTAGCTGTATTGATCAGAAATAAAACAAACACTCCTTCAATTTAAGGAGTGTTAGTTTATTGCTTTTTTGCAGGCGCTACCAAGTAACAACAGAGGATGTTGCTATAGCCTCAAATTGTCACAAAGCAGAACAGCAAATGGTTCTATCCTTTAAGGCTATTCTGGCATCTCCATCCAAATGGTTTCCCAAATATGCCCATCAAGATCTGCGATGTCGCGACCATACATACCTTCTGCCCCTTCGATTATTACCTCTGGCAGCAATTTTCCGCCATTTGCCACAGCGGCGGCAACAAATTTGTCCACCTCTTCTTTACTGTCAAAGGAAAGTGCGTTCAAGACCTGGGCAGAATTGTGTGTGTCAGGGATGGAGCGCCCGGCTGTGAATTTCTTAAAGAAATCGTGTGTCAGGAGCATCACCCATATCTGATCGGACCACACCATCCCAGCACCCTGATCATTAGAGAATTGTTCGTTCTTGACGAAACCCAAAGCTTCGTAGAATTTTACTGACCGTTGGAGGTCAGCGACCGGTAAGTTGACAAAGATCATTTTAGCCATTCTTCCTCACTTTCTGATTGGCGAAAATAAAAATTCTAACTATCAGCATATTCCAATCCAGACACATTATCAACAGAATATAGAATGTTTGTATAGGGTCGGTTCTGGACCACTTACTCCACCAAACTTACCGGTTCCAGAACAGGTCCATGCAAGTAGCACAGGATAATAACGGAGGACAAAGTTGAGTGTTTGCAATCAGGTTGATACTGCGGAAGGTTCAGTAGGCACCAATAACAATTTTCCGTACTTTTGCTACAGTTATGGGTTTATCTGGTTGAAGTATTCTTCGAATGCAGTATGACGGTGCCACCTGATAGAAAGCCGTTTTGTATATCGACATTGAACAAGGCGGTGGGTATCACCTACTTCATTCAACCCCAATCATTTTCCTTATTGCCCCTGATATACTTCGATTCTCCAGCATCATACAAAACTAGCTTACCAAACCATGCCCCCTTTAATTTCGGGTAAACTTAATCAAGAATTTGTCTGCCCGCCAGTCTGGCAGATTGCTTATGGAAATTCGGGTTAATACCCTTCCGGTCAGCCAATTAACAGGAGTGATTATGAAAACTGTCGTTGCGGGGGCCTTGGGGGAATGCGTGCACGTCGCTGGCGTGACCAGTTTTTTACGCCTGGCTGAAATTGCTGGCTGGCGGACCGTGTTTTTGGGTCCGGCGGTCTCTGTTGAGCGTTTCGTGCAGGCAATCAAAGAGGAAAATGCCGACCTGGTCGGCGTATCTTACCGACTGACACCCGAGAATGGCGAGCGCCTGTTGGGCGAATTCGCAGAAGCAGCTTCTGACCTGCATGATTCCGGCGTCCGCTTTGTCTTTGGCGGCACCCCGCCGGTGGCCCAGCGCGCTGAAGCCCTGGGGAAATTTTTTGAGAAGTTCTTTGACGGCAGCCAGCCGATGGACGAAGTTCTGGCCTTCCTGCGTGGGGAAACCCAAGCAGGTGAAGGTGCCCTGAGTTACCCTCAGGATCTCATCAGCCGGATCGCCTGGAAAACGCCTTACCCTCTATTACGTCACCACTTTGGTTTGCCAACCATGGAAGCCAGCCTGGATGGGATCGCGAAGATCGCTGAGGCGAAAGCCCTGGATGTGATTTCCCTGGGGATAGACCAGGACGCCCAGGCGAATTTTTTCCATCCCGAACGCCAGAATCCCCGCGCGAAAGGCGCGGGCGGAGTGCCGGTTCGATCTGACCAGGATTACCGGGACCTTTTTGCCGCCTCTCGCCGCGGGAATTTCCCTCTCATGCGCACCTACTCCGGCACTGACGACTTCCTCCGCCTGGCAGAGATGTACGTTGAGACCATCAACATCGCCTGGTGCGCTATACCCCTCTTCTGGTTCAACCAGATGGACGGACGCGGACCGATCCCCCTGAGGGAGTCCATCCAGGAGCACCAGGAGGTGATGGCGTGGTATGGCAGCCGGGGAATTCCGGTGGAATTAAACGAACCTCACCATTGGGGCATGCGCGACGCATCAGACGTGGTTTATGTGACCTCCGGGTACCTTTCCGCGCTCAACGCTAAGAGAATGGGTGTATGGGACTATATCGCGCAGATGATGTTCAACAGCCCTGCCGGGCTTTCTGACGCGATGGACCTCGCCAGGATGCTGGCTATTCTTGAATTAAACGAGCCCCTGGAAGATGAGACATTCCACATTTGGCGGCAAACCAGAACCGGCCTGCTGAGTTATCCGCTGGATGACGATGCCGCCCGCGCGCACCTGGCAGCGAGCATCTACGTCCAAATGGCGCTCAAACCGCACATCGTCCACATTGTTGGGCACACGGAAGCGGATCATGCCGCCACCGCAGAGGATATCATCGCTGCCAGCCGCATGGCACGCCAGGCTATCGAAAATGCCTTGCGCGGCCAGCCGGACATGCTCAGCGATCCGTTAATTCTCAAGAGAAAAGACCACCTGGTCGCCGAGGTAAAAATAACTCTCCAGGCGATCCGCAACCTGGGCGACGGCAGCGACGCTGCCCTGACGGATCCACTCACACTCGCCGAAGCGGTACGCGTCGGCATTATGGACGCCCCTCAACTCAAGAATAATCCCTTCGCCCCTGGCGTCGTCCGCACGCGTGTGCTGAACGGAGCCTGTGAGACAGTGGACGAAAACGGAATAATTATCGACGAGCAGACACGACTGCAAAATTATCTCTAAGGAGCATTGATGAGCAAAGAATATACTTTTGGCGTAATTGGAGCTGGCAATGGCGGAAAAGCCATGGCAGCTTACCTGGCATTACTGGGCAAGAAAGTGCTGCTCTTTAACCGTACCTTTTTGCACGTGGAAGTCATCGCGCAAAGGCAAGGCATTGATCTGATAAACCCTGGTGGTTTGGAGGGTTTTGGAAAACTGGAATTGGTGACCGACAATATTGAAGAACTGTTGACAGGATCACAGGTCATCATGGTAGTCACCCCCTCCACAGCACACAAGGATATCGCCATCGCCTCCACGCCTTATTTGCGGGATGACCATATCGTTATCCTGCACCCCGGCCGAACTGGCGGCGCGCTGGAATTCGCTGAAACGCTCCGGCAAAATGGCTGCACAACCAACCCGATCATCTCCGAAGCAGAGACTTTCATTTTTGCCAGCAGGTCCGAAGGACCCAGCCTCGCGCGCATTTTCCGCATCAAGGAATCTGTGCCGCTGGCTGCGCTGCCCGCAAACCGCACGAAAGAGGTTTTGGAAGCCATCCATACTGCCTTCCCGCAGTACATAAACGGCGGGAATGTTTTGATGACCGGATTAAACAATATGGGGGCTGTCTTCCACCCCGCGCTTGCCATGCTCAACGCAGGTTGGATTGAAGCCACCCACGGCAATTTTGAGTTCTACGTAGACGGCGTCACACCCTCCGTTGCGCGGGTGTTGGAAGTGATCGACCGCGAAAGGGTCACGGTAGCATCAGCCCTGGGATTGCGGGCGCGCACAGGCCTTGAATGGCTCGAACTGGCGTATAACGCGACTGGAGACAACCTCTATGAAGCCATGCATAACCAGACCGGATATAACGGCATCAAGGCACCTCCGACACTTAATCACCGTTATATCTTCGAAGAAGTGCCCATGAGCCTGGTGCCGATCGCTTCGTTTGGAGAACGCTATGGCGTCTCGGTTAACGGCATCCGCAGCATTATCAGCCTGGGCTGTTTCCTGCATAATACAGATTTCTGGCGCAAGGGCAGAACCGTAGAAAGGCTGGGTATAAAAGAGCTCAGCATCGGCGAGCTAACGCATTATGTGGAAACAGGCGAAAGGGACTGAGATTCTCGGATAGCCTTGCTGCTAAAGGAAAAAAAACGGCCGGCATTGATTGCCGGCCATATTCATAAGATTATAGGACGGTTAATATTCCAGGACGTACATTGCCACTTCGTTCGTCTCGCGATTGGTAGCCACGATCAGGCGCTTGCCATCCTGCTCAAAATAGGTCACATTCGCCGGACCGCTATCTCTATCCAAAAGCTGGAAATGATAATTTTTCGCTTCGTGATCCCAGGTGAGAGCGAGCAATTCTCTTCTACCCTTGCGATTGCCTAAAAGGATAGTCGGCGTGCTGTTGATCTGCCCTGACCAGATCGCGTGCAGGAACTCCACCGGCTCCGGATGGGCGTAGTCCAGCTCATATTTGCCGTTCACCAGGCGCCAGATGCGCAAGATGTTGCCGTGGAAGGGCGCAAAAGTCAATAGTTCCAGCAGACCGTCACCATCCAGGTCGATCAGAGTACCATCACTGCAGGCTTCATCGAGCAGTTTTTCCATCTTCCAGGCTGGCTGCTCGGGGCTTGGTGGAGTGACTTTGAATACGCCATTTTCAGCGCTCACCAATGAAAAAGGTCTTCCGTTCTCATAGCAGCGGTAGTAGCCGTGATTCCTGGTAAGCCCCTCTGCCAGCACGCTCAGCTCAAGCTTAACGTCCTCAGCCAGCAGATCCTCAGGCAATTCGGCGATGTAAACCCTGCCCGGGTGGGTCCAGTCTTCCTTGTATTCATGCCCGGATTTGAGGGTGCAGGCGATCAGGTAGTTTTTCTCAGGGGTCACCAACACATCAAAGCGGTGCACAAAAGGCAGCTCAGCCACGGTTTTCACCTGCCAGTTCCCCTCTACAATGTGAGCCAGCACGATACGTGCTTTCAATGCATCGTTCGGTCCGTAAAATTCCTGGGTGGAAAGAAACTGATTCTCCTTTCCAGGAACAGGCACCAAAGACATCACACCGCCCGGATCCTGCCAAATCTGCTCCACCAACTGCCCTTCCAGATCAAAAAAGAAGCAACCCCCTGCCTTTTCTGTGGCAATCAGGAAGCCCTTTTTGCCTCGCAGTGTGGTTGGGCAAACTGAATAACACTTTTCTATCTCTGCAATTGCATGCTTCGTGAACTTAATCTCATTCATCTCAGTCTCTCTTAATGTAATACGCCTGCCGAAAAGGGCAGGCGCTGGATATCTTACTTCTTAGTTGTCGCAGTTTGCTTCTGTTCGCGTTTGGCTACTTCGGCTTTGAGATAAGCTTGCACGTCAGCCTGGGTATCCATGTTCATCACATTTTCCGCAATCTCCTCAGTCTCAGCCAGCGTAAAGAATGAGAGCGTGCGCTTGACATGAGCAATGTTGGAAGCGTTCATGCTGAATTTGCGCAGACCAAGCCCAAACAGGACAATGGCTGCCAGCGGTTCGCCCGCCAGTTCACCACACACCGAGACCGGTTTACCGGCGTCGTTGTATTCCTTAATAATTTTGCCAAGGATGCAGAACATAGCCGGAGAAGAGCTCTGGTAGTAGCCTGTGATCTTTGGATTCATACGGTCGACCGCATGCAAGTATTGGGTCAGATCGTTGGTCCCGACACTGGCAAAGTCGGTTTCTTTCGCTGCCAGGTCTGCAATCATGGCAATCGATGGGATCTCAATCATGATTCCTATGTTGATCTTCTCATCAAAGGGAATGCCTTCCGCCAGCAATTCAGCTTTAGCCTCTCGAACCGCTGCCTTTGCTGCCCTGACGTCATCAATCGTGCCCACCATGGGGAACATGATCTGCATGGGACCAAAGGCTGAAGCCCGCAGTGCTGCACGCAGCTGCGTTTTGAACATTTCGGGCATATCCAGGCAAAGCCGCAGCGCGCGATTGCCCAGAAAGGGATTGTCTTCCTTCGGAAGTACCAGGTAGCGCAGAGTCTTATCGCCGCCGATATCGAGTGTTCGCAGAGTCACGGGATTGCCCATCGCGTTGGCAAGTACTTTCTTGTAAGCCGCAAACTGCTCGTCCTCGGTGGGCATGTGCTCGCTTTCCATGTAAATAAATTCAGTTCGGAAGAGACCAATGAAGTCGACGTACTTAAACCCTTCATCAGGCTCGGTCGTGCCGATGTTCAGACCGATGCTGAAGCGTTCGCCACTTGCGACAAGCGGAATGCGATCCAGGTATTCAGCGGTTTGCTTCTCGCTCTTGAGGTATTCCACGAGCTTTGCTTCGTAATCCGTGATAGTTATGCGCTCGGGTTCCAACATTACCTGTCCCTTGAGCGCATCCAAAATGACCATCTCCCCGTTTTTCATGATTGCAGTGGCATCCGGCACACCCAGAACGGCTGGGATCTTGAAACTTCGGGCAAGGATAGCGGTGTGCGAGGTGGCTCCACCAACTTCTGTGATAATGCCCATCACATGTGCCCGGTCGAGTGTGGCGGTGTCACTTGGAAGCAAGTCGTGCGCCACAACCACCACTTTTTCGCGCAAATTGGCCAGATTTTGCTCTTTTTCACCTTTTAGGATGCGCAAAACCCGGTTCCGCACGTCGCGCAAGTCTGCGGCTCGGGCTGCAATCAGCGGATCTTTGGCTTTTTCGAGCAGAATGGCAAATTCGGTGAAGACCATGTCAACGGCATAGTCTGGCATTGCTTTGTCTGAAAAAATCATATCCCTGACTTCTTCAGCCACTTCTTCATCATTCAGGATTTCAATATGCGCGGTGAATATTTTGGCTTTTTCAGGAGACTCCACAGATAAAGATGCCACAATTGCATCCAGTTCAGTCTCAGCCGCAGCAAGTGCGTCAGTGAATTGCTTGAACCTTACAACTTCTTGTCCAGCTTCAAAATATGACTCGTGGACATCGGCCTTGAAAGCCTTGTAGACATAAACTTTCGCCAGGGCAATACCCCTGGAAACTGGATTACCTTTTAGAATCCTCATCTGCTCTCCTTTCAATTGACTAATGCTTTGTTTTAGTCTTCGCCAAACTTCGAGTCGACCAACTCCACCAACTTCTCAACCGCATCCTGCTCATCCGGTCCATCGGCGCTAATCTCGATGGGCGTATTCACCGAAAGACCCTGCGCAAGGATCTTGATGATGGATTTGGCATTGGATTCAGGAGCGTCATCAACGTCGAGCCTTCTCACAGTCACTTTCGACTCAAAACCTTTGGCGCAAGCAACGAATTCCGAAGCTGGGCGGGCATGCAGACCTGTCAGGTTCTTTAATACAGTTTGTTTGGAATACATAGTTGATCTCCTTTTTTATTTAAAAGCTGGCAATCGCCGTTTCAATTTGATTACGCAAAAATTTCGAGGAAGTAACGAGGCTGGATTCAATCTCACTCTTCCCATCATACCAGAATTCACCGGTAAACATGCGCACTCCCATGCCCCAAAGCACCTGGATACATTCCTGGTATTGGGTATGCCCTGTGCCAAAAACCATGTTCCGCAGGAAAAGTACTCATAACCCAGGATTCGCGTGTGACTTCGTCAATTTTGCTCATAGATTTCTCCTTTTCATTTTTTCTCTATTTCCCCTTACGGGGAGCTAATTGGTTTATTGGTAAGCACCTTGCGGGCTTCCATTGGAACAGGGCGGTTCTCAGCCCTCGTATTGCACTATTTCTTTGTTCCTTCTTCCAGTTTCTCAAGTCGGATGATCTCACGCACACAAGCCAGGTCTGTCACCAAAACATTGATGATTCCGGTCCTCAGAGCGCCCAGCATTGCGGCTCCTTTGCCTGCCCCACCAGAGACCAAAACTACGTTTTTCGCCTGGCGAAGCTCTTCCAGCGTCAAACTGACTACGCGCTGGTTAAATTCGGGGAAACAGGGCTTGCCGTGGATATCAAAGGCCTGGGCACACATGAAACCCACTGCTCCGCGTTCTCGTAAAGGTTCAAATTCACGCTCCGTGTCAATCCCAGACCAGAGATAGCTGAGGGTGTCCTTGTTCACTCCACCAACACCAGTCATGATCAAATCAGCCTTGCGAGCTTTGTCGAGCGCATAAGCTATCGCTGGCTGTTGTTTGATAAGCTGGCAGGCTTCGGGACTGTCCAACAAAAGCGGCGCATTTAGCGCTATACCTGTGGCGCCATACTTCTCGACCATGGTCCCCAGCAGCCTGGGAATGTTGATGACCGGATTTTGCACCAAAATGCCGCCGATCACCTGCACCACCTCCAGGTTAAGATAGGGGGCTGGTTTCAGCGCCGCGATAGTCTGTTCAATCGATTTACCCCAGGAGATGCCAACGATCTGGCGGGGTTTTAGTTGCTTATGAATGTAAGTGGCAGCCATCTCACCCATCAGGGTTCGCATTTGAGCTTCATCATGACCGGTTGAATTGAGGATAAAGATTTCGTCGAGCTGAAACTTGCGCCTGAACATTTGCTCAAACTCAAAACATCTTTCGCCAAAGTGTCGGATATTAAAGGAGATTACGCCTTGCTCGCGAGCCATCGTCAACAATCTTGAGACCCTGGAACGTGAGATAAAAAACTTGTCTGCAATTTCTGACTGGGTCATTTCCTGCTCGTAGTAGAGCGAGCAAACTTCCGCCAGCATTTCCAGGCGCTGGGCTTTTCTGAGTTCGAGAACTTCTTCAGAAGAGAGCAAAGTTCCTCCGTGTCAAAAACCATCAACAAAACAATAGACGTATATAATATAGTAATTTTGTGCAATATTTACAATATTTCAGGGGCTTTTTGCACAATTGTGCAGCAAGGTTGCCCAGATACGCTGCTCTGAGGAACTTTAACGGCTTTACCAACTATAAAGTTATGGAACGGCTGGGCGTCTTCGCAATTAATTTACACCGGATTGACTGACAGATCCCCGTTTAACCGGGTTATTAATGTGTTTCAATTTCGATTTTTCGCGCACGAATTTGCTTCACGCGCGGGCTATCAGGCTTGACCAGCAGCCAGAGGTGCCGGATTGCCGCCCCAGGCGCATGCGTGAGCATCCTTGGTCCGGCATAGCGCATTACCTCGCGAATCTGCTGGCGATAGTGTGGCTTGTAGCAGTGCACCGGACATTTGGCACAGACTGGCTTCTCAGGCAGAAATTGGCAGCGCTCCAGCCGTTGGTGCGCATAAACC
Organism: Anaerolineaceae bacterium UBA6133; assembly: GCA_002435825.1. Taxonomy (GTDB): domain Bacteria; phylum Chloroflexota; class Anaerolineae; order Anaerolineales; family Anaerolineaceae; genus Mesolinea. Next base: position 10,483 of record DIVL01000008.1, read on the forward strand.
TCCAGTTGCCTGCAATCCTCGCACAGCCCTTCTTTCTGGCCGTGCTTGCCCTGGCAATACAAACCAAGCATGAGGGAAATGGTTTCTTTCTCGGCGTTTAGAACTTTTTCTTTTTCCATGAGGGAACTATTTTAGCGCATCTTTGGAATTTTGCCCCGCGTAGATCGGGGCAAAATTCTTTGTTACTATCAACGCGATGCGAGCCTACGACACTAATTCCGCTTTGAGGGAGATTTCCACGCCGCCAAGAGCGCGTGAAACCGGGCAACCAAGTTTGGTCGCTTGGGCAATTTCGAGGAACTTCTCTTGTGAGATGCCTGGCACACTGGCTTTGCTCACCAGGTGGCTGCGGGTAATGGTTGCCTGGCCTTCAACGTTTCGCAGCGCCACATGGGCGGTGGTTTCGATCTTATCCGGCGGGAAGCCTGCCTCTGTCAATCCAGCGCTGAGCGCCATGGAATAACATCCGGCGTGTGCCGCCCCTAACAACTCTTCAGGGTTTGTCCCCTTTCCTTCTTCAAAACGGGAGGCAAAGGTGAAGGGTCCGTCAAAACCAGCAAAATGCATATTGCCTTTGCCAGCCTTGAGGGTGCCTTCCCAAATTGCGCTTGCTTTTCTGTCTGCCATAATCAGCTCCTTTTCCTTTATCTTGCTGACTTTCATGATAGCGAAAGTCCGTCTGTCGTGCAATTAGCTGTATAGCCACAACAAAAACCCCCTCTGCATTTAGAGGGGGTTGTGGTCTAAAAAAATATGGTTAGGAGATCCAGCCGCGCAGTTTCATCGACTTGACAACTTTGTCAATGCTGACCATATAGGCTGCATCGCGCATGTAAACCTTCTTGCTGAGAGACATGTCCAGCACGGATTTGAAGGCATCCGTCATCTTGTGATTCAGGCGTTCCAGCACCTCTTCGCGTCCCCAGTAGAAGTTCTGGTCGTTCTGCACGCTTTCGAAGTACGAAACTGTCACGCCGCCAGCGTTGCACAGGAAGTCAGGGATGACGAAGACGCCATTTTGCTCCAGCACCACATCCGCTTCAGGAGTAGTGGGTCCGTTGGCAGCTTCCGCCAAGATCTTGACATTCTTGCTGATCTTCTTGACGCTCTCAGCGTTGATCTGACCTTCAATGGCTGCGGGAATGAGCACATCCACATCCTTGGATAGCCACGCGTCGCCATCTTCGACGATGTAGCCAGCTTCCTGAGCCTTTTCTTTGTCGATGGTCCCATATTGGTCAGTGATGCTCATGAGGAACATCGGATCCACCCCTTCTTCTTTGCAGAAGGTGTGGGATTTCTTGTCTTTGCGATCCCAGCAGGATACGCAAACGACTTTGCCGCCCAGGAACTGGCGGAATCCAATCGCGGCATACTGGGCAACGTTGCCGAAGCCCTGGATGGAGACGGAGGTGGTTGTGGGGTCAATGCCCAGGTGTTTCATGGCTTCGCGCACGGTGAAGATCACGCCAAAACCAGTTGCTTCGGTGCGGCCTTCAGAACCACCGCCGCCGAGAGGCTTGCCCGTGATGGTGCCGGGGGTATAGTTGCCAACAATTGTGGAGTACTCGTCCATCATCCAGCCCATCATCTGGGGCGTCGTACCAACGTCCGGCGCAGGCACGTCCTGGCGGGGACCGATGTTCTTCCACATAATACGCACAAAGCCGCGCACCAGGCGTTCCTTTTCACCGTCAGAGAGCGTGGAGGGATCCACCACAACGCCGCCCTTGCCGCCACCCAGGGGGATGTCGGCCACGGCGCATTTCCAGGTCATCCACATAGCCAGGGCGCGCACAGTATCGGCAGTTTCGTTGGCTGCGAAGCGCAAGCCGCCCTTATTCGGACCGCGGGCATCGTTGTGCTGAACACGGAAACCCTCGAAAACCCTGATGGTGCCGTCGTCCATGCGCACCGGGATACGGAAGTGGAATTCCCGTGCCGGAAATCGCAGAAAATCCCTGATTTCCTGGCTGAGCTCAAGCTGATCAGCGACTTTATCGAATTGAGCCTGAGCCATTTCAAAAGCGTTTGTACTTCCTGACATATAAATTCTCCTTTTTTATCCTGTTTGGAAATTGGAACAAAAATGACGTCCAAAGCGAATGCTCTGCCCGTCATAGGTTAGATGAGGTTGTTGATCACGTCCGTGTGACATCAAATTCCTCGATATTTTGATAACTTAACCTTATCCCAAATTACCCTTTTGGTCAAGCAACTGGTGTGAAGGCAAGAGTCAGCAGGGATCACCTTATGGCAACTTCAGCTTCACAACCCAACGCCACAACTTTCTCCACTCATGACCCGCCCTCCGGAACATGCAAAGGTATTTATAAAAAAATAACCCGGGGTTCGCCCGGGCTATTCCTATCGATAACGCTATTTCAATTCCAAAACGTAAGTATGCACACCGTTGGTCTCTGAGACCTCTTTGAAACCAAGCTCTGCGTACATTTTCGGCACGCCGTGATATTGGCGCTGGGGATGGGCGCTCCAAACAAACGGTCTGCCGATAATCCGGTCAAATCCCTCCTGGCGGCTCTTTTCGACCGCTTCTGCCAGCATCTTGTCCGCCAATCCCTGCCCGCGATACTCCGGATGGATCACAAAGCAAACCACCATCGCGCTGCGTCCCGGGAAGTTTTGGAGCTCCTCATCCTGCTTGAGCAGGGCGTAATTATTGACGTCATTGACGTTGACCCAACCCACCATCTCTTCGCCATCCAAAGCGACCAAACCGTGCATCAAACCGTTCTTGATATTTTCTTCTGCCAGAGCTTTATTCTGCCCGGCAGTGCGTTCGCGCCATTCAGCGCTGCTGCAATCTACATGATAGTACTGGCAATAACAAAAATGCCAATGCTCAGCATGGCTGTAATCCATCTCACTCAAAAAAGAGGTGAATTGTTCCGCCGTATCCGGGCTGAGGGGTTTTATTTGCAGGTCATTTATCGACATACTCTCACACTCCACGTTTTTCTTCAATAAACGAATCTTACCAGTTCACACACCCTTTTCCCACAAAAAAGTTGCGCAAACTCACCCGATTCGCTTCACAAAACGATCAATCCGCACCAGGGCTTCCTCGAGCTTTTCATAGGAAGTGGCGTAGGAAACACGCGCAAAACCTATGCCGGCATCCCCAAAGGAATTCCCCGGTACCATTGCCACATGTTCTTCTTTCAGAAGGCGATTGCAGAATTCATCTTCGCTTAGCCCGGTCGAGCGCAGGTCCGGAAAGGCATAAAAGGCTCCCTTGGGTTCGAATGTCTTGAGACCGATCGCATTCAAGCCACTAACAACAAGCTTGCGGCGCCGATCGTATTCCCGCAGCATTTCCTGCACGTAAGGTTCACCAATCATCAATGCGGACAGAGCAGCGTACTGGGAGATCGTGGGCGCGGACATGATGGAATACTGATGGACGCGGACCATACCGGCAATAATTTCTTTCGGTCCGGCGGCGTAGCCGATGCGCCAGCCAGTCATGGCATAAGCTTTTGAGAAGCCGCCCATCAGCACGGTGCGCTCCTGCATGCCAGGCAAACTGGGAAAACACACATGCTCGGTGCCATAAACCAGGCGGTTATAGATTTCATCAGAGATGACCATCAGGTCATGTTTTTGGACCAGGGCGGCAAGTCTCACAAGAAATTCGCGTGGATAAACGGCACCGGTTGGGTTGCTGGGACTGCCGATAAAAATCGCGCGCGTTTTGGGGGTGATGGCGGCTTCGATATTCTCGATGCGGGGAACAAAGTTGTCTTCCGCGAAGGCTGGCACTTCCACCGGCACGCCGCCCGCGAGCGCAACTTCAGCTTGATAGGATACAAAGCACGGGGTTGGAATGATGACTTCATCATCGGGATCCAGTATTGCCGCAAACACAAGGTAGAGTGCTTCGGAAACCCCCACCGTCACGATGATTTCGGACTCTGCAAAATACTCAACATCATAGAGGCGTTTGAGATGGTCACTAATCGCTTGCCGAAGCACCAGCAGCCCATTGTTGGAGGTGTAGTGAGTTTCACCCCGCCTTAGCGCTTCAATGCCCGCCTGAATAACAGGCTTGGGTGTGTCGAAATCCGGCTCGCCAATGCCCAATGAAATAACCTCTTTCATTGTTGCCGCAATATCAAAGAATTTGCGGATACCGGATGGTTTTAGTCTTGCTACCTTTCCAGATAATCTGACTGCCATGCACTCTCCTTTTTTATCCAGTTGTATTTTTTTACCAATTTGCCCAGGAGTTGTCTCCCAGGTTAAATTTGCCAATTAATCCGTTCACAACCACATCGTAGCCAAGCAAGGAGCCTTCGAGGTTGGCATTGGTAATGTGGGCTCCAGGGCTGAGGATGGAGTCGCGGATGGAGCTGTGCTGCACGAGGCTGCCTGCTCCCACCGAAACGTATGGACCAATGATGGAGGTGCTCACACGCGCGTCAGGATGAATAAAAACCGGTGGAATGATGACCGTGTCTTCCAACTGACCCGGAACCGGTTCACGACCACACCCATTCTCGAGCAAATAGCGGTTGGTATCCAGGAGGGCTTCAGAAGTGCCAGCATCCAACCAGGTCTTCACCTGTTCGATACGCATCGGCAGAGTTTTCTCAAGCATCAGGTTGATCGCGTCAACCAGGAAATATTCCCCTTTGAGGGAGATCTTCTTCTGGACTTGCTCTTCAATGGCTTTAACCAAATTATTGCCATTCGGGAAATAATAGCAGCCTACAACCGCCAGGTTATTGTTCAAGTCGTTGGGTTTTTCGATCAGGCGCAAGACCTGTCCACTGGCATCGACCTCCGCCACACCGAAACGGCGCGGGTCGGGCACGGCTTTGACCCAGGTGATTGCCTGCGGCTGGCGTTCGGCAAGGAAGGAAAAATCGTTATCGATCAGTGTGTCCGAAAATAGCACGAGCGCTTCACCGGATAAAAATTCACGCGCATGCCAGAGGGCATCCGACTGACCCTTCTTTTCCGGCTGCTCAATGTAATTTACTTTAACGTGAGGATAAACCTTCTGCATGTGGGCACGGATCAGGGTTTCCTGCCCGGGTGACATGACAAAAACGTATTCAACATCATCCCTGTCCGCAATTGATTTGAACATCGCAAGGAGGTGATCGAGCACAGTTGCTCCAGCCAATGAGACCAGCGGCTTTGGTCGGCTCCAGGTAAGGGGGCGCAACCTGCTGCCCAAACCTGCCATTGGGATGATGATGCTGAGTTTATCAGACATAACTGCCCTCCTGAATATTTTCCACTTTTTTGTGTGGTCGGGTTCATTATATCCTCATCGAGAAAAAGGAGTCAATTAAGGCACCACAGCGGCCCCGCTTTTGCGTGTAACTTTTTTTCGGGTTTTTATGGCATATGAGGTAGCGTAACAATTGCAGGAAAGATGGTCAGGTAAAGCTGCTCACCACGATTATGGTGCGTAAATGACCAAATTGGAAATGGAAAAAGTTGCCGCGTTGCTGCCCGCCCCCTGTGCGATGACCCCCAAAGCGCCGCTTAAATCGCTCCGTGTCTGCAGGGAGTATTGCTCAACCCCATTCGCAAACACCCTGAGCTGCCCAGCCTCCGCCCAAACCGCTATGCGATTGCTGGCTGGCGCGCCAGGCTGCAGCTTGCGCGCGGTCTGCCAATTCAACAGACGCCCGATGCTGGCACTTAGCTGCCGATCCGCCATGACCTCGCCCTGGCAATTAAACCAGATCCGGAAGGTTCCCGAGGTGCTGTTGCGCCAAAGGATCAATCCGTATTGATCCGCATCGCTGCACATCAAAACATCCATGGTGAGTTCCAGGTAAAAACTTCCCGGAAGGACGTGGTCACTGATGCTAACAAGCGGCGTTCTGCCTGCTGGCAGCGCCAGCGAGAGCGAGTTTGGCTCATAGGCTGCCGTTCCCGCGGAACCGCTGTTTTCCTGCCAGTGGCTCTGATCGCTGAAGTCGTCAGTTGTCAATAAAGGCCAGCTCACCGGCACTTCAGAGATCTGTGTCGGCAAACCTCCAACCTCCGTGGCACTGCGTGTGGGAGTTGGCGTGCTGGGAAACCAGTCGATGGTAGGGCTGGGAGACAAAACCAGGGTAGGTTGAGGCTCCGCAGTCGCGGTAGTCACTGCGGTCTGCCCCGCACAGGCAGACAACAGTAAAAGGACTAACACAAACAGCCAGTTCAATTTCAACATGTTTCAATTTTACTAAAAAGCTGCGATCCTATCTGGCTGTTGATTGTCAATGCTAAATAGAAATGCCCCAATTGATCACAGGAGTAGGCTTACCACGCTGGTGCGACACTAACCCGGCTTGATCGTCTTGTCGGTATCTCCTGACGAGCCTCCTGACTTGTCTTTCACTGATACCCAGAGTTTCCACGGCTGCTTTTTGCGTGCTCCGCCCATCAATGGCTTTGTCCGAACAAGTCTTTCGTTTGGGTTTTTCTTGGGTCATTTTGATGGTCCATTTCATGTAGTCAATTTTCATGCCTTTTAGGACATTATCATCTTGCCACTACACTCAAGTACTTGATTTTTCAGTTTTGTGGTAAAAAAGATGCAATCCCGCAATGAAAATTTCGGGAGCCAATTGTATAGCGAAGATATAGCGACTGGATCTCGGTAACGAGATGACGAGGTGAAGGTTCTATCCCGCGAGGGATATGCTAACCCGGAACACCGGGGAAAATCGAACAGATCAGCGGAAGCCTTCGGAGCCCCTCACGGGTTTCATTCTTCTTGAAAAAAGCAACTTAAAGCCGGATGGTGACATCCGGGACAAAGCGTTTGCTTGGTGGGCAGATTGATTAACCATGTCAATTTGGGTTACTTACCTATTTAATCAGGAGAAAAAATGGACAATAAAGAATTATTAAAACGTGTCAAGGAGGATAAGGTTTCCTTCATATCCTACCAATTCACCGACATCAACGGGGTGGTCAAATCATTGGATGGTCCGGTTGGCAGGCTCGAAGAGGTATTGGATGGCGGAATATGGTTTGACGGTTCATCAGTGGAGGGTTTTGCGCGCATCCAGGAGAGTGATATGCACCTTCGAGTTGACCCCGACACATACACCATCCTGCCCTGGTCTGATCTGGAATTCCGGCGCGCGAGGATGTTATGCGATATCTACCGACCAAATGGGCAGCCTTTTGAAGGGGACCCGCGCGGAAGGCTCAAAGTTGCTCTAAAAAAGCTCAAAGAGGAACGTGGCTGGACTTACAATATTGGTCCGGAACCTGAATTTTACCTTTTTTTGCGAAATGGCCCTGAAAAGACCCACCCGGTTCCCTATGATGTTGGCAGCTATTTTGATTTTTCGGCAAACGACCAGGCTGTCAATATCCGAACTGAAATTATCTCCTCGCTGCACATGATGGGTTTAAAGGTAGAGGTCGGGCATCACGAGGTTGGACTCGGACAACATGAGATCGATTTTCAGTTTGATGACGCATTGAAGACAGCAGACAACGTTCAGACCTTCAAATCGACAGTAAAGGCGATAGCGGGGAGGCATGGCGTGATCGCCTCTTTCATGCCAAAACCAATTTATGGTGCGGCTGGTTCAGGAATGCACTGCCACCAATCTGTTTATGACGAAGATGGCAACAATTTGTTCTATGACAAGACTGACCCGATGCATTTGTCTGAACTGGCAAAACAATTCATCGCCGGACAGTTGAAGCACGCAAAGGCTCTTTCGGCGGTGCTGGCGCCAACAATAAATTCATATAAGCGGCTGGTTCCTGGTTATGAAGCGCCAGTCTATATCGCCTGGGCACAGGTAAACCGCTCTGCGCTGATTCGCGTTCCCCAGGTCAACAATGGCAATACAAAGGCGGTGCGAATCGAATTGCGCTGCCCTGATCCTTCCGCCAATCCTTACCTGGCGTTCACATCGATGCTGGCGGCCGCCCTGACAGCTGTGGATGATCCATCGGTCACTTGCCCCGCGCCGGTCAACAACATCAATCTCTATGAGCTCAACGAGAAAGAACGCGAACAGGAAATGGTAAGCGCTTTGCCGGGTTCACTTGAAGATGCACTGATTGAGTTTAAGGCTAATCCGCTGCTGAAAGACGCTCTTGGTGATACCCTTTATGATACTTTTGTCACTTCCCGGGAAGCTGAAATCAAAGAATATCGCACCAGAGTCACCGATTGGGAGGTTGTGCGTTATCTGGAAACGATCTGATCATTTCCTGAATGCCAAGCGCCTGACCTGCTACGGCAGATGACCAGGCGGGAGGTTTCTTTTCGCAAGAGGAGACTAACCATGACAACATGGGAAAATCGAGAGAAGGGCGGATGTCTCCAGGGGTAACCCCCTTCTTTCAGGATAGATAAAAGAAAAAAAAGGAGTACTTATGTGTGGAATTGTTGCGTACATTGGCGGACAGGATGCCACGCCTATAGTCGTTGATGGACTAAAAAAACTTGAGTACCGTGGTTATGACTCCGCTGGTATAGCTATTCTTGATGATGGCAAAATCGAGATCAGAAGGGCTGCTGGTAAAGTCGCGTTGTTGGAAACGCTGATTGAAAAAAATCCAGTTCAAGGAACCACAGGAATCGGACACACCCGTTGGGCAACGCATGGTGCCCCCAGCGAGCTCAACGCCCACCCTCATCTCGGGATGGCCGGCAGGATTGTCATTGTCCATAACGGCATCGTTGAGAACTATCTTTCTCTCAAGGAAGAATTAGTGTCCGAAGGTGTTGTTTTTAAATCTGAAACGGATACTGAGACCATCGCTCATCTTATTGAAATTTTCTACAACGAAACAAACGACCTCACTGCGGCTGTTCAAAAAGCACTCAAAATGATCAAAGGTGCTCATGGTGTGGTTGTTATGTCAACCGTTGAACCAGAAAAGTTGATTGCAGCCAGGTTGGGAAATGCAGGTGGAGTTGCGCTCGGAATTGGTGAAAATGAGATGTTCATCGCCAGCGATATACCTGCTATTATGGGTCATACTCGAAAAATTGTCTTCTTAGAATCCGGTCAGTTCGCAATCGTTCGGAGAGATGGATTTTCAATTAATGACCTGGAAGGCAACCCAGTTAACTCTGAAATTCAAAACATACCTTGGGACCCTATCTTTGCCGAGAAGGGTAAGTATCGCCACTTTATGCAAAAGGAAATCCATGAACAAGTGCGCTCCTTATCTGACACGCTTAGCGGTAGAGTTGATTTTCAGGATTATCGGATCATCTTACCAGGTTTGAATTTAAACAAAGAAAAAGCACAGAAGATCAAGAAAATTTTCATTACAGCTTGTGGAACGGCTGCCTATGCTGGTATGGTCGGCAAATATCTGATTGAGCATATTGCCCGAATCCCGGTTGAAGTTATGGTTGCATCTGAATTTCGATACTGCGACCCCATTTTAGATGACGGAACGGTTGTATTGGCAATCTCCCAATCTGGTGAAACTGCTGATACGCTGGCGGCAATGGAGGAAGCACGAAAAAAAGGCGCGACTTTATGGTCAATCGTGAACGCGATTGGCTCGCAGGCGATACGCATAGCTGATGGTTGTATTTCTATGCAAGTGGGACCTGAAATTGGAGTGGCTTCGACCAAAGCTTTCACTGCGCCAATCCTTGACCTCTATATGATTGCAGTTTATCTGGCAGATCTGCGCGGTACGATTGACCGAGACAGGCGATTAGAACTCGTCAAAGATTTATTGACTGTACCATCTTTGGTTGAAAAAGCCCTGGATAACGACAGAGCAGTCAAGCAAATCGCTAATCGTTACAAAGACATCAAAGGCGCATTGTATATTGGCAGAGGAGTAAATATGCCAATTGCGTATGAAGGTGCATTGAAGTTGAAAGAAATATCTTATATTCATGCTGAAGGTTATCCGGCGGGTGAGATGAAACATGGTCCGATTGCCTTGGTAGACAAGGATTTGCCGGTAGTCGTTATTGCTACTCAAGATCCCTGGTACGACAAAGTGATCAGTCAGATTGAACAGGCTAAAGCACGCAGTGGTAAGGTTTTGGCAGTAGCGACAGAGGGTGACGAACTCATCCCGACAATAGCGGATGAAATTTTCTGGATACCTAAGACTCCCTGGCTTTTGAGCCCGGCAGTGACAATCATTCCGCTGCAACTGTTTGCCTATCATATCGCGGCTTTTCGTGGATTGGATATTGACCAACCAAGGAACCTGGCAAAGTCGGTCACAGTAGAATAATCGCAACCTTTTATCTAAAAAAGTTAACCATAAAAGGGATACTGTTTCTTATTTGCATATTTTGCGTAAGAGTCCAGTATGGTTTTCTCTGAAAACGTTGAAACGGTCACTATAAAAGGCGACTGGCACGTCCATCTGCTGAAAGTAGCGTTTGCAGAGTCTCCCATGGCTGAATTAACTTTCAGTATCCACGAACTCAGCAGCCAGGATCTCACTACCAGCATTGTCGACAAACAAGAGCAAGCAGCCCTTAGAACCTCGATCTTCAAACCAAGCATGATAAGAGCCATCGATTTGAACCAGTTCTCCCCGTCGTTCTCTGCGTTGGCGTGGCGGGTGTACAGATTTAGGTCTCCTGGCCTTGGAAATGTACAGGTTCTCGCTGATCATCAGCCTGCGTAAGATTTCTTAACTCACCTTTATGCCAGTGGCTTCTGCCAACTCCTCCCGCATGAAGGTCGGTTTGAAGCCCGACATGATTGGCTGATGGATAAACAGCCTGATTTGTGCCACTAGTTCTTCTTTCAGCCGTTGATTACTTGGTTGCCACTCTGGTGCAACACTAACACTGTTTCAACGTCTTGTCGGTATCTCCTGATGAGCCTCCTGACTTGTCTTTCACTGATACCCAGAGTTTCCGCGGCTGCTTTTTGCATGCTTCGCCCATCAATGGCTTTGTCCGATGGGTCATTCTGATGGTCCATTTCATGTAGTTTATTTTCATGCCTTTTAGGACATTTCTAAATTGCTACTTTAGGACATTATCATGTTGCCACTACATTTTCTGGCTGTTGATAAAATAGCTTGGGACGATAATGTTATAATCCAAAAAATGAGGTAACTATGAAACTAAAGTCAAAAACGCTGCCCCTTTTTTTGCTGCTCCTGATCGTACTGGGCTTAAGCCTCAGCATACTGCGCCTGCCGGCGTCCGCACAGGGCACTCCCTACCAAACACCCACGCCGAATGCGAACGGCGACATTATTTTCAAAGTGCGCCCGGGGGATGGCTGCATCAGCATCTCGCTCCTGACCAATGTGCCGATTGAAACCATCAAGAGCCTCAACGGTCTGGATGATGCCTGCACATTACTTGAGGGTCAGGACCTCGTGATAGGTAGAGTAGAACCCGTGGTGCTCACCCAAGCCGCTATGCCAACCCCCACTATTCCTCCGGAAATGATCACCCCATCGCCCACTCCTTCTCCTGGAACTGCCACCATTTGCGTGGTGCTCTTCCACGACATGGACGGCAATGGCATGCGCACAGAAGGGGAAGATTATCTTTACGGCGGTGAAGTGAGCGTGAGCAACCGCAGTGGTTCGGTCTCGCTGACCGGCACTACGGTCGCCGGTATTCCCGATGAGATTGACCCACGCTGCTTCCCTGACCTCCCCCAGGATTCCTATAATGTCAGTGTCGCCATCCCGGACGGTTTTAATGCCACCACAATAACGAACTATGCGCTCGAAGTAAAGGCGGGCGAAGACGCTACCATCGATTTTGGGGCGCAGGAGTCCGCTCCCTCTGCTGGTGTGATCACACCCGATTCAGCCCGCCGCTCACCAGTGCTCGGCATTCTTGGCGGAGTAATTCTGCTGGCAGGGCTTGGTTTGGGCTTCTATATGTGGCGGACGCGCAAGATTTAGTTGATATCTAAAATCAAAAAACAGGACGAGCGTCCTGTTTTTTATATACTCATGCATAGATAATTCAAAATCATAATGCAATATGCCGGCTTGTTTGCTCATTCCGACTCGGAAATTGCCCTCTAGGGCGAAATTGAGGGCACCCGGAACGATGTGATGGACGAGCGTATCGTGCCCTCAATTCGCCATTGACGATGATCTGAGTGGCAAGACTCGTTGATTGTAAAAAATCGATGGCGTGATGGCGGATTGAACCCCACAAAAAGGCGTGGGGCAGGCAACACAATGTAGGTTCAATTGGTAATACATTCGGTGCGTTCAATCTCGCCCTACAACCGAGTCGAGTTCAAGCAAATCAATGTCGGAGTGAGCCTGCGCAAGGTCATCATTATTCCAGCGTCGAGTGGCAGTCTCATTCCGACAAGTCTGCCGTATTTTTATCAATAGCCTCTTGCGTGGCGTTGTTCAAGCCAGACGTCACCTTCGTTGTGGTAGCCAGCCCGCTCCCAGAACCCGAGAACATCCGTCTGCGAGAATTCAAGCCCTCGCAGCCACTTGGCTCCCTTCCAGGAGTACACATCCTTCAGGTCATCCCGTCCCGGGATTGCCCCGCAGATACCGCGTAAAGGCGCGCCGTGTTCCAGGCTGATGGGCTGCCCTTCGTAGTGAGTTGCCAGCAGGAAGTTGTCCGCGTCCATCACCGCTAGCGGCAGGTTCGCGGTATAGCCAAATTCCGCATGCTGGATCACGAAGCGCGCTCCAGGTTTTGGCACCACCAGTCCCAGTTCCCGCAGAGTTTTCAGGCTGACGCCTTCCCAATTCGTATCGAGTTTGCTCCAGGTGGTCACACAATGGATGTCCATATGCAGCTTGGTGCGCGGAAGCGCATTGAATTCGTCCCAAGTGAGCAGCAGGGGTTTCTCGACCTCGCCCCAGACTCTGAAGGTCCAGCTCTCCAGGTTCAGCTGTGGCACCGGGCCGTAATGCAGGACTGGAAACCGTTCCGTCAGGTGCTGCCCCGGCGGCAGACGTTTTTTTGTTTCAGAATCTAATTTCCTAAACATCTCATCCTCACAGACTCAGGCTCTCACCTGGTTGTAAAACCACTACTTTCGTTTCCGTTTCAGATTCAACGCGCTTTTTCCAGGCTTGCGGATCCTGGGCAATCAACTCCCAGGTGTTGTAATGCACAGACACCACGCGCTTTGGGCGCAGCAGTTTGACAGCCTTGAGAGCGTCATCGGGACCCATAGTGTAATTATCGCCGATCGGGATCACGGCCAGGTCAATACCCTCATCGCCAATCAGTTGCATGTCCCCAAACAAGCCGGTGTCTCCGGCGATGTAGATCTTTTTTGCGTCTTTTGTAGTCAGCAGAAAACCAGCCGGGTTGCCGCCATAGCTGCCATCGGGCAGGGCGGAACCGTGCAGCGCCGGGGTCAACTTGAGGTAACCAAACGGGTAGTGGTACCCGCCGCCGATGTGCTGTGCGTGGGTTTTGAGACCCTTCTTTCGCAGCCATGTGCTGATCTCGGCATTGCTGATGCACAAGGCATCTGTGCGTTTGGCAATTGAAAGCGTGTCGCCAATGTGGTCGCCGTGACCGTGTGTGATGAGGATGTAGTCAGCGTTGACCTGTTCCGGTTTAATGGTGGCGGCAGGATTGCCAGTGAAGTAGGGGTCGATCAACAGTCGGCTCTCTCCCACCGTTAAGCCATGTGTCGCGTGCCCATACCAAGTATAAATTGTTTCCATAGCATCATCCTCCGCTTTCATTATAGCGTTTTTGAGGAGTCAAATTTGGGATTGTAACAGCGCCAACAGGGGAAGATTATAGAAAACCGTTCTGATTAAAAGGACTTCAAGCCTTGTAGGTCGGAATGAGACCGCCAGACAATCATTAAAATCCCAGCACGTTTTGCGGTCTCACTCCGACGTTTACATTATCGGCGGAGTGCGCAAAAGAGGCGCATTCCGCCCTACGAAATACATCTTTCACGGTGCCTTCAACTTTGCCTGGAGAATGAACAATTTGCGATGGAAAAGATGCAACCTGGTAGGTCGAAATGAGACCGCCAGAAGATAATGAAAATTTCGGCGTGTTTTGCAGGCTCACTCCGACATTTACTTTTTCGGCGGAGTGAGCAAAAAATGCACATTCCGCCCTACACAATACATCGTTCACAGTGCCTTCAACTTTACCTGGAGAATGAAAAATTTCCGATCGAAAAGATGCAACCTCGTAGGTCGGAATGAGACCGCCAGACAATCATTAAAATCCCAGCACGTTTTGCGGTCTCACTCCGACGTATACATTATCGGTGGAGTGCGCAAAAAAGTCACACGACCTCGAGTTTCGCCAACGAGGCTACCAACGCTTTCAGACCAAAGCCCTCAAAATACACTTCCACCGTTTCGTCTCCGTGTTCCAGCTTGCTGGTCTTGACCACGCCGCGCCCGTATTTGGCATGCTTTACCTGCATACCCGCCTTGAAGCGCGTGATGGGTGCTTCTCTCAAGGGAGGTGCACTGCGCATCCAAGAGGGTGTCTCCCACCTGGAGTAGCCGCTTTCGCGCCCATAACTAAAACGTCCGGGCAGGTCGCGCGGGCTTCCCTGCAGAAGCTCAGAGGGGAGATCGTCCAGAAACCGGCTGGGGATAGACTCTTCGTAGCTGCCATAGGGGCTGCGGCGCCGGCGGGCGCGCGTCAGGGTCAGGCGCTTGCGGGCACGCGTGATACCCACGTATAGCAAGCGGCGTTCCTCTGCCAGATCTTCTTCGTCTTCCCGTGATCGGCTGTGCGGCAAAAGCATCTCATCCAGCCCGGTGATGAACACCTGGTCAAACTCCAATCCCTTGGCAGCATGGAGAGTCAGCATGGTTGGGGCATCGACGTTTTCGGGCAAAGTGTCCTGGTCCGCGACCAGTGCCATGGATTCCAAGAAGGTCTGCAAGCCCTGCTCTTCATACTCGAGTACCACAGCTCGCAGTTCCAGAACGTTTTCCCACCGGTCCAGACCTTCTTCGCCCTGGTCCTGGATGTGCGTCTGGTAGCCGATATCCTCCAAAATGCGATCAAACAAGACTGTGATCTGGTTTTTCCCAGCGCAGTCGCGCCAGCTCTTCAGCATCCGCCCAAAGTTTGCCAAGCGGGTCGACTCTCTGCCGAGAACTTCCAGCCAAACCGGATTACCCTGCGCCAGACCCAACAGGATTTCACCCACGCTCAAATCCTCCTGGGAAGCAAGCGCCTCTATCTTCTCGACGGTCTTACTGCCAATGCCCCGCGGCGGCAGGTTAATTACTCTGCGCAGGCTGATCTCATCCAGCGGGTTGTAGATCAGGCGCATGAAAGCGATGATGTCCTTCACCTCACGCCGTCCGTAGAAGCGCTGCGCCCCCACCAGGCGGTAGCTCAGCCCCACGCGCCTGAAGGCTTCTTCGAGCAGGCGGGATTGCGCGTTGGTGCGGTACATGATGGCAAAGGCGCCAGGGCTGATCTTTTGATGGGTGATAGCCCTCTCAATCGTGGTGGCGACCATCTCAGCTTCTTCACGGTCATCCTGGGCGATCAGCAGGTTGATCTTCTCTCCCTTGAGCGCTTCTGTGAAGAGCTTCTTGGCAGTCCGGTTGCGGTTGTGATCGATCACCGCCATGGCTCCATCCAAAATGGTTTGCGTGGAGCGATAGTTTTGCTCGAGCAGAATGGTTTTCGCATCTTTGAAGTCCTGCTGGAAGCGTAAAATGTTGCGGTAATCCGCGCCGCGCCAGCGGTAGATGCTCTGGTCCTCATCGCCAACGACGTAGAGGTTACGATGTTTCTGTGCCAACAGACGCAAAATGGCATACTGCGCCAGGTTCGTGTCCTGGAATTCGTCCACCAGGATGTGTTCAAACTTATGCCCGTAGGTTTCGCGCACGACCGGATGGTCTTCAAGAATGCGGTTGGTGTAAACCAGCATATCGTCGAAATCCATGGCGTTATTCTTGACCAGGCGCTGCTGATAGAGGATGAAAAAGCGCCGCACCTGTTCATCGCGGAAGTTCTTGACCGGGTAGTTATCCGCGTCGATAAGATCGTTCTTGGCGCGTGAGATGGCGTCCAGCAGGGATGCCGGGCGGTACAGCTTCTCGTCGAGATTGCTTTCCCGCACGATTTCCTTCATCAGGGAAAGCTGGTCATCGGCGTCAAAAATCACAAAATTCTGGTTTACGGGCAGCAGGTCCGCTTCGCGGCGTAAAATCCTGCCGCAGACGGCGTGGAAGGTGCCCAACCACAAGCCGTTTGCCTGCTCGCCGATCAGTTTTTGTACCCGGTCTTCCATTTGCCGGGCAGCTTTATTCGTAAAAGTCACCGCCAGGATGCGGTAGGCTGGTACGTGTAGAGCCCCGATCAAATAGGCAATGCGGTAAGTTAGCACGCGCGTTTTGCCTGAGCCAGGACCCGCCAAAACGAGAGTCGGTCCGGCTGTTGCCGCTACAGCTTGCTGCTGTTGTGCGTTGAGAAGATCAAGCAAGTCATTCATAGAATGATGATTGTACCAAAGGGGCTCAAGAGTAGGGAAGGGGCTTGAATATTGTGGTAAACCGTCTTCCGTAGGGAAGGGGCTTGACCCCTTCAACCGTACAAACAGACGGAACGGCGAAAGACCGTGTCCGACGATAAAATTACAATTCCGATAAACCACCTTTCGTACGGAAGGGGCTTGACCCCTTCAACCGTACAAACAGACGGAACGGCGCAAGACCGTTCCCCACGGCAAAATTAAAAATTCATTAGAACGGAACGGCGCACCCTATCTGCTTCGCTAACAGGGCAGGGACCGTTCCCTACAAGACTAAGGCCTTTATCAAACCCATTGCCAATCCCGCCAGCACCAGCATGTAAGGGGGGGCTTTCAGCAGCAGCATGGCGAGAAATCCTGCCACGAGGATCAGGACGGTCCAGACATCCACCAAGGCGTTTTGCGCCAGAGTGACGCAAACCATCAGGATCAGCGCTACCACTGCCGCGTTTACTCCCTTCAGGAAGGAGCTGGTTATTGCGTTTTCGCGCATTTTCTTCACCAAGGGTGCCGTAATTGCCACGATGATGAAGGAAGGCAGGAACACTCCCACCGTTGAAGCCACCCCGCCCCAGAAACCGCCTGAGAGGAAGCCTACAAAAGTGCTCGAGGAGAGCACGGGTCCTGGTGTGATCTGCCCCACGGCGATGGCATCGGTGAGTTGCTGAGTGGTGAGCCAACCGAAGCGGCTGACCACATCCTTTTCGATCAAGGCAAACAACACCAGCGACGAGCCGAAGAGCACTGCGCCCGTGCGCAGAAAGTACCAGAAGATTTGCCAGGCGCGTTCATTGACAGTTTCAAACATTAACTTCACAGCAACACCGATAAAAGGTAGAGGCGCAAAAGATAAGAGCAGGTTGCGTGGTGGTCCAAATTTTTGTTTGATGCCGTAATGCAGCAGCACAGCCAGCGCTCCACTGCCAAGCATGATAAAGACCTCGTTGATATCTACCAAGCCCATGAAGTCCAACAATTTCGCAGTTAGCGCCAACCCAAAAAGCAGAAATTGCTGCCACCCCACCAGGCTGCTCTTACCGATCCGCCAGGTGGTTACCAGCACAATGCCAAGCACCAGCGGATTTAGAAAGTAGAACAAGCCTTCAAGCTCAGGCAGACTGCCATACCGCACGTACACCCAGGAAAGCAACATGCTGGCAATGAAGGCTGGCAGGATAAAACTGAAGCCTGATACCAGCAGTCCCGGATAGCCAGCGTGGACATACCCCACATGGTAGCAAGTCTCACTGGCATTCGGACCAGGGATGAGGTTTGCGACAGCCAGTAGATCCAGAAAATGCTCCGGAGTAACCCACTTTCGCTTCCGAACGAACTCGTCTTCCATCATGGCGATGTGCGCGGTGGGGGCGCCAAAGCTGGTGCTGCCAATTTTCAGGCTCACCAGCATCAACTCAATCAATCTCTTCTTTACCGGAATTGCCAGTGGTTCTTTAGGCTGGCGTAATAAACCTTCTGACAGTGGTGTGTGCTCAGGCTGAGCATCCTCAGACTTCAAAATGGTTTCTTCGTTCAAGATCATGACTCCAGGCGGGGTAAATTTAGCAGCAGGTTTTCAAGGATCAAGCGGGAATTAACATACTGGTCCAGCATGGTTAGCGCATCTTCATGACGCTGTAGAATACCCGCAACTTGCTGCAGGTTTAAACCAGCCGCGGTATGCCGGATCAATTCCTCTTTCTCCAGGTTGACCAGGGGCACCTCGCCCGCCTCACTGCAAATCAAAACATCGCGCCAAAAGGTCAGCCAGGTCGCAATCAAAAAGCTGTAAGTTTCGCGCGCCTGTCCCTTTGACCGCTGTAACTTTTCCACATATTTAAGCCTGCCGCGGAGGTTCATCGCCAGTATTTCCTCAAGCTGATCGAGCGCGTTATGGTACTTTTCGAGTAAATCCTCATCTCGCAGATAGTGCATCGCGGTGCCCACGCGCCCCCCGGCAAGCTGCGCCAACTTGCGTGATTCAATCTCACTCAACCCATGCTTTTCCTGCATCTCTTTTACCAAGTCGCTGATGCGCATCGGGCGCAGCCGCACCACTTCACAGCGGGAAGCAATCGTCTCAAGCAGGCTCTCGCGCGCGTCAGCCGTCAGGATGAGGATTGCGCGGGTTGGCGGCTCCTCAAGAGATTTGAGCAGCGCGTTTGAAGCTCCCATCGTCGCTCGTTGAAAGTCCGGGATGAAAACGACGCGATAATTGGATTGATATGGGGCAAGCGCTAATGACTGCTGCATGGCACGTATTTGCTCAATTTTTAGTTCCCTGGATCCTTCAGCAACCCGCAGGATCGTTAGATCCGGAAAAGCCCGCGCCTCAATTTGACGGCAAGGCTGGCATTCGCCACAAAAACTGCCTTTTGATGGAGGGTCGATGCAATTCAGCGCCTTCACAAAAGCCAGTGCCAGCGTTTCGCGCCCCACACCCTCCGAACCGGTGATCAGGTATGCATGACGAACCTTCTCAGGTAGGGAATGGATTTGCAAGAATTGGATGGCTGTTTCGTGACCCAGGAGTTTCCAAGACATGCGTGCATTTTAACACACGTTATGACCGGTGCAGTAAGAATGCTTAGGTTTCCTTCTACCTTCCCGGTGCCATGGACTTTTAGAATATAATAGAGGGCTGACATAAATTATTAATAGAAAAATTCAAGATCCTATGGAGTAGGTATGACCAAAGACATTTTAAAATTATCCTGGCACGCACTGGAGGCTGAAGAGGTTTTAGACAATCTTGACGTCCCTCTGGAGACAGGTCTCAGTTCTGCAGAAGCCACCGAGCGCCTTGAAGAGTATGGCCACAACGAGCTCGTCGAGAAAGCAGGACGCACTATTTGGCAGAAGCTGTGGGAACAGATCAATAGCTTTGTGATCTGGCTCCTGATCGGCGCAGCCATCATTTCTGCAATCCTGGGTGACTGGGTGGAAGCCGGAGCTATTATGCTCATCGTTGTCCTCAACGCCATCATGGGCGTAGTCCAGGAATCCCGCGCTGAAGCCTCACTCGCCGCCCTCAAAAAGATGGCAGCGCCTGAAGCCCAGGTGCTGCGCGATGGTCACCGCCAGTTAGTGCCGGCGCGCGACCTCGTACCCGGGGATATTGTCTTCATCGAATCGGGCAACTTCATCCCCGCGGATGTGCGCCTGATGGAAGCAATCAACCTCAGTATCGACGAAGCTTCCCTCACCGGAGAGTCCGTGCCAGCCAAGAAGGATGCTGAATCCAACCTGCAGGCTGATATCCCCCTGGGAGATCGTGAAAATACCGCCTTCCTGGGCACCACCGTCACTTACGGTCGCGGCAAGGGTGTAGTGATTGCCACCGGTATGCACACCCAACTCGGTCTGATCGCCACCATGCTCCAATCGGTGGAAGAAGAGCAGACCCCCCTGCAAAAACGCCTCGAACAACTCGGCAAAACCCTCGGTATCGCCGCCTTAATCGTTTGTTTGCTGGTTTTTGTGATTGGTGTTGTCCGCCTGTTTTTTGCCGGCCAGTTTGACCTGAGCTCCAAAGCCTTTTGGGATGAGATCATTGCCCTCTTCATGGTGGCTGTCTCGCTGGCAATCGCTGCGGTACCTGAAGGGTTGCCTGCAGTGGTCACCATCAGCCTGGCTGGTGGTATGCGCGAAATGGTCAACCGCCATGCGCTGATCCGCAAGCTGGCATCCGTTGAGACCCTTGGCTCTGTCACCACCATCTGCACTGATAAGACCGGGACCCTCACACAAAACCAAATGACCGTCACCAAGTTGTGGGTGGATGGTCAGTTTGTGGACATCAGCGGCACTGGCTACGAACCGGTTGGCGACTTCTCTGTTAATGGGGAAATCATCTCTGACCTCAAGCAGCTTCCTGCCGCCAGGACTGCCCTGTGGGTTGGCACCATCAATAACGATGCCCAGCTTGAGCCTGTTGGTGAAAGCGAAGGCAAGACCACCTACCGCATGGTTGGTGACCCTACCGAGGGCTCCATTCTGGTGGCTGCTCTCAAGGCTGGCGCTGCCGCGAACGTGGTTAACCAGAATTATCCGCGCAAGCAGGAAATTCCTTTCGACTCAGCCCGCAAACGCATGGTCACCATCCACAATATCGTCAACCCTGGTCACGGCGACATTTCGCCTTATGTGACCAATGAAAAAACCAATTGGGTCACGATTGCTGTCAAAGGCGCGCCGGATGTGGTGCTCGACCTCTGCTCGTATCGCTCCGGAATGGACAACACGCCGGTTCCTCTCACCCCGGAACTGCGCCAGGAAATCCTGGATGCCAACGACCAGATGACTGGCAAAGCACTGCGCGTGCTGGGGGTGGCTTACCGTCCGGTGCCCGAGATGCCCGATGAAATATCTGCTGAAGCGCTCGAAAAGGATTTGATTTTCGTCGGTTTGATTGGCATGATCGATCCCTCGCGCCCCGAAGTTAAGCCCGCTCTCAAGGAAGCTCTAACTGCCGGAATCCGCTCAGTAATGATCACGGGTGACTACCCCAATACCGCCAAGGCAATTGCCGAAGATATCGGCTTACTGCGCAAGGGGCACCAAGTGCTGACTGGCGCGGATGTTGAACACGCAACTGAAGAAGAAATGCGTGAGATCGTCAAGATCACCGATGTTTACGCGCGTGTCAGCCCCGAACACAAGATGAAGATTGTGGATGCCCTGCGCGATAATGGCGAAGTGGTTGCAATGACGGGTGATGGCGTCAATGACGCCCCTGCCATCAAACGTGCTGATATCGGCGTTGCCATGGGCATCACCGGCACCGACGTTGCCAAAGAAACTGCCGACATGGTGCTTACGGATGATAATTACGCCTCTATCGTTTCCGCGGTGGAGCAGGGTCGTATCATTTACAGCAACATTCGCAAATTTGTCTACTACCTGGTCTCCTGCAACATCGCCGAGATCATGATCATCTTCCTGGCGACTGCACTTGGCTGGAACATCCCTCTGGCTCCCATTCAGCTCCTGTGGCTCAACCTGGTCACTGATGGCGCGCCCGCACTGGCGCTTGGCACTGAAATCGGTGACCCGGACATCATGCAACATCCGCCCCGACCTTCTGACGAACCGATCATCAACAAGTTCATGCTGAAGGGCATCATCGTCCAGACGATTGCAATCACAGCTACCACTCTTGGCGCTTTCCTTCTCGGTGGAGGGGCGTTTAAGGGAGCTCCAGAAGAAGCACGCGTTCTTTCTGAGACCTTCGCCTTTATTACCCTTTCGCTTTCCGAGCTCTTCCGCGCATACACTGCCCGCTCAGAATACTTCCCTCTGACCAAGATCGGCATCTTCACCAACAAAAACATGAACATCGCCGTATTTGTTTCCGTTGTCCTGGTAATCATGGTTATTTATGTGCCATTCTTACAGACAGTGTTTGACACGACTGCCTTGCGCTGGATCCATTGGGCGGAGATTTTACCGCTGGTGCTGATCCCATCTATAGCCGCTGAGGTGATGAAGTCGGTCACATATAAGAAAAACCTGGCCCGCCTGGCAAGTTTTCAGGACTAAGCTCTTTCAGTCAGCCAACAACTCCCTCATCCGAGGGAGTTTGTTTTAACCCAGGTATTTTTCA
>DIVL01000001.1 GCA_002435825.1 Anaerolineaceae bacterium UBA6133
ATTACCAAGCGGTTCCCAGGGGTTTTGGCCAACGACCATATCGATCTCTCCCTCAATAAAGGTGAGATATTAGCCTTATTGGGGGAAAATGGTGCTGGCAAATCCACCCTGATGAATATCCTGTACGGTCTCTACCAGCCGGATGAGGGTGAGATCCTGGTGAACGGCGAAAAGGTGACGATCAATTCTCCAACTGATGCGATTAGCCAGGGTATCGGTATGGTGCATCAACACTTCATGCTAATTCCTGTTTTTACGGTAACCGAAAACGTGATGTTAGGTAATGAAGCCGTGAAGACAGCTGGTTTTTTGGACCGCAATAAGGCTGGCGACCGCATCCTCGAGATCTCCAACCACTATAACCTAGAAGTAAATCCAGACGACTACATTCGGGATCTACCCGTGGGCGTACAGCAGCGGGTTGAGATCATCAAACTGTTGTACCGTGAGGCCGAGATTTTAATTTTTGACGAACCAACAGCCGTTTTAACCCCTCAGGAAGCCAACGAACTTTTCAAGATTATGCGTTCTTTGGTTGAGCAGGGAAAGTCGATCATTTTTATCACTCATAAGCTGCGCGAGGTGATGGAAATTGCGGATCGGGTCATGGTAATTCGTCGTGGGGCAATGGTAGGCGAAACGACACCCGCTCAGGCTGACAAACAATCCCTGGCAGCCATGATGGTTGGGCGGGCGGTGGATCTTGAAGTTGATCGTACTGAAAGCAAGCCGGGTGAACTGGTCTGTTCCATAGATAACCTGACAGTAATTGACAAATTCCAGAATATTGTCGTTGATGATATTTCCCTCGAAGTTTATTCTGGAGAAATTGTCGGCATCGCTGGTGTGCAGGGAAATGGTCAGACAGAGTTGGTCAACGCGATCACCGGTCTGCAAAAATCCGTATCCGGAAAGATTACTCTTTTGGGTGAGGATGTGACCAAATATTCTCCGAGAGAAATTACTGAATTGGGTTCCGCCCATGTGCCTGAAGATCGCCAGGCAGATGGTCTGGTTCTGCCATTCCCGGTAGCGGAAAACCTGGTTTTGTGCACATACTACAAAGAACCCTTCGCAAAAGGTGTTCTCTTACAGTATCCTGTCATCCTCAAGAATGCAGAAAAACTGATCGAGGACTTTGATATTCGTACACCAAGTGCCTTTACTTCTGTAGGTTCTCTTTCGGGCGGAAACCAGCAAAAAGTCATCATTGCGAGGGAACTCTCGAGACCTATAAAGTTCCTGATAGCTTCGCAACCGACGCGCGGACTGGATGTAGGTTCGATTGAGTACATCCACAAACGCATCGTGCAGAAGCGTGATGAGGGCTGTGGAGTCCTCCTGGTTTCGCCTGAGTTGGATGAGATCATGGAGCTTTCTGACCGGATAGCAGTGATGTACAGGGGCAAACTTATCGCAGTTGTACCGAACAAGGGCATTTCGAAAGAGTATATCGGTTTGTTGATGGCAGGTGTGGTACCGGAAGAGCAGATCCATTTTGATGAGACTACAGTTGTAGAAGCGACCTTATAAGTTGACCGGATGGTGATGGTATGAGTGAACAAAAGAAAGATTTAGGGCAAGAGATCCTCAAAGAGATAAATCAGGATCACCCGAAAACTGAACAAGCGAGAAAACCATTTTTAGGCAAAGCTGCCATTCCGCTACTGGCGATTGTAACTGGTTTGATCATCGGGGCTTTGTTGATTGCGATCACGAGTCAATCGGTCTACGCGGCGTTTGGAGAGTCAATAGGTAAGGGCTTCACGCAGGCATTTTCAGAAATCGGCACGGCTTATAAGGCTCTTTTCACTGGAGCGATTGGTGACCCGATCCGCATGATCAACGCAGTCAAGGGAGATGATGCCAAGGAGCTCCGGCAGGCGTTTAATCCTTTCCTTGAGAGCCTGGTTCAGTCAACACCCTATATTTTTGCCGGTCTGGCAGTAGCACTGGGCTTCAGGTCGGGCTTATTCAATATCGGTGTTGAAGGTCAGCTTTTTATTGGAGCAGCTTGCGCAACTTATGTAGGTTACTCTATTACAGGTTTACCTGCATGGATCCACATGCCCCTGGCGTTTCTGGCGGGAGCACTCGGAGGCGCACTGTGGGGGTTTGTGCCCGGCTTTTTGAAAGCCAAGACCGGAGGGCATGAGGTGATCAACACGATCATGATGAACTGGATTGCCTTCCGCCTGACGGAATGGCTACTTTCCGGACCGATGACGCGACCCGAATCAGGTGGTATGCCGATCAGCCCGATCATCCAGAAAACAGCTGAGATCCCACAGTTCTTCCCGTCCCCGATTCGCTTCCACCTGGGATTTTTCATTGCATTGATTGTGGCTTATTTGATCTGGTGGTTGTTATTCAAGACAACCTGGGGGTTAAACCTCCGCACGGTGGGCACCAATCCGCGTGCTGCCCGTTATGCTGGTTTGAGCACAGCAAAGTCGATCATGCTTGCCATGTCTCTATCAGGAGCTTTGGCTGGTATGGCAGGCGCGGTTCAAGTCCTGGCGGTCAACCGCAGTATGGCTTTGGGTCTCTCGTCAGGTTATGGTTTCGATAGCATTGCCCTGGCTCTGATTGGTAACACCCATCCTGTGGGGGTTGTGCTTGCTTCCTTATTGTTTGGCACGCTACGTAATGGAGCGACACGCATGATGGTTGTTTCTTCGATCCCGATTGATATTGTGGATGTTGTTCAGGCAATCATCCTGATGTTTGTCGCAGCTCCGGCAATTATTCGCTCTATTTATCATCTAAGAAAGCCAAAACAGGAAGAACAACAGATATTCCTGAGTGGTTGGGGAGGTCAATCATGACAACAAGTTCCCGCGTTATTGAACACAAACGTGTTGCAGAAATTTCTTCCACCAGGAAAATCATCATCGGTGTTGTGGAAATCCTGATCGGACTGCTGATCTATTTCGCTTTTGCGGCAAAGACAGCCGGCGATGCCCTCACAAAATTTGTGATGACGCCGGGCGGCATCGACCAGGGTATCATGGCGGACTGGATCCTGCCCTCGAAGATCACCCTGACAATTCTGGCTGTGGTTTCTTTGGTGATAGGTATCTACCAGGTAATCAAAGGGTTTGGTAAATGGACCAACCTGATGGTTGGCATCAGTGCGCTATCCTTGATCTTCGCGTTCCTGGTTTGGCAGGCAGCCGGCAAGCAGCTTAACCTGGCCGGGATGCTTTCCAGCGCGGTCCTGCTGGCGGTACCGATCACGCTGGGCGCGTTTTCCGGTATCCTTGCCGAACGTTCCGGTATCATCAACATTTCGATTGAGGGTATGATGCTGATGGCTTCCATGGTTGCAGCGATCGTCGGAAGTGTTACAAAAAATCCGTGGCTGGGGCTTTTGGGGGGCATTCTTTCTTCGATCTTGTTGGCTCTGATTTTGGGTGTGTTATCAATCAAATATAAGATTAACCAGGTTATTTCCGGAACGGTGATCAACATCTTCTCGGCTGGAATGACGGCTTTTATCTCGCAAAAATTCCTGCAACATATCCAGGGGCTCAATAACCCCAAGATGTTCACACGCGTTCCACTGCCCGGGCTGGCAGATATTCCCCTGATTGGTCCCATCCTCTTCAACCAGAATATCTTCGTCTACCTGATGTTTGTGATCCTGATCATTCTGCAGGTGGCGCTCTTCCAGACACGCTGGGGGCTGCGCCTTCGCTCTGTGGGTGAGCACCCCAAAGCGGCGGACACCCTGGGAATCAACGTCATTCGCACCCGCTACATGGGCGTGATTTTGAGCGGTTTGGTAGCTGGCATCGCCGGCGCTTTCTTCACGCTTGGCTCGGTTGGCAGATTTGACGAAGGCATGACGGCAGGCAAGGGCTTCATTGGTCTGGCTGCCATGATCTTTGGCAACTGGATGCCCATCGGCGCGATTGGGGCTGGCATGCTGTTTGGCTTTGCTGACGCAATTGGTTCGAAGCTGTCGCTTTTGGGCAGCGCGATCCCGCCACAGTTCATGGCGATGGCGCCCTATCTGATCACCATGATCGTACTGGCTGGCTTTATTGGCAAAGGTCAAGCCCCTGCCGCCGAAGGCGAGCCCTACGAAAAGGAGTGATCTGTTTATTTAGGTGAGAGCCCGGGGTTAGCCCGGGCTCTCTTGTTTATCGTTGCGTTTGGCTGATACTAGATCATCCACTCGCCGTCTTGCAGCAGAACAATCTCCGTTCCATTTTCTTTGATACCCGTCACCGTCACGTCCTTGCTGCCGACCATGAAGTCCACATGGATGACCGAGTCGTTCATTCCCAGTTTGCGGTTTTCTTCCTCGCTGCGTTCCGTTGCGCCTTCGAGGTTCTCGCTGTAGGCCGCGCCCAGGGCAAAGTGGCAGGAAGCATTCTCATCAAACAAGGTATTCTTAAAGAGGATACCGGTGTTGCTGATGGGGGAATTATCCGCCACTAACGCGATCTCGCCCAGATGGGTGGCGCCTTCATCGGTTTTGAGCAGATCATCCAGGATCTGCTTCCCAACACCAGCATCGTAATCCACCACTTTGCCATCCTTGAAAGTGAAATGGAAGTCATCCACAAGTTGCCCGCGTACGGAGAGTGGCATAGTGGCGCGCAGGGTGCCGTCCACCCGGTCCGCGTCAGGCATGCTGAAGACTTCTTCGGTCGGAATGTTGGGGAAGAAGCGATCGCCTGCAGCGCTGAATCCTGAACCGCCTTCCCAGATGTGATCCTTCACCAGCCCAACCATCAGATCAGTGCCCGGACCCTTGTAATGCACACGGTCGAAGCGGGCTTCATTCAGGAACTTGCGATGGGCTTTGAGCCGGATATCGTGCGCTTCCCAGGCTGCGACGGGATCGTCCTGGTCGATACGGGTTGCCATGAAAATGTTTTCCCAAAGCTTCAGCATGGCTTCTGCTTCAGGCATCCCGGGAAAGGCGGCTTCAGCCCAGGCTGGGCAAGCCACTGCAGCAACGCACCACTTCACCTTATTTTGCATGGTGTACTTCATGATGCGCTTGCTCGCCATACCGGCAACCTTCTGCCATAGGGCGATCCGCGCAGGATCCGCGGGCTTGAGCAGGTCCGGATTAGGCGCAACCATGCTCAGTACATGGTGGTTGTCCAGGAAAAGGTTTTCGGCAAAATCTACCAGGTATGCCGGGTAGGTTTCAAAGCTATCTGCGGGAGCTTCCAGAAAGCGGTCGAGGGTCATTGTGTCATCATTGAACATCAGCTGGATGTCGCCCACGCCAGCTTGATAGGCTTTTTTCGCGACCAAGCGTGCCAACGGTAAAGAGTGTTCGCTTAAACGGATAGTAAGGTTATCCCCAGCATGAAGATTGAGACCTGTCCGAACGAGCAGGTCAGCATATTTTTCCAGATTCGTATTTAAGTCCATAGTTTTTTTGTTCCTCCGATAGATATTGTATTATCAAAAGTCAAACTATGGGAGAATCCAACAATATTCGAAAAACACACCAAATAATTGACGCCTGTCGAGAGGATATGGTATTATAGGAAGTTAATACGCCGAATGTTTATTCGTCTGTCACCGTAGGTTTAAGTAAGGAGAATAAGAAGATTAGTAGTAAACAAGATTTTCGCATTAATGAACGCATCCGCAGCGACAAAGTTCGCCTGGTGGACGAAAACGGAGAGAACGTCGGCATTGTTGCCATCGAGACTGCTCTTACCCGTGCCAACGAAGCTGGTTTAGACCTGGTAGAGATCGCTCCAAATGCGGACCCGCCAGTAGTCAAAATCATCAACTTCAGCAAGTTCCTTTACGATAAAGAGAAAAAGGAACGCGAAGCCCGCAAAGCCCAGACCAAAATTGAGATCAAAGAGATCCGCCTGCGCCCCAAAACCAGTGATCATCACCAGGGTTTTAAGGTGCGGGATGCCCGCCGCTGGTTGGAAGACGGCATAAAAGTGCGCGTGACCATCCGCTTCAGAGGACGCGAGATTACCTACCCCGAACTGGCACTGGAAGATTTGCGTGAAATCGCTGAGGAGCTGAAAGATGTTGGCGAAATTGAGCAACCGCCCAACATGGAAGGTCGCACGATGTTCATGATGCTCACTCCCAAAAAAGGTTAATTCGACACCCGTCGGGTTTGCCTGCCTTATCTAATTAAGCTAAGTCAAGCTATTTCTGCATGCCACCCATTTAATGGTGGCATGCTTTTTTAATCCTGCATATTTCAGTATTGGGTGACTAATGTGTTCAATCTGACAATGTAACTCATAAAAATATTCTGGAAGTTCACCTTCAATCCCCTTTAGCCTTTCTCGTCCCATATCTGGTGCTTCACAAGACCAGTGTAATATAACGGCTTTTCCTGCTCTAAACTACAAAATAAACTTGACATTTGCACTTTTTTTGTCAATAATATTGTTAATCACCATATTCCAAAATTTATAAAGCATCTTCAGCTTACCAATCCTTTCCTGGGGATGATCTGTATTGACTTTCGTTTGTGTGTATTTAAGTGAAGTATTTGAGTCTTTCTGTATCAATAATGGAGAAAAAATGAAAACAAAGCGGTTTCTTACCAGCGGTGCGATCACCGTAATATTTCTTGTGTTGATGACAGGCCTGACGTTTGCCTAGGCGCCTGATGCCACACCCCTCGGCACAGGTTTTACTTACCAGGGAGAGCTGCTGAGCAGCGGTACGCCTTACAGCGGGACCTGTGATTTTCAATTTTCTTTGATCTCCTTTTTCTTACTGAAAACATGCCATTTCTCTCCATTCAAAACAACAGAATGGATTCGATGAGAGATTTCAGCAGGGTCCGCTTCCGTTCCAGGAAGATCATAATGAATTGGAAGAATATAAGGTGCTGCAATCTGTTTAGCCATATCAATTAACACAGATTTGTACTTTTCGGGACGAATTGGAGAAGTACGCCAGGGAAGGCATAGAATATCCGGCCGTAACTCAATCGGGAATTGGTGGGCGTCGCCAACGTGCAACAAATCGGCTTCATCCTGGATATAAAATGAAAGAGGGGTGCCGCCTGGATCTGGCAGCCGAAAACGGAATAGCAAATTGAAAATTGTATGCCTTGGATCTTTTACAACACTAAAACCGGGAAGAATTTTTATGTTTTCTATTTGTTCTCCAGCTTTTACCGGTTTCAGTCGCGATGTGGGGATGCCCATTTTATGAGCAATTTCGCATACATCAGGCGCAGCCAAAACGACACCACTTGATACAGATGCAATCTGACCAATATGGTCTTTATGAGCATGGGATACGCAAATGAATTCCACATCGGGCAATGGCGGACGAGTAAAATCCGGATCAATTAAGGTATGGTGCTTTCCGAGAATTTCTACGCAAGAGTGGCCAAGAAACCTGATTTTCATACAAAGTCGTTAAGTTCCCCTTCTTCCCACCATCATTCGCCAAAGAGCAATCACCCCTAGACCGAATCCAAGAAAGTAAACCGGCCAATTAAATTGTGAAGGTTTTAAACCACTCAACGTTGATGCGTCTGCAGGGAACACCATTAATGCATCCGCCATAAACGTATATAGCAGTATCAAAACGCCAGAAATTAAGCATACCCAAAACCAGGCGTCAATATGAAGAGCCTGGCGTTTTTCCGTTTTGATCACTGCAATGATTCCGCCTGTCACCATCAATAACGCTATCAGGACGGGAGATAGTACCGGTCCCCACCAGGGAAGAGGGATCAAGAAAAGCAAATCCGGTTCAAGGATGCTCTGAGGCCAGCCAATAAAAACCCGTAACCAGACGTAATAAAAAATATCCCACAAGCCAAATGTGATGAAGGTAAAGCCGACCCTGGATTGAAACGTCTCTCCCGCAATCCACCCAATGCACAGGAGCATTACCAATGTTGTCAATTCCCTCCCCACTTCAATTACAGCAATTTGTTTATCGAAAGGAGGAACCTGGAGAATTAAGTCGTCGATGCCATATACCCGCCGCAAATAGATAACCACGGCGGCTTCCAAATATGCCATCGCAATTGAAAAGACTGACACCCAAATAATTTTATTAAGGGACTTTTTCATTTTTCCATCTCGAATTTTCGAATGGCGTCCTGGTCCAGAAAATGAGCACCCTCAGCATAAATGCCTTTGGCAAAAACTGCCACAGACCCATCTGGCAGTAAAATTTCACCTGAAGTTTCGATACGCTTTTCTGCTTTACCGCTCATCGCCCCGCGAATGCGGATGGGTTCACCTAATGGAACCGGTTTCCGATAATCTATCATCAGATTTACGGTAACAGCACGGTAACCAGCCTGCCAAATCGCCAGTCCCATGGCTTCGTCTAATACCGCTGCTGATGCACCTCCATGTACATAACCAGGAGGGCCTTGGTGTTGACTGGTGAAGATGAAATTTGCCTCAATTTTTTTATCATCATCAAAATACCATTGGACGCCCATACTATTGGGGTTGGCTTCGCCACAAACAAAACACGAACCATGCTCATGTAATTTTTCCATTTTAAAAAATCCAGTTTGCGCCTAATTATGCTGATGAGGTTCTCTTTGTATCCAGCTTTCGTGATCTTGAATATCCCGATCCAAGAAAATCCGACGGAGAATCACATTTCGGCGTTCGAGTGGATCATCTGGGAGAGGTCTGCGGTTTGCCTCAAGTCGTTTGACAATGGTAATAACCGTCATCCCCACAGATAACCATAAAACAATGGATGGACCATTTAATAATGCAGCAAAAATTGGCAAACTAATCAGGACAAGTAATGGTATCGCAGGCGATCCAAATACGTTGCCGATACCCAAACCCGCCAATATAATCGGGACTCCCCAGGGGAAAAGAGCCAACAATGTACCTAAAAATGGGCTGAATCCTCGTCCCCCATGAAAATGCAGGTAAACCGGCCAATTATGACCAATGATAGCCGCAAATCCAAGCAGCATGGCTGCGACCTCTCGCAAACCCAGCCGCAACCCCAACCACACCGGCAGTGCGCCTTTGAAGATATCAAAAAGACCGACCGGAACCACCGCCCATTTGGCGACATGTTCCCAAACCATCGAGCCGCTGACCGTTCCACTGCCGTAATTGCGCAAGTCGATGCCTTTAATCCATTTTCCAGCCAGATACCCGCTGGGTATTGAGCCCAGCAGGTACCCAAATAATAATAAGAATGCAAAACCCACGATCGACCAGAATTGAGTCATTTCGCTCATGTTAGGAATCCTCCAGAAGCAATCTACCTGTTACTCATAGTAATAGCCCAATCCAACCACCCCCGGCCCGGTATGAACGCCTATTACGGGCGTGAATTCCGTGTGGAAGATTTCTATCGGTTGCAACTTTTGCAAGGCTAATTCCTCCAAGCGTGCGGCTTGTTCCGGGGCATCCGCATCCACAATGGCCAGATGCAGTTTCCGGTTTCCCTCGGCCTGTCGCGCCACGTATTCCACGATGGCTGGTAGAGCATGGTTTTCGCCGCGTGCCCGGCTTATCGGTGTCACTTCCCCATTCTTGATGGAGAGGATTGGGTTGATTTTGATCAGGTTTCCAAGCATGAAGGCGGCCTTGCCGATGCGTCCACCGCGCGCCAGATATTCCAGTGTTTCCAACATTACAGCGAGGCCGACATGCTGTTCTGCATCTTCAGCCACTTGCTGCACCTCCGGTAGGGGTTTTCCTGCCGCGGCTGCTCGCGCAGCAGCAATGGCTATAAAACCTTGTGAAATGGTTGCTTGCTGACTATCCATCACCTCAATGATCCGGTCTGGAAATTCCTCCTGCACCATCTTGGCTGCATAGCAGGCTGTGCTGTAGCCCGAGCTCAGTTTGGTGCTGAGCGCCACGTAAAGCACCGCCTGCGCCCCGGCGCGAAGGCGAGCCTCGAAAACCTGCTGATATTGCCCTAAAGAAGCTGCAGTAGTGGTCGGCATGATGTTTTCGAGGCGCATGCGGCGGTAGAGTTCATGAGGTGCGAGGTCAATTCCATCCAGATACGGCTGTCTATCAATCGACACAGTAAACGGGATGACGGAAATATCCAACTCCCGCGCCACCTCCGCCGGAACCTGCGCCACACTATCGGTCACAATAGCAACGTTCTGTTCGGAATTAGGGATCTCTTTTTGGGTGTTATCGGTGATGTCCATAGATTGTTATCCTTTCTCTCAATTTATAATGATAGAAAGCAATGACCGAGGCGCTCTTCTGTCTGAAAAGGGCATTGCCCGATTATGATTTGATTTTACTCCAGAAAAGTTACATCAGCCGGCATACCAGGCTTAAGCTTTAAATTCGGGTTGGGTACGAGCAACTTCACCGCGTAGACCGTGGCACGTCGACCTTCGATGGTTTGTACGTTGCGCGGGGTAAATTCAGCCTGATCGGAAATGTGAGCAACAGTCCCGTTGAAGGTTTCGTCAGGAAATGAATCAACCCGAATTTCCACTTTGTCACCCAGGTTAATCTCACCGTAACGATCTTCCGGAATGTAAACCACCAACTCCACTTCATCCAACTGGCCAATCGTCATGAGGGTACTTCCTGGGGAGACCGTTTCGCCAACCTCGAGGTTGCGCGTCAGCAGAATACCATCGATGGGTGAAGTTATCGTCGCCCTGGCAATCTGGATATCGATTGACTTCAGGGCAGCCTGGGCCTGAGCCAGTCCAGCTTCAGCCTGGGAGACCGCAGTCTCTGCCTGCGCCAGCCCGTTTTGGGCAGCCATCACCTGCAACGAATTTTCCCCGGTTTGAAGCCCATTCAACAGGTCAAGGGCGGCATCATAGCGCGACCTGGCGACGGCCACCCGAGCGCGAGCTTCCAGCACATCGCGGCTGGTGGCACTGGTGAGCATGCTGTTGTAAGCTTCCTGGGCTGCGCGCAATTCAGCCTGGGCAGCATCGAATTGTTTTTGGGCTTGTGCGGTCAAGTCCTCGTTGTCCCGCGCCTGTTCTGCTAAATCCAACACTTGACGAGCAACTGTAAACGCCGTTTGTGCGTCGACGAGATGCTCTTCGGCAGCCACAAAGTTAGCGTTGCTGGCGCTGGTAAGAACAGTGTCCAGGTTCGAAAGTTCTGACTCGAGAGCCGCTTTGGCTTCCGCAACTTCCTTCTCTGCGGCGGTGATCTCCTCATCCTTTTCAAAGTACCAGACGGGCAGGTTAAATTGTTCCGGAAGCTCAGACTGCCAAGTGTTCAACCGGTTCTGTCGGTCCTGCTGGCGGGCAGCTTGCAAGGCCAGATCAGATTGGGTGCGGGCGCTTTCCAGTTGGGCTTGGGCGGCGCTCAAGCCCGCTTCGGCCAACTGTACGGCCGCAGTTGCCTGTTCTCGCTGAGCCTGCAGGAAGGCGTCATCGAGCCTGAAGAGTACGTCTCCAGTCTTCACGGACTGTCCTTCCTCGACAAGTACCTCTACCACTTTCCCCCCAAGTTCGGGAGCGACCGATACCTGACGGGCAGAAACGGTGCCGGAAGCAGTTAACGCACCATTTTCCGCAGTTCGGCCGGGGAGCGAAGCGCAGGCGCCTAACAGGAAAGAGATCAGAACTAGCAGCATCAGAATGTTTAAATTACGATTTTTCATAGGAAATTCTCCAGCCGAATTATTTTGTTTTTTAGAATTGCTTCGACTATTCATAAAGCCTCCAAAGTCATATTACAAGCATCAACCGATTTGCTTCCGGAAGAGGAGCACAGACAATATAAACACCACCACACTGAAAAACACCATTGGCCAGATCCACGGCCATAAGGTAATTAACCCCGCGCCTTTCAGGATGATGCCACGCACAATCTCAAGGAAATAAGTAACGGGCAGCAGATAGCCGGCATAGTAAGCCAGCAAAGGCATGTTATCGCGCGGAATTAAAAATCCTGCCAGCAGGAAGGATGGCAGCATAATGAACGATGCCATATATATAGCCTGCATTTGAGTTCGCGAGATAGTCGAGATTAACACTCCCAGACCGAGCGAACTGAGCAGGAAAACCAGGCTTAAACCTGCCAGCAAGGCAATACTCCCTGCCACTTTCACACCAAACAGGAGCGCGCCAGCCCCCACAGTCATGGCAACATTCAGTAAGGCTACCAATACAAAAGGCAAAATCTTGCCGAGAATCAATTCCCAGGAACGTAAAGGTGTGACAATTAACTGCTCAAAAGTGCCCTGCTCGCGCTCACGTACAATCGCGAAGGCGGTTAGCAACAAGGTCTGGACTTGCAGAATGACTGCCACCAGGCCGGGAATTATAAAATTCATACGTCGCATGTCTGGGTTGTACAAATAGAGAATGTGCGTGTCTATTGGCAGGCTGATAGTCAAGCCCGCTCCACTGCGTTCAAGGCGTTGAATGAGGATTTGTTGCGAAGTCGCCTGGCTTACGGTTTCTGCAGCCAGTTGCGCCGTCTGGGCTACGGTCGGATTTGAACCGTCAATATAAAACTGGACTGTTCCCACTCCGCCGGTGCTGATGTTACGCCCAAAATCTTCGGGGATATAAATACCCGCCTTGACTATACCAGCATCCAGTAACTGAAGAATTTCATCTTCATTTTGAGCAACGTGGGTGACCAAGTAGAATCCACTCGCGCTGAATTTCTCCAGCAGGGTGCGGCTGGCATCTGTACGCGAGAGGTCAGCTACTGCCAGAGGTAAATCTTCCACGTCGTTGGCTACTGCATATCCCAGCAGCATCAGCATCATTACGGGCATAACAATGACCAATGCCAGCGTACGCGGGTCGCGGATAATATGCAGCCATTCTTTATGAACAATTGTCGCCATACGGCGAAAACCCTGTCCCATGTATGCCTCCTATTCGATTTCTGCCCGCAAACGCAGGCGATTTTCTTTGTTGACCAGGGAAACGAACACGTCTTCCAAAGATGGCAGAACGCGCTCAATCCGTCGAGGGTTAATGCCATTCTGAACCAACGCCTGCCGAATGGCGGGCTCTGCTGTTTCTGCCTCGACCAGTACATGGAGCGACACACCGTGCGCAGCCACGTCTGTAACTTCAGGCAAGGCTTGTAGAACAGATTCGGCGTTTCCAGGTTGGGCGCAGTCTACTTCCAGCAAAACCCCTTCCATCGCTTCCTTGAGCGAATCGGGGTCGTTTAGCGCGATTAGCCGTGCATTGTACATCATGCCGATTACGTTGCAAAACTCGGCTTCATCCATGTAGTGGGTGGTCGCCAGCACGCTTACGCCCTGCCCGGCGAGGGTATAAATCATCTCCCAAAACTCACGGCGCGAAATGGGGTCCACGCCTGCTGTAGGTTCATCCAGAAACAGCATTGGCGGCGCGTGGACGATGGCGCAAGCCAGCGCTAACCGCTGCCGCCACGCGCCGGAAAGGTCAGCGGTCAGTTGCTTTTCATGCCCTTGCAGGCCCGCCATGTCAATCAATTCGGTCAGGCGCGGTTTGAATGTCTCACGCTTTACGCCGTAGAGGTTGGCGTAAAAATCCAGATTCTCATATACCGTCAGGTCGTTATAGAGCGCAAATTTCTGCGACATGTAGCCAATGCGCTGCTTTACATCCTCTGCATGCCTGGCGACATCGAATCCCATCACCCGCGCTTCTCCTGAAGTGGGCTTTAGAATTCCACACAACATCCGAATGGTGGTGGTCTTCCCTGCCCCGTTCGGTCCAAGCAATCCGAAAATCTCGCCACGCGGAATTTCAAAACTGACTCGGTCCACGGCTGTAAAATCACCGAACAGGCGCGTCAATTGAACAGCTTCAACGGCGTTCTCTTTACTCATGCCTGCTCCTTCTGCTTTTCCACCAAATATATGAATACATCTTCCATCAAAATACGCGCTTCTCTCAAAATGCTGATTTGCGCCCCGGCTTTTTTCAACTCATCATCGATTCGTGGCATGACCGCATTAGGGTTGTCAACCGACAAGCGCAGGCGGTCGCCGACGGCTCTCCAACTCAACACGCCCTCGGTCTGGTCTGCTACGGCGCGCAAGGCGTGCCGTGGTCTGGCTTTAACCTCCACAATTTGGAAGGGCATTTGGTTTTCCAGTTCGGTAGGCGCGCCAGTTATAAGCATCCGTCCCTGGTTGATGATGCTCACGGTACTGCACCGCTCGGCTTCATCCATATAAGGTGTGCTGACCAACACGGTTACGCCTTGCTGGATCACCTTTGCAAGCAGATGCCACAACTCACGTCTTGAAACGGGGTCCACACCGGTGGTGGGCTCGTCTAACAGCAAAATCTTCGGTTCGTGGATAAGGGCGCAGGCGAGGGCTAGTTTTTTGCGCATTCCGCCTGAAAGGTTCTCACTGCGGCGGGTGGAGAACTCAGTAAGCCGGGCAAACTCCAGCAATTCATCAATACGTTGTTTTTGTTCCCTGGCAGGGACACCGTTGATGTCGGCAAAGAATTTCAGATTTTCCTTCACGGTCAAATCGGGATATAAACTGAAGGCTTGCGGCATGTACCCTAACAATGCCCGCACATCTTCGGATTGTTTTATTACGTCAAAACCCGCCAAGTGAGCAGAACCGGATGTCGGCTTTATCACGGTGGATAGAATGCGTAGGAGTGTGGTTTTTCCCGCACCGTCAGGACCGACCAGGCCGTACAACTCTCCTGGTTTAACAGTCAAATCAATCCCTGCCAATGCGGGCTCTGCCTCTTTGGTTTTTGAGTAATATTTCGTGAGCTGTTGTGTTTTTATAACTGCTTCCATCTTTTCTCCTGATGCGCCTTTTTGGTGGGGTGTTTACTCGATTATTAATGGAGCAATTACTTTAGAGAGCAAGTTCATCAGGCTATCGCGCGCTTCCTTGTCCATACGGTCGAGAAGGATTTCGTAATTGCGAATTCTCTTGAGAATATTATCGGTCAATTCAACGTCATTACTTTCTCCTGACGCAAGCCCAAGCATTAATCCGGGAAGCAAGCTTAAGCCGCCGGCATTTTTTTTCTCGATGAGAGCAAGAATCACTGAAGCGTAATAATCCATCATTCGAAGCCGTCCCAAGAGGCGTAATCGTGTAACGAGATCGCTTATTAAATTCGTACAATAAAGTACGTCGTCAAGACCTGCATCCATTTGAAGGAGGATGTCTTCTGCCAGTTTTGAATCTTCAAATTCCCCTGCCGCAATTTTTGAAACGATCCTTTCCTTCGCTTCTTCCAGTGATATGATCTCGTCTCCAGCAAGCTTCTTAAAGGTTTTTTTAGCCTTTTGGGTGGGTTGAAACAAGACGGAAGCCCGTCCGGGACCTTCAGTCCGTGTTTCATATACCGATTCGACATACCCCTTTTCCTCCAGTATGCGAAGCATATCGTAAGCAGTATATTTACTGAGGTTTAATTGCTCAGCTACCGTTGAATAGTGAATGGGTTCCTGGATCTCCAGGTAGATATCCAACAATTTTTCTATAAATGATTTTTGTCTTTTTGTAAGTTTCATGACAATTCCAAAAAACCAATTTAACCAAAGAAACCAAAATATTTTTGAAATCATATAAGATAAAAACGTATCTGTCAAGTCTAAATTGCAAACATGTGAATCACAAAGAAATCGACTTAGTTGACATTTCCCCACTTTCGTATAAAATATCAATTCACGCCGGAGTGGCGGAACTGGCAGACGCGCTACGTTCAGGGCGTAGTGAGCATAGCGCTCGTGAGAGTTCAAATCTCTCCTTCGGCACCAAAGACCTCCTTCAACGGAGGTCTTTTCATTCCTCAAAAAACTGATTGCGAAACACACCCGCAGTGGTACAATATTTGCAACAAAGGTAGCTATGTCAAATAAACTGGTCGAGAACTTCAAAAAAATCAATTGGACTGACCGCCGGCTAATCACCGTGGTGGTGATTGTGATTCTGGTTGTGCTCATGATGGACTTCAACAACCGCATGAGCAACATGATCCAGCTCAATCAGATGGAAAAAATCCTCGAAACCAAACTTGCCGGCCTTGAAGCCACCCGCCTGTTTGTTGAAGATGACATCGCCTATGCCACCTCCGACCGCGCCCTCGAAGAATGGGCACGCGAGAAATACCGCCTGATCGCTGAAGGAGACCACCCCATCATCATCATGCCCCCAAGCGATTACACACCTGTACCCAACGCAACACCTAAACCTGAATCTGTTGTCCTCACCCGCCTGGAGATTTGGAAAGAACTGATCTTTGGCAGCGAGGAAATGCCTTAATCCTGTTATCTTTCTGATCCAAAAGAGCCCATAACTACCGTGAAAAGCTAAATCCCAATTCCTGCGGGGCTTTCTCGGGTATAATCTTTTGGTTATGGACCTCAAAGAACTCACGCAAAAGATGAACGACCTTGTGCGCCATCACGGCTGGTATGAGCCTGATTCCCCCAAGCAGCAAACCGCCCGCAACCTGGCAATTTCGCTCTGCCTTGAGGTCTCGGAGGTGCTGGAGCATTTCCAGTGGTCCGCGGAATCATCAGATCCTGAAGGACTGCGCGGAGAGCTGGCTGACGTATCGCTTTACCTGCTTCAACTCGCCAGCGTGCAAGAGATCGACCTCGAACAGGCAATCCTGGACAAGATCCAGGCAAACTGGGACCGCAGCTGGACTGAAGAAAGTGATCTGGCATGAAAGTGGCAGTTTTTGGGTCTGCCAATGCCCACGAGGGCGACGATCTTTATCGTCTCTCTTACCAGCTGGGAAAACTACTGGCGGAGGCTGGTCATACCCTCATGACGGGCGGCTATTGCGGCACAATGGAAGCCACCTCGCGCGGAGCTCAAGAAGCCGGCGGGCACACCATCGGCGTGACCTCTGAAGAAATCGAAGCTTTTCGTCCCGGCGGACCTAACACCTGGGTGCGGGAAGTCATCCCCAGTGTGACCCTGGGTGACCGGATCGCGATTCTTACCCGCCAGGCGGACGCCTTCATTGCCCTGCCGGGGGGCGTGGGCACGCTGGTTGAAGTGGCGATGTCTTACAATCTGATCGCCATCGGCGCTATCCAGGTGCGCCATTTGATCGTTATCGGGGAGGGTTGGAAGCAGACCTTTGAGGCTTTCTTCAAGGGTCAGAATAGAAGCGTAAATGCTTCAACCCGTGCTATCTTACAATTTGCTGCGGATGCTGAAAGCGCCGTGGATTTATTACAAAAGGAAAAAGAGTGATTATGGACGACAAAAAATTACCCAGCAGGCAAGAAAATTTCTCCGAGTGGTACAACCAGCTCGTACTCCGGGCTGAATTGGCTGATTATGCGCCCGTGCGCGGCTGCATGGTAGTGCGGCCTTACGGTTGGGCGCTCTGGGAAAACATCCAGGCTGCCCTCGATAAGCGCTTCAAGGCAACCGGTCATGTCAATGCTGCCTTCCCCCTGCTGATCCCGCAGTCTTTTATGACCAAGGAAAAAGAACACGTTGAAGGCTTCTCGCCAGAACTGGCAGTGGTTACCCACGGCGGTGGACAGCTTTTGGAGGAACCACTCGTGGTGCGTCCTACCTCCGAGACAATCATTGGCACCATGTACGCCAAGTGGATCCAGAGTTATCGCGACCTGCCGCTGCTGATCAACCAGTGGGGCAACGTGGTTCGCTGGGAAATGCGCACCAAGCTCTTCCTGCGCACGCTCGAATTCTACTGGCAGGAGGGTCACACCGCCCACGCCACCGAGCAGGAAGCAGTTGAGCACACGCAGCGTATGCTGGACGTGTATGCCGACTTTGCCATCAACGAAGCCGCGGTACCGGTGCTGGCGGGGCAAAAGTCCGAATCCGAGAAGTTTGCCGGCGCAAAGGCGACCTACTCGATCGAAGCCATGATGGGCGATACCAAGGCACTGCAGTCTGGCACTTCGCATTTCCTCGGGCAAAACTTTGCCAAGGCATTTGACATCAAGTTCCTTGATGAGAACAACCAACTGCAATACTGCTGGACGACTTCTTGGGGACTCTCTACCCGCTTTATCGGCGCCATTATCATGACTCACGGCGATGACCAGGGGCTGGTGTTGCCGCCCAACCTGGCGCCCTACCAGGTGGTGATCGTGCCGATCTTCCGCAAGGACGAGGAAAAAGTCCTGGTCATGGAGACCGTCGATCAAATTATGAGTGGTTTGGGTAACCTGCGTGTCTTCGTCGACCGGCGGGAAGGGGTTACACCCGGCTTCAAGTTTAACGATTGGGAGTTAAAAGGTGTGCCGCTGCGCATCGAAGTTGGTCCCAAGGATGTGCGGAATGGAACACTCG
Source organism: Anaerolineaceae bacterium UBA6133 (assembly GCA_002435825.1). GTDB lineage: Bacteria > Chloroflexota > Anaerolineae > Anaerolineales > Anaerolineaceae > Mesolinea. Next base: position 18,202 of record DIVL01000001.1, read on the forward strand.
CGCTTGCCCGGCGGGATATTCCCGGCAGGGAAGGGAAGCGTTTCATCCCGATGGCAGGCTTCGAACAGGCTGTGCCGGCAGCATTAGCTGAGATCCAGGAAAATATGCTTGCCAAGGCAACCCAATTCCGCGATGAACACATCTTCGAAGTCAGCAACTACGAAGAGTTCAAGGCTGTGGTCGAGAATAAGGGCTGGGCGAAGGTTTGGTGGTATGACGACGCCGAAAACGAAGCTAAAATCAAAGAGGAAACCAAAGCATCGCTGCGCAATTATGCCAAAGCTGAGGGCGAAGGCGTGTGCTTCTATTCTGGCAGGAAGACCAACAAACAAGTGTACTTCGCCAAGGGATATTGAGATCGGCTCATTTTTTGCTTGAAAATACACATGTCAGGCTAAGCAAGCACCAGCCCGACATTTTTTTGCTTTTTGTAGGGTGGATTGGCGTTAACGAACCGCAGCCCACATAGGATTCCTGATAGCCACCCACCATTATTCATTATTACTCGTTCAATGAAGTAGGTCGGAATGAGACTGCCTTAGTGCATTTTTCCCTCACAAGCCTTCCGCAGGCTCACTCCGACATTAATTAACTTGGCGAAAACATTGGTTTACTTTTTTTGTAGGGTGGATTGGCGTCAAAGAACCGCAATCCACACAGGATTCCTGATAGCCAACCAACCTTTATTACTCGTTCAATGAAGTAGGTCGGAATGAGACTGCCATTCGACGCTGGAATAGTGATAGCCTTACGCAGGCTCACTCCGACATTAATTAACTTGGCGGAAACATTGGTTTACTTGGCGGAATGCGCAAACCAAGCGTATTCCGCCCCACCAAGACCGTCAATGACGAATTGAGGGCACGATACGTTCGTCCATCACATCGTTCATGGTGCCCTCAATTTCGCCCTGTCTTAACATCAAAATAGCCAACTCACCATTATCATCACGCGTGGAGACACTCCAATCAAAAAAATGGGGGCGTGTTTGCCAGCACGTGTGATGTCAGGTTGAAATACGCAACCTGACCTACGAAAATCGTTCAATGTAGGGTGGATTGGCGTTAAAGAACTGCAGCCCACACAGGATTCCTGATAGCCAACCCACCATTATTACTCGTTCAATGAAGTAGATACCGTCTTGATTGTCAAG
>DIVL01000007.1 GCA_002435825.1 Anaerolineaceae bacterium UBA6133
GTAAAGTTACATTAATATTGAGGCAATGCGCGCTCTCTGTCAAAGCGACAGGGAGCGTTTATAATCATTGTTTACATTGGAGAGTCGATGGAAACGCTTGAGGAAAGATATCAACAGAGTTTAGACTGGATCTATAGTTGGGTCGACTTCAGCATGAAGCGGCATGTGGATGACACTCACCGCTTTTTCAAGCTGGACCGCATGAACAAGCTGATGGAATTGCTCGGAAATCCACATGAAAGCTTTCCATCTGTGCATGTGGCGGGCACAAAAGGCAAGGGGTCGACATCCTCTTTCATTGCCACCGCCGTGCAGGCAGCTGGTTACAAAGTTGGGCTCTATACCTCCCCGCATCTGGTCGAATTCCGGGAACGCATCATCATCGATGGTCAGTGGATCAGCAAAGAAGACCTGGTCTCGCTCACCGACGAACTTCGCCCACTGACCGAAATCGTCAAAGACACCACAACCTTCGAATTGACCACTGCCCTGGCGTTCATATACTTCAGAGAACAAAAGGTCGATCTGGCAGTTCTGGAAGTGGGGTTGGGCGGCAGGTTGGACGCGACAAACGTAGTCAATCCAATCGTCTCGGTCATCACACCCATCTCTTACGATCACATGGCAGTCCTTGGCAACACTTTGACCGAAATCGCCTACGAAAAAGGCGGGATCATCAAGCCCGGCAGACCGGTCGTGTTTGCACCACAAACAGAAGAGGCAATGATCGAGCTTGTTCACCTGGCAGCTGAGAGAAATTCCCCGTTCACCCAAGTGGAAAAAGCCTTCGACTATCGCGAGGTCTCGCACAACCTCAGCACGCAAAAGATAGAGGTGCTGCGAACGGACAACCCAATTACAACCAGGCGCGAAAGCCTTGCTCGCAAGGAGCTAAACCTCAGTTTGCCTTTACTTGGCAGGCACCAGATGGAAAATGCGGTGACCGCACTGGCAGCCTTGGATGAATTGTTGCGGGCAGGCTTCAAGCTCACCCGAAGGGCGACCCAGCGTGGGTTCAGGCAGGTTTTCTGGCCGGCACGTTTTGAGCTGTTGCAACGTGAACCCCCGATCGTGATTGATTCCGCGCACAATGGCGATTCCATGGAGCGGCTCGTCGAAACACTTGACGAATATTTCTCTGGGAAGGAATTTGTCCTGATTTTTGGAGCGTCCGCGGACAAAGAGCTTGACACCATGTTCAAATTCATCCTTCCGCGGGTCGAAACGGTTGTGGCAACCCAATCGATCCACCCCCGGGCAGCCGACGCGGACGAACTTAAAAATCAAATTGAGCCTTATGGCAAATCCGTGATTGCGTTTCACCGCATGGAAGAAGCCCTGCCCGAAGCTTTGAAGCTGGCGGGAAAGAAAAAAGGTATCATCGTAACAGGCAGCATCTTTGTTGCGGCTGCCGCAAGAGTGGTTTGGGCAGAAATTAAAGCCCAACAACAAAATCAAGAGAAACAGGACTAAGCATGCCCCGAGATAATTACCCACAAGACCCTGATTTTTCCAGACCTTTCAATCCGCCTGATCTGAGTGGATTGGACTCGCTTAATTTCATCAAGAATCGCAGGACTGACAAGCAAGGTCAGTTTGAGGCTGAGATCATCTTCCGCAACGAAGGGATAGTTTTGCCCGAATCGATGACTGCTGTGCAAGTCAGCAAGGATTCACCTGTCCTGGATGTGATTCAAGAGGCTTCTGAAACTTATCAGACAGTCATCATGGCTTTTACTGAGGACGACAACCTCTACACCCCCGAAAGCTATTACCCTGTTGCACTGGAATGTGCAGTCGGGAATCCGATCTACGCGGACGCAAACACTGTTATTTTTCTCTTTCAGGCTCGCAGGCGCGTCAAACTCTTAAAACTGTGGCTTGACCCAGAGGATGTTGTGCAGGGAAAAGCAGAAGTAGTCAAGGAAAAGACCAGCCAGGCCAAAACCACCGTCGCCCTGCATCGCAGTGTATTGAAGGCGGTCGAGTCCTGGCAATACCTGAGCAGCACCTCCACACCCGACCTGGTCAATATAGTGAGTGAAATCAGACAATCCGGCGTACTTGCGGACGCAGTTGCCACAGCAGTCGATCTAAGCGACGCGCAGCGATTAGAGCTCCTGCAAGAAACAGATGGTCTGGTACGCTTGCGCGCGGTGTATGCCATGCTCGTCCAGGAAAACGAGTTGATCGATCTCGAGAACTCAATCCAGGACCAGGTGCAAAGTGAGCTGGACCGATCCCAACGGGAAGCCTTCCTGCGCGAGAAGATCTCCAAGTTCCAAAAGGAGCTGAACGATGGACGTTCAGCCGACCCGGAAATCAGAACTTTGGAAGAAAAGCTTGCCGCGCTGGACCTCCCACCAGAAGTGCGCGAAGTAGCTGATCGCGAACTGAGCCGGCTTCAGTCCATGCCCGTGTTCTCTCCTGAAACCGGGATGCTCTCAACCTATATACGCTGGCTCTCCGACCTGCCCTGGACGGAAAGCACGGTTGATAACCTCGACCTCAAGCGTGCTCGTGAAGTTCTGGACCGCAATCATTACGGTTTAAAACGTGCCAAAGACCGGGTGCTTGAATTCCTGGCTGTGCGCAGCTTGAAGCCAAAAAAAGACCGCCAGCCCATCCTTTGTTTCGTTGGTCCCCCGGGAACCGGTAAAACCTCCATGGGCAAATCCATTGCTGAAGTCATGGACCGCAAGTTTATCCGCCTTTCGCTGGGTGGTGTGCACGACGAGGCTGAAATCCGCGGGCATCGCAGAACCTACATAGGTGCTTTACCAGGACGCATCCTGCAGACCATGGCAAAAGCTAAGGTCGTCAATCCGCTCTTTATGCTGGATGAGGTCGACAAGCTCAACGCTGATTTTCAGGGTGACCCTGCTGCCGCTCTGCTGGAAGTGCTCGATCCGGAGCAGAACTTCAGTTTTTCCGATCACTACCTTGAAGTCCCTTACGACCTCTCGAAGGTGTTCTTTATTACTACCGCCAACACTGTCGCAACTATTCCGCCAGCCTTGCTGGACCGCATGGAATTGATTGAATTCCCGGGCTACATCGAAGAGGAAAAACTGACCATCGCGCGGCAATTCCTGATCCCTGAGCAGATGTTGGAAAACGGACTGGATGAAGAGCAGATCGCCATTTCTGATGAAGCCTTGAGGTTGATCATCAACAGTTACACCTACGAGGCAGGCGTCAGGAACTTTGAACGCCAAATCGGCAGCGTTTTGCGCAAGTTGGCGATCAAGAAAGCTGAAGGTGAAGCTTTTGAACACGAGGTGGATCCGGAGCTGGTTCAGAAGCTGCTTGGTCCGGTTGAATTCTTCCCGATGACTGCCGAAGCAAAAGATGAAATAGGGATGGCGACAGCCATTGCCTGGACCGAAAACGGCGGCGAGATCATGCCGATTGAGGTGCTGGTTATCAGCGGTAAAGGTAACTTGCAGATCACCGGTCAGATTGGCGATATCATGCAGGAGTCTGCCCAGGCAGCGTTGAGCTACCTGAAGTCAAAAGAAGTTGTATTCAAAATCCCCGAGGACTTTTTTGAGGATGTGGACATCCATGTGCACGTTCCTGAAGGATCCATCCCCAAAGACGGACCCAGCGCGGGTATCACGCTGGCAACCGCCCTGGCTTCCGCGGTGCTTTGCATGCCGGTCAAACATGACGTGGCGATGACGGGCGAGATTACCCTGCGTGGGAGAGTACTACCGATCGGCGGTGTGCGCGAAAAGGTTCTGGCTGCCAACCGCGCAGGCATCAAGACGGTGCTTCTGCCCGCCCGTAACGAAAAGGATCTGGTGGACGTCCCCCAGCAAGCGCTTGATCAGATGAACATCGTGTTTGTTGAGCATATGGACGAAGTTCTGGCGCACGCATTTGATGGCGAACTGACCTTCAGTCGTGCTCTCAAACTACGAGCCCCAGGCAAAAAGAAAGGCACATCCAAAAAAGAGGATGTGCCAGCGGATAACGAATAGATTTAGGCTTACTTGCTGTCTTCGGATCCAGGCAACAGGCTCTTGATTCCATTCTGAACCTGCTGAAGGACATGCTTCAGCTCGCGCTCCAGCCCGCTGAGGGTCTCCACAACATACCTGTCAGCTTCTTCCTGGTTTTGTGCTGATTCTTTGCGAGCCTGTTCAGTAAGCTGCTCGATTTTGACCTGGGCTGCTTGATAGACTTCGGATTTTTCGACCATTTTTTCGCTCTTTTCGCGTGCCAGAGCGACGGTGCGATTGGCTTCTTCCTGTGCCTGTGCCAGGATGCGATCCTTTTGGGCGATCACTTGTTGGGCTTTTTTAATTTCGTCCGGGATGGAAATGCGCATCTGGTCGATGATATCCATAAAGGAATTTTCATCCACTACGACATTTCGCGAAAGCGGGATGGGTTTGCTATTGTTGAAAAGTTCTTCGAGGCGATCGACAAGATGTAAAATATCCATGTTTTGTCTCCGTTAAACTTGTTGATTCTCTCTTAGTTTATCACTAAATGGAATGATCTTCGTTGCCTTATTTACGCAAGCTGTTTTCCCATTTTTATTGCGGTGGGTGCAAGTACTGCACGCGCGGTAAGTAGGGCGTGATTGAGGGCACCGTGAACAATGTGATGGATGAAGGTATCGTGCCTTCAATCCGCCGTCGGTTCATCAATTGCGAACCATCAAAGACGCGATGGCGGATTGGACGTACATCTAG
>DIVL01000003.1 GCA_002435825.1 Anaerolineaceae bacterium UBA6133
CCGATTGGCATTCCAGATTCCCGGATCCCACTCTGGCAGATGCCATCCTTGACCGCACGGTTCATAATGCTTATTGACTCTCACTGCTTGGAGATTCCCAAAGAAAGATTAGAGGATTCCGCACCATTTCGCACACTTAGGGTAGAATACTTTTAGCCAGTTATTTTTCTTTTTTCACTGTGCGAATAAGTCCGGAATGTGTGTGCGATTTCACCGGAATTTACATTTATACTCATTTAACTCGAATTTCATAAATACACCTACTTTTTATATCGTTATCTATTCTAACTTCTCAACCTAGCACAATTATCTGTCCTATCCACTTAACCCAGTTCACTTGTTTAATTAAAATATTCCCTCAAACGCAAAAACACACTTTCGGTCGAGTTGTCAATTTAGATATAACCTCGGAAAGTCAGTAAATTCAAGGCTTACACCCTTGACATCAATACCACGCACTCAACGTGATAGGTTTGTGGGAACATGTCAAAGGCATGCACGTCCACCAGCTTATAGCCTGCTGCACAAAGGCTTTTCAAGTCGCGTGCCAGGGTGCTTGGATCGCAACTGATGTAGATGATCTGAGGGCTACCCAGTTTCAGCAGTGCCTCGCGCGCCTTGGGATGCAGACCTGCCCGGGGAGGATCCAGCAAGACCAGATCTGGCTGTTCCAACTGCCCAATCAGCGCCGACAGGACCTGCTCAACAGCACCTTCGTACAAGCTGACATTGTTAAAAGAATCCATGTTGATGGCAAAATCGTAGCAGGAAGATAGTGCGCTCTCAACCGCCGTCAGATGGCTGGCATGCGGTGCCAGAAAGCTGCTGAACAACCCGACGCCGCTGTAGAGCTCCAGTATCTCGAGCTGTCTATTCTGGGGAAGGTGAGCGCAGACAAAGTCGACCATCTTTTCAGTCTGTGCGGTGTTGACCTGAAAAAATGATTCAGGGGATACACGCAGCACCTTATCTTTTACCTGGAAGGTCAGCGCGTCATCACCTGCGAGTGTGACGGTGCTGCCATTCTGGGCAAGGTAGCAGGCTGAGACTGGCAGGTCAAGGCTCATTTCAGGTGCCAGTTCCTCCGTGCCTTCCAGGAGGAGCATGACCTCATCAAAGCTATCCTGGCGCAGGCTGAGGCGCTGGATGCCTGAGCCGGGTTCCAGTTCAATTTGTGACCAGGTGGTATTGATCTCAGCCTGGGGGAGATGGCACTCCCGGATCGGTAGAACCTCGGAACCTGTAATGTCTTTATATCCCAGCCTGCCATCCTCACAAACGTGGAATTGGACGTGATTGCGGTAATTCCACGTCGCACCAGAGGGGGTGATGCCAGTGACAGGCGAGTTTTGTATGCCGCCAATACGCACAAGTTGATCTTTCAGAACTGCCAGTTTGACCTCAAGCTGTTTTTCGTATGGCATATGTTGGTAGTGGCAGCCACCGCACTTTCCAAAATGGGGGCACCTTGGCTCGATCCGCTCCGAAGAAGGCTCGAGGATTTCCGTTGGAAGGGCGCGGGCAAAATGGGGTTTTTCTTCGACCAGGCGCAGGCGGACAACCTCACCAGACAGGACGAAGGGCACAAAGACAGCCCGCCCATCCGGCAGGCGACCCATCCCTTCACCTCCAAAAACCAGCTTTTCAATTGTCACATCGAAAGTATCTGTCATAAAATTTGCTCCAATAAAAAACGCCTGATGTGTAATTTTACATCACACCAGGCGTTGACCATGATAAGAATTCAAAATTAAGCTTGTTTGAGGAACTCTTCCATGGCTACCAGGAGGGCATTGACATCATCCATAGTGGTCTCGCCCATGTGTGCGATGCGGAAGGTCTTGTTCTTGAGATCGCCATAACCATTGGCGATGCGCATGCCACGCGTCATCAGAAATGCATTTAGCGCGCTGATATCCATCCCAAGGGTGTTTTGAATGGTTGAGACAGTCTTGGAGCAGTACTCAGGTTTGGCAAGCGTGGGCATGTCATGATCCAACGCCCAGGCACGTACGCGTTCACCCATGGCAGCATGGCGTGCAAAGCGATTCTCGAGCCCCTCGGCAAAGATCCTCTCAAGCTGCCTGTCAAGCCCGTAGATGATCGCCATGGATGGGGTCATGGCGGTGCTATCCTTAAGACGGTGCTTTTCATAGAGGAGCAGGTCAAAATACCAGCCGCGGTTTTCAACGGTTTCGGCTTTTTTCATGGCACGATCGGAGACAGCCGCGAAGGACATGCCAGGGGGCAGTGCCAGGCATTTCTGTGAGGAGGTCAAGACAAAATCCAAACCCCAGGCATCTGTCTCGATTTTGACGCCACCCAGGGAAGAAACGGCATCAGCCAAAACGAGGGTATCCGGGCTATCTTTGTGCACCACGGCAGCCAGGTCTTTGAGTGGGTTTTCAACACCCGTTGAGGTTTCATTATGGACGATCGCAACAGCCTCATAGTGTTTGGCTTTGAGAGCATCCCGCAACATGTCGGGAGTATGGGCTTCGCCCCAGGTGGCATCCAGTTTATCTGCCTGTTTGCCATTGGCAAGCGCCACCTTGTACCAGCGGTCTGCAAAGGCGCCATTGACACAAACGAGAACGTCCTTCTGGACGAGGTTGCGCATGGCGGCTTCCTGCATGCCGGAGCCTGAAGCAGGTGGTTGGAAAACGCGGTTTTGGGTCAGATAGACTTTTTGCATCCCCTCAGCAGTGCGACGGAAAAGCGTATCGAATTCCTTGCTGCGATG
>DIVL01000011.1 GCA_002435825.1 Anaerolineaceae bacterium UBA6133
AACATTTTCTATTGAGGCACTACGCTCAGTACAACACCCAAGCTAATTAATTGACGTGGTTTCCCCCAAAATACCCAAAAGGGAGTGGGGCGTATTTCCCTTTGATTGCCAGGATCGTAAAGCCTTTCCCGTTCTCAGATACGATCAACTTCGGGTAAAATATTTGTAATATTAAAGACTTGTAACTTTTCCACGGTTAACAAGTTAATACTTACATATCCTGGGTCTCCGGACGGACGGCGGCGAACCCACCACGGAGAGTTAATTAATGGGCACTTTTACCGACAATGTCATGGGGAACTACAACCAGAAGCTGGCGACAACAAAAATCGCCGACTTCCCGCGCTATGACTTCTTCAAAGAAGTCAAGCCTCAGGCCAGATATCTGACTCCAGTTGCCTGGGCACTCAGCTATCCTGACGTCTGGAAGCATAAAACCCGCTTTTCCCGCGATTTGCAGGGCGTCAAGCCCCCTTATTTGTTGATGTGCAACCATAACAGTTTTTTTGACTTTAAAGTCATGACCGCTGCCATCTTCCCAAAGCGCGCCAACTATGTTGTCGCACTTGATGGCTTCATCGGGCGTGAGTGGATCATGCGCCAGGTCGGCTGTATTGCCAAGCGAAAATTCGTCAATGACCTCGAGCTCATTCGCCAAACAGTCAAATTGATCAAACAGAAACAAATTATCGCCTATTACCCTGAAGCGCGTTATTCCCTGATCGGCACGGACGCGGTGTTGCCAGAATCACTGGGAAAAATGATACGCTTTTTGAAGGTTCCGGTCGTCACGCTGATTTCACACGGGCATCACATCAACGAGCCCTCTTGGAACCAAACCAACCGCGGGGTTCCCACCACCACCGAACTAAAACTGCTGCTCACCCAGCAGGAAGTTGAGACGCTCGACGCAAAAGCCATTCAGCAGCGTGTTGAACAAAGTTTCGAGTATGATGACTTCGCCTGGCAATTCGAAAATAAGGTCATTCAGGACGCACCCGATCGCGCTGAAGGATTGCACCGTGTGCTTTACCAGTGCCCCCACTGCCAGACGGAGTACCGCATGAACAGCAAGGGAAGTGAAATTTTTTGCGAGTCCTGTGGCAAACACTGGCAATTAACCGAGTATGGTCAACTCCAAGCTGCTGAAGGCGACACGGAATTCCCCCATCCTCCTGATTGGTATGAATGGGAGCGGGCAAATGTCCGATGCGAGGTTGAAGCCGGCACCTATTACCTGGACGGCGAAGTCCTGGTGGACTCCCTGCCCAATAGTGATGGTTTTGTTCAGATGGGCACAGGCTGGTTGCGGCACAACATAGATGGGATCATCCTGCGCGGCGAGCATCTGGGTGAAAAATTCGAGGTCGTGAAGACAGTACCCTCTTTGTACTCGATCCATATTGAGTACAACTACATTGATAAGAAAATGGACTGCATAGATGTCAGCACCCTGGATGATACCTACTTTGTCTATCCCACCACGCGTGATGCTTCGGTGACCAAAGTCGCGCTGGCAGTGGAAGAGCTCTATGAACTCAAGGTACGTAAAGCGCGGTAGCGGTAAAATCCGCTGGATCGTCGCAACCTTTGATGGGCATACAATCCTTTGACGCCATAAGTTACGTCTCGATATCCTTGTAAATATCGTCATCCTGAGCAAAGCGCACGGTGGGTTAGCGAAAAAGATTGTTGGCATTTGAGGATTCTTTAAAAAGCCTACCCCCCATTAATAACCTATCCGGTGGGTTGGCTATATCGAGACTCAGGTAGGTGATTAATTTCCGACGCCATACTCTTCGAGCACGATGACCGACTCTACCAGCTACGAGCTATCACCTGTTTAACTAATCCTACGCCAGATCCTGCCGCCCGATCTCCTTCAGATGCTCTACTAAAGCCTTCACCTCTCCCGCGTGAGCCATGTCGCACACCAGGAGAGCGTCTGGCGTATCCACAATGATCATGTTTTCCAGTCCAATCCCAGCCACCAGTCGCTTACCGCCGATGACCATCGAATTCTCTGAATCCCACAGCACCACTTCGCCGCTTCTACTGTTGCCCTTCTCATCCGAGACGAGTACCGTCTTGAGGCTGTTCCAGGTGCCTACATCCAACCAATCCATATCCGCTGGCAACACGATCACTCGTTTGGCGTTCTCCATGATGCCGTAGTCAATCGTCTGTTTGTCAATGCCTGGCCACAATTCGCACAGAACTGGATCATATTGCTCAGTGCCGATTGTTTCGGCTATGCGCATCAAGCGTGCATACAGATCCGGCATCTGCCACCTGAACTCCCCCATGATGCGATCCACTTGCCAGATGAACATTCCGCTGTTCCACGAGTACTTGCCTAAATTCAACATTCTTTGCGCATTTTGGACATTCGGCTTTTCCACAAAGCGCTCCGCGGTGTAGGCCTTGAAACCAAGTTTCTCCCCCATCAGGTCTGCCTGCTCAATGTAACCATAGGATGTTGCTGGCCAGGTGGGTTTGATGCCGAGAGTGACGAGGTATCCATCCTTGGCAAACGCCAATGCTGAGCTGATAACCGAGCGGAAGACATCCGGCTTGCCAATGATGTGGTCTGCCGTCAGCACGGCCATGGTGGCATCGGGATCGCGCGCTTCCAGGTGAATAGCTGCCAACCCAATCGCTGGGGCAGTACCGCGCCCTTCCGGCTCGATAATAAAATTCGCTTCAGGAATGGATGGGACTTGCTCATGCAAGACCTGGTTGTGATCAGCGCTGGCTACCACCAGGATCTGTTCTGGTGAAAACAAAGGCAGGAGCCTCTCGACTGCAATTTCAAACATACTTTGATCGCCATAAAGACGAAGAGCGGGTTTTGGGAGATGCTCACGGCTCAGCGGCCACAAACGCGTACCAGCACCACCTGCCATGATCAAGGCATAATCCATTGAAAACCTCCAGTGTTCTTGTGATACTCTGATTATACCCTTGCCCGATGGCAATCATGCGCTTACATTTCCCCCACCACTCCCCAGGGGAATTCAGCTCACTGCAGCCCTCTTAGCTGCTTCGAAACTTAGTCTGCACAGGGTCCTCACATCAGCTGTTGGGGGAAGCTTCGGCTTTGAAGCCTTCATGGAAGGTAACTGCGCCCTGAGGATATTGCCCGTCAAAGGAAATGGCAAAGAAAAACTCTGGAGGTACACCTTCGTAAGAAAAACCCGTCGGGTTGATGAATCCGACCTTGCCATAATACCTCGGATGACCCACCAGGCAGCAGCCCCGTGCACCCATCGTCTTAAGGCGCTCAAGACCAGTCCAAATGAGGGCTCTGCCAATCCCCGTCCTTTGATACTCAGGCAGCACAGAAACAGGTCCAAGCGCATACCAGTCGGGAGTTCCGTCGGAAATGGTTGCGGGAGAAAAAGCGATGTGACCAATCACGCGACGATCAATTTCAGCGGTCAGTGAGATCGTGAGCGCGCCAGCAGCCCGCAGAGCCTCAATCACGCAAGGTTCGTTCAGGGTATCAAAGCCCAGGGGGCGAAACGCCTCAATAGTCACTTCACTAATCACGGAGTAATCTTCAGGGGTTTCATTTCTGATGAGGAATGTAGATGTTGACATTTCGACCCTTCTGGTTACGGCTATGATTAGATAGTATATTCCTAATATCTCTTCCCGGCGATTATCTGCCGCGTTTGAAGGAATAAAGGGGAGACAGTTTTACCTGTCTGATGTGAGAAAGGTGGGTCTGCTTGTAGCCAGACGTCTGCTGTTATGCTTATCTCATAATCCGGGTCTCTGATAGAATTTCGGACAACTTGACAAGGGAATCAAGTCAAGGAGAAACGAGATGATAAGCAAACGCAAAGAATATGATGAAGAATTCAAGAAACGCGCAGTCCAGTTGAGTTACAACGCAGAGCGGACGGTCCAATCGGTGGTAGACGACCTTGGGATCAGTCCAAGTATGCTGTATCGTTGGAGGAAGAAATACAGTCAGACCGGTGAAAAGACAGAAGAGGCCGTCCAACTTGAGGAGGTGCGCCGGATGCGAAAGCGGATCGCAGAGTTGGAAGAAGAGAACGAAATCCTAAAAAAAGCATCGGCCTACTTCGCGAAACACCAACGCTGACGCATGACAAGAAGTACGCATTCATGGAAGCGCAGAAGGGTAGTTCAAAAGCGAAGTGGGCCAAAGCCACCGGCGTATCACGTTCTGGCTACTACACCTGGCTGGAAGAACGTTCAAAGCGGGAAGCGCGGCGGAACGCGCTGGTAAAAACAGTCGACAGAGTATTCCATAAGAAGGGTAAAGGACATTATGGTGCCGAAAGGGTGTGCGGTGTGATCCGGCTGGAGGGTGGCAAAGCGTCCTTCGGCAAGGTCAAAGCCATTATGGACGAGCACAAATGGGTGTCCAGTCATTGTAAGAGACGATCGAAAGGAACAACCGACAGTCGCAAAGCCAGAGGTCTTGAATTGAAGAACCTGGTCAAGGGCTTGAAAATCACCCAAGCGTTTCAAGTTCTGGCCAGCGATATCAGTCAAATCTCAACGCCTGAAGGCAACGAGTATCTGTGCCAGATCCTTGACGTCTGGACGAATGTTGTGTTGGGCTACGCTCAACAATCTCGCAAGACAGCTGACATTGTTTTGAAAGCCATGGCATCAACTCAAGGTCGCTGGCAGATACCGAAAGGGATCATTTTTCACAGTGACCGCGGCAGTCAGTACACGGCTAAGGAAGTTATGGCTCAGATCAGTGCTTATGGTTTACAACTCAGTTTCTCAGACGTGGGGAAACCAGGTGACAACGCATGGAGCGAGAGCTTCTTCTCCATTCTGAAGAAAGAGATTATCCACCAGCAACCCTGTTTGAGCAGAGAGGAGGCCAGAGTTAGGATATTTGAATACATTGAGACTTTTTACAATCCTTCGAGGGCACAGAAACGTCTGGGTTACTTAAGTCCGATAGAGTTCATGAGGAAAAGCCAACACGAAAATATGATCAGTCTCCCTTAGCACATTGTCCGAAAAAATGTTGACGACCCACATGGAGACATTTGAAAAAACAGACACCTTTGATAGCGGTGAGACGTCCTTATTGACCTTTGCAGTTTCAAACAATGGACGATTTCTCGCAACGGGAGGTGATTCTTCGAGCGGAAAAGTCACAATCTGGGATCTTACTTCAAGGAAGGTGATCAAGACTTATAGAGCTCACACATATGAAGTTGCTGGCCTGGTTTTTTCACCCGATGGTAATCTGCTTGCTTCAGCTGGTTCATGGAAAGACAATACCATCCGCGTTTGGAACCTGCAAAGCAACCTGGAACGCTTCTCAGCTACAGGTCACAATGTCTATGTCTCTGAATTGGCGTTCTCTCCAGACGGTTCTTTACTTGCTTCTCGTGGAGATGGTCGTTTCATTAAGCTTTTTGACGCTACCACTGGAAGGAACCTTAGAGATCTGTTCGCCAGCATAAACCAAGGCGATATTGTTGACTTTGCCTTCTCAAATTCCGGTCAATCCATCCTGGCAATAACAAAACAAGACCTCCTCCTAACCTGGGATGTTCAATCTGGGAAGATTACTTCTTCCATCCCAGTAAACTGTGGAGGTTACTGTCGGATGCGCCTCTCACCGTCGGATGAAAACGAGATCAGCTTACATAAAGACGATAAACTGACTACACTCAATATCCTTGAACCGGAATCGTACCGCGTTCTGGAAGATCATGAATACATCGGGGCGATTTATCCTCAGCAACCAAGTAAGGACACGCTTCTTACCATCTCACGAGACAAAATTCAGGAGTGGGACATAACTAACGGTGATCTGAATTCAAAAATTGAATTCGATTCCTCCGGATTTACGCTTTTCCCTGATAAGCAAAAGATAGCCCGGGTTGAGGAACTCAACCTCATCCGTATCTTTGAGCTTGAAGGATTGAACTTAATTAACGAAATACCCTTGAAGGCTTACAGGGAGTTAGTAATTCTGGCAATTTCTCCAGATGGGACAAAGCTGGTTGTCCGGACCAATCCCGGAACAACCACACCGATTGTTATTGACATATCCAGTGGAGAGATTTTATATAAATTAACTGGGCATACTGAAAACGTTCATGAGATTATCTTCTCTGAGGATGGACAATATATTCTTTCTGTTGGGCAATCGATCATTTTATGGGAATGTGCCACGGGACTTAAAATTGGCAATCTGGTTGGGAGCGTTGGCTACAACACAAACGTGTCGTTCACGACATTAACAAATTCCGCATTCAGCTATCTGAATGGAAAGATCATTTTCTGGGAAATCCCAAGCAGAAGCCTTAAATTCGAATTGCCCGTTGACGATTTTTTGGTGGGTTTGGCCATGTCACCAGATGAGAAACTTCTCGTGGGAATCACATACGATGGTAAACTGCTCGTGTGGGATCTGGAAACAAGAAGCTCGATTCCTATTTCTGATATAAATGTTGCTGATGCATGGTCAAATAATTTGAACTTTTCTTCTGACGGTAAAATGCTGATCTTTACAAGCTCCGGTTGTATTACGCTTTGGGGTGTGCCATAGATCAGATTTTGTGCTTATTGGGATAATCCCTCATCGTAGTCGCCTCTTGTAACTTCTTTTACTTAGTCTATCATTCGTTTGGTTGTTGGCTACGCGCACTATATACTGCTCTGGTAAACCCCTTTTTGCTTCACTCCCCCACCCTGCTTAAGGATTTACCTGAAAAATTCAGATTACCCAGCCATAATCGTTTTACTGGTTTCTATAACGATCTCACGCTCTTCATTTCAAAATACCATCTCTTCTTCATAACATGTATAATGGCTACGCGCAATACTATTTCATAATAAATCCATCACCGCATCCTCTACTCAAGCAGCTATGTACGACGTTAATGGCTACGCGCATAACAAGGTTTAGTTTATTTTCCTCAAAAGCCATCTCGTCTCCCCTATTTGCTTGTATAGCGCTCAACATTCCATATTTCTGCAATGGCTACGCGCATATAATTGTAGATTTACATCCAATTACCTGAAATATGCAAACCTTACTTGTTTTTCGCTGCTGGCAATCCAGCTGACAACGTCCTAAAACCCCTACCCTTCGGCAGGCGGGAAGGGTAAATGGAATCTCGTTCTCCCAGAAGATCATAATTCTGACAAGCTTCTTAACCAGTCAAGACCTACCGTAAGGCAGGCGCAATATGTACAATATCAGGAAAGGGGGTTAGGATTCCTAGCCCAGAGCATCTGCCAGGCGGCGGAGGAGCTTCAGGCGCTCCTGGCTATCCGCCACAGGCTGCAGCAGGGACTCAAGATCTTCACTTCCAGCGCCAATATTCATCAGGGGTCCCAGGTAATTTTGTTCCATCCGGCGCATGGTTTTCTTAAGAAGCCTGCTCAGCTCACCTGCCTGCAGGTATGCCAATCGGGCGGCGGGTCCTGCCAGACTCTGCTGATTCTCAAGCGTGACGGCAATCGCAAAGCTAAGCGGACTGTGGATCTCAGGGTTCAGACTACCTGTGATCAGCCAGGCCAGGAATTTCTTTTCAAGCCCCAACTTCTGAATCCTTTTCTTCAATTCAGGGTTGATCCCACGCAGTAGTTTGCCGTAATCCCAATCTTTTTCCAGATCATTAGCAGGTTCATCAACACCCTCAAAATCCGAACCATCCGCCTGAGCAGTTATTTTGGTTGGGATGGTTTCTTGCTTGAAAAAGGGAGCATATTTTAGTTTATTTAGTATCTTAATTATCGTGTCAAACTGACAAATTCCCGCCTCAATGAGAGTCTCAAAATAATAATTTAGCCCATCCACGAGCGTATCAAAATGACATATATCTTCTGGAGCCAAAGTCTCATTCTGACATATTCCTGCTTCTACCAGGGTCTCAAAATGACATAATTGGTCTGGATTGGCTTCCGCGTTGCTCAACATAGCACGCTGCCATTGCGCGCCGGAGGCATAAGTGCTGAGCAATTCCGAGCTTACCGGGTCGGGAGGGGCGAACAGGAAGGCATATAAGGCTTGTTTCAAGGATTCATCCGCGGCTGTTAGCTGCACCTCAGAAACCCGCAGCTGCCAATCTGTGCCGGTCTCGCTGCTGCGCGTGTCCTGCCGGCAGAGGTACTGGCTGGCGAGATCGCGGTTTGCCTGCCGCCACTGCCTGGTGTAGGCGGAATCGGGGCTGATCTTGGTAGATTTTGGGCGACCTCGTTTACTTTGCGTGGCGTGGGGGATGCGTTTGGGAAGCGTTTCAGATCGGATCCAGCCTTGCAGGGTGGGCAGTCCGCCGGGCACCCAGAAGGTGTTGCGGTCCTTGCCGCGCGCCCAGTCCACATAGCAGCAATTCTTGCACATCAGGTATAGCACCCCGAGGTCATCGCCCAGTTCGGGCAAAACCTGCTGGAACCAGTACCACGGTATCGCCAGGAAGCTTTCCGGGCGTATCAGGTGGCTCGCCAATCGGTCGCACAATCCAGCCAAAGTTGGGTCCATCAATTTTGGTGCGAGGGCAAGGCTGACCACCTGGTGCACGCTGGCTGGCTCGGTGAAGAGGGAGGATTCCTTTTCACTTGGCAGGCGATATGGGAAGGCAAGGATTTGGTCCCGGGGGATGGCGATGGCTTTGGAAAGCACGCCGAGCGGATCAAGCGAGAGACCCTGGGCAAGCAGCCAGTTATAGAGGTCCTGCGCGTCACCGGGGGTAAGGACCAAGCCGCGATAGTGGTAGGTGTTGGGTTCGCGCTGGATGCGCCCCTCAGAGACGCGGTGTTTTGGCTCAGCCCTTTGGACGAACCAGTCCATATCACCCTGCTGAAAGATTCGGAAAAATTTCGCGCGACTGATGACATTTCCGAGGGTCTTGAGCAGAGACTGGACATTGATCGTGACGGTATCATCCTGGCGCGGATAAAGTTGATCAGCGCCGTGCTCGCGTGAGGTTCGATAGAATGCCTGGCGCAGGGCAGTGGCGATCAGCACTGCTGAGGAACCGACATAAGGGACAAAGCGCAGGAGATAAGAGGGCACCGCAGCAATGGAATCTGGTTTCAGGATCGCATCCGTCACGTTCGAGGCAGCGATTTCCACCCGAACAGAGGCTGAATCTGTGCCCATGGGCACACTTTGTTCCAGATTTAGGCGAAAATGTTTGCCGGTTTTATCCTGGATAAGGGTTTCGATGAGGGGATAGTACTGACACAGACCGGAATAAATCGATTCTTCGGCATTGATCGTGAAATTGCCGTCGTAACTGAGTTTGCAAGAATCTAACAATCCCTGAAGCTGATCGTTTTCCAGCCCAGCCAAGGATTCTAAGATCTCAGTCCAGCTGTTTTCATTCATTTTTATTGCACCGGTCATTTCCGGTTAAAAAACACTAATCCTACTCGACAGCTCCCGAACGGAAGGGGAACATACCCATCCTGAGACTGCCTTTTTGCTCCTCGAGCAAGTTCTCCAGATGTTCACTGCCCAGGTGTAGGGCTTCACTCAACGAGCCATTTGATTGTTCGGCAAGCTTGAACATGATTTCCTCAGGGATCAACTTCATCGGATCCGGATGACCGGCCGACATCATGCGCGCATAGAGCAGGGAAGCCACTTCAACCACTTCCGGAGCACGAAACGGTACATAGAGTCCCAGGAATTGGTTCAGCGAGCCAATGTTGCTGGTGTTGTTGTTGATATCCTGCAGGAAGATAATGGTCTTGATTTTTTTATTATGCTCCACCGACCAGGCCAGCATCTGGTTGAGGTAATCCTGGTCAATTGGAGGACCGTCCAGTACGATCAAAAGCTGGTCCTCGCTGCTTTCCAAGCGCTCAAAAATGCTCTCGATCCGATTCGCGTTTGACCTGGAGGAGGGCAGTGAAAGGGTTTCGATTACAGCCATCAAAAAGTGACGGGGCTCTGTGAGGGTATTGGTGTTCATATAGAGCCCCAACACTTGGCCTCTTTGCTCAAAAGCAAAGCGAGTTTCAGCCAGCTTCATTGCCAGCATGCTCTTTCCACCTCCGCTTGGACCAGCAATCACACCTAGGTTCTTGGAGGGATCTTTTTGGTCTGCAATGAAACCATGAGCCACCTCCAGCACCTTGCGCTGCTCAGCCAGGTTGGGATAGAAGAAGCGTGTATCAATATAACGCCTGAAAGGGTTTTCAAGGAATTGGGCATGCAAAAAATCAGAGCTGGTTAACATCTTCACCACCGTATCATTTGTTGTTTGTAGCTTAGCACTTGCACAGAGTTAAGTCAAGTACTTAATTATTATAGCTTAGTTCGATAAAGTGGAAGAAAAAAAGATTCAGAAAACAAGACCGGCTTGTAAAAATGAAAAACTAATGTAAAATAGAAAGGTACATCATTATGACAGGAATCGGATGAGGGTCCAATGGCAATTATATCTCTGATCAATCGTAAGGGGGGTGTTGGCAAATCAACTATCAGCATCAACTTGGCTGCTGGACTGGCAACCCACGGTTCACGCAAACCCGGCAGCAAACCGGTCCTGCTGATCGATATGGATGATCAGCTTTCGGCAACGATCACTGCCATGGGTGGGGGCTTCGATGACAAGTTTATTCCTACTATCACCGCAGAGAATAATTATCCCCAGGCGCTTGAAAACGGTTACGGGGCCAGCGAATCGCTGATTGTGGATTCCCTGATCCCACGCAATCGCAGTGAGAAAGTAAAACTTTTCCGCACCAACAAAGCCAGGATGGAAGGCCTGGAAAATGCGCTAAAGGGACGCGACGAACCCGACTTTCAGCTGACGTATTTCCTGGAACCTATCCGGGATGACTATTCCCACATCATCATCGACAATCCGCCCTCAGCCGGCATGCTGCCCATGAATTCCCTGGTGGCCAGCAGCCACGTTTTGATACCGATCGAACCGGATGGGCTGAGCCTGATCGGCTTGGCAGACATTCTGCGCATGGTAGAAAAAGTGCGCAAAACCACCAACCCCGACCTCGAAGTGCTCGGCATTATCCCTTCGCGTTTCAGGATGATCAGGCGACAGTCGCGCGACGTGATTGAAGATATGGAACGCATGTATGGACATATTCTATTGCCCTACGTCAAAGATCTGGCGGATATATCTGCCGCTACCACAGCAGGTTATGACGTTTTCTCGTACTGCCCGGAGAAGTCACAGGCTTATCGCTGCCTTTCCAACCTGGTCGATGCCGTTTTGGGCAAACTCGGAGCTGCCTAATGTGCCCATGGGCACAGTTTGCTGCTTAGTCCTGAGCCGGCTTTACTACTTGAGGAGAAACCATGGCAAAAACCGAAAAACCCCGCTTTGACACCCTGATCAATGTCACATCAGATGCTTTTAATGCCAGCGCTGAAACGCAGGATGATTACAACCCAGATACACCAAAGATGGTCAATCACCGTCAGAGTGTCTATCGCGTACCCCTGTCCATGATTCGACCTGACCGCTTCCAGGCGCGCATGATTCTCCCTCTCGCACTCCGCAAGGATTTCTATTCCGGCAAAATAGCCTGGAATGAGGTAGTCCGAAACTGGTTCGAATTAGCCCGCAATGATCGCCTGGTCGCACAGGAAATCTCTGAGCTTACTGCATTGGGTGATTCTTTGCACGACACCGGTCAGATTAAGCCGGTCACGGGGCAGGTAATCAACGAAAATGGACACGACGTATTCAAGATGCTGACCGGCGAACGTCGTTTCTGGGCAACTGCAATCAAGTCCGTGCTTGAGGGTCAAACCACTGAACCTTACGTACTGGCATTGATTGACAATCAACCGACGACTGAGAAGCAAATTGCTGAGAACATGGCGTACAAAGCGCTTACCCCGGTCGGAAAAGCTCGTGCCGCCGCCCGCCTGGTGCTCGAATCACACCAGATCCATCCTGTCGAAGATGAGACCGAATCGGACTTCTTCCGCCGTGTTGCGGATGTGCGCCTTGATGACGGTACCAAGGATATGCTGCAGAGAACCCTGCAATTAGAGCGCACCTATTACGGCAGGCTGATGAAATTCTTTGAGCTGGATGAGAAGGAACTCGAGATAGCAGATAAGTCAGAGATGCCTGAGCGCGTCTTGCGGGAAATCATGCAGTATAATCGCGCGCTTTGGTCGGATGCGGTCGATTTCTACGCCAGCCACGAAGGACGCACCTACCAGGATGTGCATGCCTTCCTGGAGCGCCAGTCAGGAAATGAGACTGGGCGCAAAGCCCGCATTCCCCTTGACCCTACCACCAAATCCGCCCGCAGCCTGCGCCGGTTGCTGAATGGCATTGAAGACCTGCCGGCCGATAACAAGCCCGGATCGATTGCCGATGCCCTGCTGGGGGATGTGGACCGCGAGGAAGCCCGGCAGCTGGTCGCTCGCATGGAGATGCTGACGGCGGCAATGAAGCAGCGCCTTGAAAGCCTGAAGTAGCGCTCAGAGAGCCTAAAGCACAAATCAGATCCAGCCATCCCCATGGCTGGAATTTTTTGTCCTCTATCCAGGTTTCGCGCCGGATTGACCGCTTGAGGATTTTGACCTGGAATATTGTCCAGATAGGGATGATTGTTTACACATTATGCGGCGTGATTGTTTACCGTCTTCAGGGCAGACACAGCCCTTAATTGCCACAAGTCCATTGTAGGGAACGGTCTCGCACCGTTCCGTTTGGCCATAACGCGGAAGGGGTCAAGCTCCTTCCCTGCGAAAGATGGTTTACCGGAATTGTAATTTTTGTCGTAGGGAACGGTCTTGTACCGTTCCGTCTGTGTGTGTGATGGAAGGGGTCAAGGTGTGTAGACAGGTATGATTGTTTACACATTATGCGGGGTGATCGTTTACAGTCTTCTGGGCAGACACGACCCTTACAGGGTGGTGCCCAAGGGTATGCCCCTACGAAAGCCACCTCTCCTTTAAACCCCCAGACGTAGGGGTAACCCCCCGTGGTTACCCGCCACCATTGCAAACACGGGGTTTCCTCTACGATCCGAGATGATATGTTTGGAGGAAAAAGTGTAAACAATCACCCTAAACAACAGTTAGAACCTTATAATCTTGACACACGATTTCCCCAATCAATTACTCATCATTGGCCCAATCTGACCAAGAGACCATTGAGTCTTACTTGCTTTGCTAACAACTTCTCACAAAACACCAGGACACACATGCCGCCAGTTAACAATCCACTACATCAAGACTGTGCCCATGGGCACAGTTAGGCACCCGTGGCAATGCGGAATCAGACCCAGCACGCCGTTTATAATGCGCATAGATGATATAACAAATAGCTAAAGTCTCAAAATGACAAATTAGCCTTACTTGGTGTATGATGTTATCGGGCGGTTCGTAAATGATAGGCGCATATGGATTGGAGATATCCTCCATAGAGCAAAATAAACCCCCGAAATGAAAGACTAAGTTCTGTTTATTGAATTAAACCTTCCAATTGGAGGATGAAAAATCTAAGTTATCAGACAGATTCTCCCTGCGAGGGAGATGGTAGATGGGTATACTAACCGGAGGTCTCTCCAGTGCCAAAAAATCAGCCCAAAATCCTAGCCCAGATGAAATTCTGCATCCTTGCCCGGGATTTTGATTTATAGTCAAAAATCATCCTTCCAGGTCAAAATTGCAGGCAAAAAAATACCGCGAATTCTCGCGGTATTTTTAGTAAATAATTTGACTATGCCATCTCGAAGTTTTCGATGTGAACCTGACTCGATTTGACACCCAAGAACACGTTACTCTGTGCAATCCCAAGCTTGAGGAAATTCTTCTCCATCGCCTTTAGCATTGGCTCCGGACCGCATACGAAGTAGAACAGGTCCTTGTAATTTTCCGGAAGAACGCTCGCCATCAGATCAGATGTGATGTAACCGGGGTAAGGGTGGTCTTCGTGCAATGGTTTTTCAAGTACAGTGAAGAATTTCAGATTGATCTTCTCTGTAGCGGCAGCAAACTCGTCCTGGTACAGAGCGGTATCTTCGTTGTAATCTCCATAAAATACATATACCGGGCGCTTGTCATTTGTGTCTGCCAGGGTGTTTACGATCGACATGACTGGCGCCACGCCAATACCACCTGCAAGCAAGACAATACCCTTGTGCGTGTCTTCATTTTGCAGGTTGAATTGTCCGTAAGGACCATCCACGAACACCCGGTCTCCCGGCTTGAGGTCTTTGATGGCGCTGGTGAAGTCACCCGCTTCTTTGATCGCAAAGCGAACACGTCCATCGGGTGCAACGTCAGAGCCCGCAAAGCTAAAGGGATTGCGGCTCAAGACCCACGGGCTATTGCCGGTGCTGATCCAGGCAATTTGCCCAGCCTTGAAAGGAATGCCTGCGTGACCATCGGGCAGCAGGTTGAGGGTGTAAACTGCATTTGGTTCTGCTTCCACTGACTCGACTTTGAAGGCCTTCTTACCAACCTCGATTGGATGAAGGACGCGGATGTAGATGATCAACAAAGCCCAGATCGCTATTTCGATGAACCAAACCCACTTTACGAGCGGGATCTCCATGTAATAGTTGACCTTGAACATGTGCCAGAGACCAAAAACCAGAATGAGCGCTGTCAAGAGATTGTGCAATCCCAACCAGGGCAAATAGCCTAGTTTGATTTTTTTTCGCAGGGCCGATGTCAGGCCGATCAATACCAATCCAGCCAGACCAATCCAGCCTGCGGTCAGGGTAAAACCGGTCCGAAAGACCTTATCAGTAATCAGCAGAATCACCGGGTGAAGCAGCACCAGCACAATCGAAAAAATCGAAAGGATGTGATGCGAACTGTAGACTCTGTCCATGTCCAGCGCGTCTGCCAACCAGTTCATTTTTGCGATGGGAACCAACTGGAGACCAGCCAATGCCAGCCCGATGAAGCCCAGTAGAACCGATACATTGACGATGATGTCACGTGGAATCCAGACAATCATCATCGCGACTGCCGGCAAAAGCAGCAAGACGAAGTAAATGATGTAAAAGATGACCCTTCTCGTTGCAGATTTCATGGGATTATCCATTTTCCTTTCGATCTGCCTATGGTCGCGTCAGGTCGGTTGTGGTCACGCCGCTTATAGCAGAGAGATCTTCGATTGAATCATACATCAACTGAAGCACATACTGGCCGTTGTGAATATAGGCGCCGGGTTCTTTGACAGTGAACATGTAGTTATAGGCAGCCTTCAGCAGACGAGGTGTAAACAGTTTGTACTGGTTCGGGAAGATGGCTTCGTCTTCTGTAATCTGACCGTCTTTGTTAGTGTCGATGAATGAATAAGGATATACATCTCCATAGAAACCAAACATGGTTCCATCACCGACATTCGCTGAATACTGGCTCATCGCCTGATGCAGCAAGACTTTCATGCCTTCGATTTCATCGTACATGCTCTCAACAGCTCCATCGCCATCGTAATCAACTTTGGACATGGAGACAGTCTTGTATTCTTGATAGCCAGTTACATTGGAGTGGCAGGTCTGGCAAAGATTTGTGTCTGAGTTTTCAGGTTCGCGTGCGTGCAGCGAGTGAGGATCGTGACAGGTGGTGCAAGTCTCCACGCCGGGAGCGTGAGTGAAGGTACCAACATAGGTTTTGCCTTCGTACTCAAATCCATTGCCGCCATCTGAGCCAGCGCGTACTGCAGCTGCTGCGAAATAGTGGTTGCCGATGATTGCCTGATCGCCAATCGGTTCGTCTTCCGCCTTGTCGCTGGTAACACCTGCAACTGACACGCCCGATCCCATACCACCGTGACAGGTCATGCAGACTGAGGATGAGTCAGTTCCGGTTAATTCCACACCAGATGGGAACATCACAGAATCCAGTTCGTGTGCTGCCGTACTGTGGCAGGCAAGGCAGTTGACAGGATCCTGGATTTTTCCAGCCATCTCAACTGAGCCGGCTGCGGAGCCATCGGCCCCGATATAATCGCGGAAACCAGAGCTGCTATGGCATACTGCGCAGCGCGCAGGAACTTCTGCCGGATCATCTTCGTTCCAATGATTGAAGGCTTCGGAAGTCATGTCAGCGTGACCTGATCCTTCCCATTTGGCAGTGACGTCCTCAATAGATACCGCTGCGGCATCAGTAGCTTGCAACGTTGTGCAGCCTACCCACACCAAAAGCGCTGCTGCAAAAACAGCAATCAGTAGGAAAAAGCTTTTTTTCTTCATTCAGTTTACTCCTTAGAGGTTGTTAAAATGCGGAAAGCAAAAAAATATTACAAAGATAATTATAATTATATCGTGTAAACTGTCAATGTGTGAAAATATTAACAATGGACACGCGTTGGACTCCTTGAAGGAAATTTATTATTGAAGCTAATAAATCAACTTCAGCTATAAATTAAGACCATTGGTTAATACGTTAGAATAGATACAAAAAAAAGAGGATCTTCTTTGAAAAAAACAAATCGGAAAACCACCATTGCAGTGCTGGTGATTGCAGTTGCCCTGATCGCTCTACTGATCGCCACTACTCAATCAAGCACCCAATATTTCCTGACAGTATCCGAGCTCCAGGGCGGAGAGACTGATTTGACGGGTCGTAATGTTCGCATGTCTGGTGTCGTGCTGGGTGATACGATCGTTTATGACCCTCAAACCCTTGACCTCACCTTCGAGGTTGCCCAGATTCCCGGTGATCATAAGGTCATCAATGAGATGGGGGGAATGGCCTTGGTCCTGGAAAAAGCCGCTGCAGACCCAACCCTGCCGCGCATCACTATCCACTACAATGGCGTGAAGCCAGACCTCCTGAAGCATGAAGCCCAGGCTATCGTCTCAGGTTCCCTCGATGCCAACGGGTTTTTCCAGGCAAAAGAGCTGTTGCTAAAATGCCCCTCAAAATACGAATCCGCCCTGCCAAACCAGGTCGGCAACTGATCCATCTGAAAAGGTTAATATGTTCTACCTCGGTCTAATTTCCTTTGTTGCTTCCATTCTGGCGATGCTCATTGCTGTCATTCTCACCATCTACCAGCTCATCAAACGCCAGACTATTCTGACAAAATCAACCATCACGCTGGCAAGCATTTCGTTTGGACTGCATACCCTGAGTGTGCTTACTCTGATGGCGATGCAAGTGCTGCAGGATTACTCCATCTCCTATGTTGTCTCTGTGGTGAATTCAGTCATGCCTACCATCCTGAAAATGACAGCAATCTGGGGCGGTCAGGCAGGGTCCCTCTTTTTCTGGGGTTGGACCCTCAATCTGGTCTTCTTCATCTCGCTGCATGTCCGCCGTCAAATTCAGGACAGCTGGTCTTTTCTGTTTACGGCTCTAAACCTGCTCTTTTTTGGCGCGCTTTCCCTCTTCGCAGAAAATCCATTTACACGTGTTTGGCTTACGGAATCCGGGGGCATTCTTGAAGGCGTTTTTTCACCTGCCACGGGGGCAACCGTTTATAGCGGAATTTCTGGTTTTGGGCTGAACCCTCTCCTGCGCCACTGGGGTATGGTTATCCATCCGCCCATCCTTTACTTCGGTTTTGCTCTCTTCCTTATCCCCTTTTCGGTCGCCATCTCCTACCTGATCAGGGGTGAATCTGATGAGGGTTTGCTTGGCGAGACCCGCCTCTGGCTGCTCTCCGGCTGGATCCTGCTGACCGCAGGTATCGTCCTGGGCAGCTGGTGGTCCTACGATGTATTAGGCTGGGGCGGCTACTGGGCATGGGATCCGGTTGAGACAGCCTCGCTCCTGCCCTGGCTCACCAGCACTGGTTTGCTGCACAGTCTCCTGCTGCAGAAGCAGCGAAAAATCTTCAAGAGATTCAACTTTGTCCTGATTCTCCTGACCTACATGTTGGTCATATTCAGCATTCTCATCACCCGTGCTGGCTTACTCAATTCTGTACATGCCTTTGGGGAGAGTAAGATTTCCCTTCCCCTTACGCTTCTGACGCTGACCCTTTTTGTGGTTTCCGTTGCCTTGCTTGCCTGGCGCTGGCGTCACCTCCATTCAGGTTGGGAGCTCACATCTTTGGTCACCCGCGATGCAGCCTTCCTCTATACTAACGTCATCCTGATCTCTCTCACGATCGTGTGTTTCTATGGTCTGGCTTACCCCCTCATCACTGGCGCGCTCACTGGCACTCAGATTGGGCTGGATCGAACTTTCTTTGATAAAGCCGCGACGCCCCTTTTCATCCTTTTGGCTGTCCTGATGGCAGTTTGTCCGCTTAGTGCCTGGACGGTTAACGCGGTCAGGCAATTAGGTAAAACTGCCCGAATTCCCCTCATCCTGAGTTTGGTACTGATAGTTGTGTCATTTTTCTTGCTGACAAAATCCTGGCTGGCGCTGATGGTGCTCTTTGTGGTTGGTTTTGGTTTGCTCCTCATGCTCGCTCTTACCCTGCGCGATTGCAAATCTCCGCGTGAGGCAGGCAAGCGTTGGTGGAGTCAGCGCGCGCGCCATGGCGCATGGTTTGTCCACGCTGGTGTTCTCCTCATCGCCCTTGGCATCGTGGGTATGGAAGGTCTCGCAGGAAGTATCCAGGGCACCATGATCCCCGGCGACAAAATGCCTCTCCGTTCCTACCATGTGGAATTTGTCCAACTCACCACGGAGTACGAAAACCCTGAATATCTGACCATTGAAGCAGAACTTGTCCTTTGGAAAGACGGCAAGGTTATCGGTAAGCTCTATCCCGGGCAACACCTTTATGAAACCCGCGGTCAGTACGTCAGTATCCCCGACAAGCAGTCTAATCTGCGTGGGGATTTCTATACGCTGCTTTTGGACTATAGCAGCATGATGGGTTATGTCACCATCCAGGCTTCTGATAATCCCCTGGTCAACTTCATGTGGATTGGTGCGCTTATGATGGTTCTGGGCGCGGCTCTGGCAGCCACCTTGCCGTGGAAATCCCTGCAACTTGGCGACGACGATCAACCCACGCTGGAGCAACCTCGTTCATGACCCTCGCGATTCGGCAGGTATCTAAATCATTTGGTCAGCATCGCGTGCTGGACGTGCTCGACCTGGAAGTAAGGCGGGGTGAGCTGCTCTGCTTGCTTGGTCGCAACGGCGCAGGCAAAACCACCCTGCTGAGGGTCCTTGCCGGACTACTTAAGCCCGAACGCGGCTCCATCTGGCTAAACAACCAGCAGATTGACTACGCTGAGTCACATGCGCGTCATGACATTGGCCTGGTGATGCATCAACCGTTCCTCTATGAATACCTCACCGGCATCGAAAACTTGCGCTTTTACGCCCGTCTTTACCAGGTCTCGGATGATAATGCCGCCCTAGAGGCCGCATTGGCGCAAGTTGGAATGCAGCGTTTTGCCGCTAAACCGGTCAGAGCCTACTCGCGCGGCATGAAGCAGCGCCTCACCATCGCCCGCGCGCTGCTGCATAACCCCCGCATACTGCTGCTGGACGAACCCTACACCGGTCTCGACCTGCAGGGCAGCCAGGTTTTCAATCAACTCATGCTCGAGCAGAAACAGCAGGGTCACATGGTTATTATGACCACCCACGATCTCTCCCATGCCCTGCCCATCAGCAGTCGTTTCGCTTTCCTTGCCAGGGGTCGCATTGCTGAGGAGCTTTCAAACGAAAGCCTCTCGCTTGACAATCTCGAAACCTGGCTGACAGAAAGACTTGCCAAGCCCGTTTCAGGGCAGCAGAAGGTGGCGGCATGAAAGATTGGTTCCACTCAGTCCGCACCCTGGTCTGGAAAGACCTGCTGCAGGAATGGCGCAGCAAAGACATGCTTACTGCCATGTTTGCTTTTGCCATCCTGACTCTCTTTATCTTCAACTATGCCATTGAAATTTCCCCAGTTAATCGGGCCGAGATTGCCTCCGGAATCATCTGGGTTGTGATTGTCTTTGCCGGCACGCTCGGTCTCAACCGTTCCTTCACCGCTGAGCAGGACCAGGGCTGTTTTGACGCGCTGGTGATGGCAGTGCCGGATGTTTCGGCAATCTACTTTGGCAAGATGCTCACCAATTGGTTCGTGATGCTTTTCGTCAGCGTCCTGATCCTGCCCATCTACTCCCTGCTCTATAACCAATCCCTGTTTAATGCAGGTTTCATCCTGGTTTTAGTACTTGGCGCGTGGTGTTACAGCGCTGCTGGCACGCTCATCGCCGGCATGACCGTGCAGACTCGTATGCGCGACCTACTCTTACCCATTTTGCTCTTTCCCATCCTGATGCCTGTCAACATGGCAGTCGTCAAAGCCGCCGGTGGTATACTTGCTGGTGCTCCACTTTTGGATGTGCAAGTTTGGTTTGTTTTACTTGCGGCTTACGGTATCATTGTCACTACAGTCTCTATTTTGGTGTTTGAATATGTCATTCGCGAATAAAAATCTAAAACTTCTCAGTTTCATAGCCCTCCTCCTGGTTCTGGCTGCTTTTGCCATGGTGATGTTTTACGCCCCCATCGAGGTTAACATGGGCATCGTCCAAAAAGTGTTCTACTTTCATGTCAGTTCTGCCTGGGTTGGCATGCTGGCGTTCCTGGTTGCAGCGGTTTGCGGCATCTTTTACCTCAACAAGAAGCAGCTCAAGTACGACTTCCTTGCATTTTCTGCAGTAGAGATTGGCCTGCTTTTCACGGCGATTGCTACCTTTAGCGGCATGATCTGGGCAAAGCCTATTTGGAATACTTGGTGGACATGGGATCCGCGCCTGACGACCATGACCATCATGGCCTTTACTTATATCGGCTACCTGCTGTTACGGCGCGGGGTGGACAACCCCGAAAAGCGTGCCCGGTTTGGTGCTGTCTATGCCATCATTGGCTTTGCCAGCGTGCCGCTCACCTTCTTTTCTTCGCGTTTACTGCGCACGATTCACCCTACCATCTTTGGCGCTGACACTGGCGACATGGCTATGACTCCTGCCATGTACCAGACCATGGCTGCCAGCATTGTTGCCTTCACCGTCCTGTTTGCAGCTTTGCTCTGGCATCGGTCTGTTCTGGCAGCGCGCGAATCCGAGCTTGAAACCCTCAGGGCACAAACCGAAGCCCTCGAATTTGGAGAGGTGCAGGATGACTAACCTTGCCTACTTTATTGCTGGCTACCTGGTGATTTTCGGACTCCTTGGCGCCTATATCCTGCGCCTTATTACCCTCAAGAAGCGCCTGGAAAAAGAACGCATCGAACTCATCAACCATTCCAAAATGCCTTAAGCTGGAAATTCCATTGTTGGGGAAAAAACGGGAACGGATCTGTTCAAACGGGTCCGTTTTTTTTGTTGAATTTTCATAAAGAAAAGCCAGATTGAACCCTGTTAGGAAAGAACCAGGGCAGGAGCATAATCCCACCTATATTTGGAAAGTTTTATTGCGGATGGGCTTTAGTCCATCCGGCTCAATGGTCGGAATGGGTGTTAGCGGTGGGAGTGAACCCCCTCCGTACGGGGCAAACTTCGTACGGATGGTCTTTAATCCATCCGACTCTGGCTGGGATGGGTATTGGCTGGAGGAGTGAATCCCCTTCGTACAGACTTCGGAATTTTAAGTTTATGGTTCGGTGGGGTAGCCCGCAGAGATCAGAGCCTCATAGCCCCCAAGTACTGCTTCAACCTTCCGATAGCCATCTTTCAACATGATGAACGCCGCACCGGCGCTCGTGTTTTCAGCCGGTCAGGTGCAATAGAGGATGTACCAGGCGTCTTTATCAAGGGTGTCAACCCAGGATTCGATTTCAGCGAAGGGCATACTGACACTTCCCCAAGCGTGGCTGGCTTCATATTGAGATGCAGTACGGGTATCTACCAGGATGGCACCCTGCTCCCTGACAGCCGTTATTGCGTCTGCTGCGCTGATACGCGGCACGTCGGACGCGGACAGGAGAATAGGGTTCCCGCTCTCCTTGCGGATGCCACGGTAGATCATGAAACCAACTACCAGCACCACAAGCGCTCCAACCAGATAGATGGGCAATAGTTTGTTACTTTTTTGCTGAGGGATTCTACGTTTCATAAGAAAAATTATTCCACAGGTTATTTTGCGTGTCGAGGGTTTGTACAGGGTGAATTGTTCTCACAGAATATCAAAAATCGCAAGGTTTGGGCAATCTTTTAACAAGTCCTTTATAATACTTTGAAACTCACCTGAGAGGGCATTATGCTCGAGATCAACGTTAATGGCATTAGCTATTCATTGGACGAAGTACCAGGCGAAAAGCTCAGTGATTTACTGCGCCTAAGATTGGGACTGACAGGTACCAAGGTGGGCTGCGGTGAAGGACGCTGCGGCATTTGCACGGTGCTGATGGATGGCAAGCCGGTTCGATCCTGCATCACTCGCGCAAGCAAAGCCCATGGAAAGTCGATCCTCACCATTGAAGGGTTACGCGCACTCAGACCAGTTGAACGCCAGCATGAACGTGAGGACCTGCGCGCTTTGCATCCGCTGCAAGAGGCTTTCATCACCCACGGCGCAATCCAATGTGGCTTCTGCACACCAGGTCAGTTGATGCGTGCCCACGCCCTGCTGCTCGAAAATCCCGACCCAAGTGTGAGCGAGATCCGTGAGGCGATGAACGAGGTAGTCTGCCGCTGTGGCAGTTACGAAGCCATCGTTTCAGCTATCCAGGCGGCAGCGAAATCCCTGCGAATGGGTGAAGCGGTGCAGCCAAGGGTAGTCTCACTGGGCAAGCAGGACCTGACCCATGTGGGCAAAACGATAATCCGACCAGACGCGGTGGCGAAGGCTATTGGCGGAGCTAAATACTCAGACGATTTTCAATTTGAAGGTATGCTATTTGCGCGCGTGCTGCGAGCGGGCACTCCCTCTGGTATTTTGAGGGAGCTGAATGTGAACGAAGCATCTCAGCTGGAAGGGGTCAGAGCAGTGTTGACCGCGGCTGACCTGAAGCACGCACGCCTGCATGGGGTTTATTCAAATGATTGGCCGATCCTGGTGGGCATTGGAGAGCGGGTGAGGTACATGGGGGATGCGATTGCGATCTTGGCGGCGGACACACAGGCAATCGCGGATGAGGCCATATCGCTCATCATAAGGAACATTGAACCCCGACCAGTGGTAAGCGACCCGATGCAGGCTGCCCAGCCGGACGCGGAGCAGTTGCACGAGAAGGGGAATTTGCTCAAGAAAATAAAGGTGGGCAAGGGTGATCTGGAGGCGGGTTTCGCACAGTCTGATGTGATCGTTGAGCACACTTTCTACACGCCATTTATGGAGCATCTTTTCATGGAACCGGAGTGTTCGATCGCGGTGCCGCGGGAAGATGGGGGCATGGACCTTTACGAAGGCTCTCAAATCCCCTATGAGGATCGCCGGCAGGTCGCGGAAGCCCTGGGTCTGGCAACCGAACGCGTGCGCGTCAGGGGTCAGAAGACCGGCGGCGCCTTCGGCGGTAAGGAAGATATCGCCGGGCAGATTCATGCTGCCTTGTTGGCAGAAGCAACCGGCAAACCGGTCAAGTTGCTGTTCACGCGGCGGGAAAGCATGATGGTGCACCCAAAACGACACGCAACGTGGACCAAGGTAAAGTTGGGCGCAAAGAAAAACGGGGAATTGCTGGCTGCAAAGACCGAAATTTACGGTGATACAGGCGCTTATGCCTCACTGGGCGTTGCGGTGATGACCAGGGCAACCACCCATTCGTGCGGTCCATACATCATTCCCAATACCCTCTCGGAATGTTACGCGATGTATACCAACAACCCTCCCGCAGGGGCATTCAGGGGTTTTGGGGTGGTGCAGGCGATGTTTGGCATCGAATCGGCCATGGATATGCTGGCAGAAAAGCTTGGGATGGACCCGTTAGCGTTGCGCAAGATAAACGCGCTCCGCAAGGGATCTGAAACCAACACCGGGCACCGCCTGGAAGAAAGTGTTGGGCTGCCTGAGTGCCTGGAAGCCGTCGGAAAACGACTGGAAGAACTCGGAATTTCTGATCCCTGGACTCCAAAGGAAGAGGAAATTGACGGGCGCAGAGTGATCACCTGCTGGGGGATGGCATCCGGCTTCAAAAATACTGGTCTGGGAACTGGCACTGATGATAGCAGCGGCGCGATCGTGCGGCTTCTGCCAGCTGGCAGGCTGCAGCTTATGACAGCAGCTTCCGAGGTAGGGCAGGGGATGAACACTACGCTGCAGTTGATCGCCGCGGAGGTGCTGGGGATCACGCCAGAAAATATCAACGTGTACCTGATGGATACGGCGCTGACTCCGGATGGAGGACCGACAACTGCCAGCCGTCAGACGTATGTGACCGGCAATGCGGTTAAAATTGCCGCGCTCGCGTTGCGGAAGCGCATTGAGAACTTGCTATCTGCAAAAATCGAATGTGAGCCTTCCCAGATGCTGTTTAATTCCGAAGCCATTACCGCTGGCAATCAGCAGATCAGTTGGCAGGAGGTATATGACCTGCTGGAAATGACTCCTGAAGGAGCCACCGTGGAGGTGCGCTACTCTGCCCCTCAAACTTATTCCCTCGAGATCGGGGGAAAAATCCATGTGGCGTATGGGTTTGCGGCACAGGCAGTCAAGGTCGGCCTCGATCCGGAAAGTGGGGATATTGAAATTCTGCAGGTGATTGCGGCGAGTGATGCTGGCAGGGTTATCAATCCACTCGGCTTCCAGTCTCAGGTGGAAGGGGGCGTGGTCATGGGGGTGGGGCATGGCGTGATGGAAGAATTTAAAGTAGAAAAAGGGATCATTCTTAGCGACCGGATCGCAAGATATGAAATTCCACGCATGAAAGACAGCCCAAAGGTGGAGTCGCTGATCGTGGAAGATCCGACCTCAGAGGGACCTTATGGGGCCAAGGGCATCGGAGAATTGGTTTGTGTACCTACCCCGCCGGCAATCGCGAACGCTGTCTATAACGCCATCGGCTTGCGGGTGGATAGTTTGCCGGTCAGCAAAGCAAAGGTCAAAGCCTGGTTGGAAGAACGTTAGTAGGAATCACTGCCACCTACGAGCTGTCTCTCACTTCCAACTTTCAATCAGCCTGGAGTCTGTCTTTGCGAGGAACGAAGCAATCTAAATTCTCAACCTCAAGAATTTTCAACGGTTCACAAAGACACCTAAACCAACTATGCTTCCCAAGGAATGAACGTTATCCAGCGTTTTATTGTGCCAGAGTTTAGATAGCTTCACAAGAGATGTTCGCAGTGACAGTCAGAAACCCACCTTTGTTGAAGGTATCACTTGCTAGCATTCGTGACTGTAGAGATGTCGGTTTTTCTGTCATCGCGAGGAACGAAGCGATCTAAACTCCCATTCTCAAGGCCTGCTGGTGATTCACGGCAATTGCTGAACTGAGCTTGATTCACTTTCTTCCATCACACTTGCACTGACCAGAGTTTAGATTGCTTCACAAAAGAGGTTCGCAGTAACAGATAGAAAAAACTCGGTTACAGACACATCTTCCGATCCTTCCATCACACTTGCACTGACCATAGCTTAGATTGCTTCACAAGAGATGTTCGCAGTGACAGTCAGAACCCAACCTTTGTTGAAGGTATTACTTGCTAGCATTCGTGACCACAGAGATGTCGGTTTTTCTGTCATCGCGAGGAACGAAGCGATCTAAACTCCCATTCTCAAGGCCTGCTGGTGATTCACGGCAATTGCTGAACTGAGCTTGATTCACTTTCTTCCATCAGACTTGCACTGACCAGAGTTTAGATTGCTTACGAAATAGTACACTTCGTGTCACAAAAGACGTTTGTAATGACAAAAAACTCATAGTGACAACTCTTCAGGTCACTAATATGGGAGACTCAGGTTCCGTTCTCTTTTACCCCAGTTACAAGCCACCTCCCCATCACCTGTCAGCTATCACCTATTACCTAATACCAGCTGGCATTCATATTGCAACGGATGGGTTGACTATTCTCGTTAAACGAGGAGGTTGACCTGTAGCAGGAGGCAGTATGAGCAGAGCATTTGGAATCGACATCAGCAAATACCAGTCCAGTCAGGACGGTAGCAAAAAGATGGACTTCACCGCAGTGCAAAATCACTCGGAGGAAGTCACGTTTATCGCTGCCAGGGCAGGCATATCCTGGGGGTACAGCGATCCGATGTTCAACCATTACTGGAATGAGATGAAGCGCATCAACGTAATGCGCATAGCCTATCACGTGCTGTACTTTGGGGAGAGTGCCCTGGCGCAGATGGATTCGCTCTTTAAAATGCTGGATGGCAGGGCAAATTTTGCTCACGACCGCATCGCACTCGACCTGGAAGTGGCGGGTATCAACACACGCAGCAGAATTACTGCCACAACCCAAAAATGCCTGGATATTTGCAAGGCAAGGACCGGGTACTTTCCAATGGTGTACTCGCGGGCGTCCTGGGTGAATACCTATCTATCTGTAAATAATCTGCCAACGCTGGATTGGTGGCTGGCGACTTATCGTAAACCTAATGTTTCGCCTTTCTATACCCAGGAGCACGACGGTCCGCCCTATCTGCCCAAAGGAGTGAGCTCTTATCTGATCCACCAAACAGGCGACCGCTGCAAATCGATCGGTGGGGTGAGCCATTTCATGGATTACAACCGCTGGAATGGCGAAAAAGCGGATGTTTTGCGCTACTTTGGGAATCCAACCGGGGATGTTCTCCCCCCCGAAAACAAGGTTTTATTCAAGGCCAAGTGCGTAGTGAGCGCACTCTATAAGCGCAGCGGTCCGGGACCCACCTATAAGGTAGTGGGGAACCTGCACCTGGGAGACGTGGTGTCCGTCTACGAGGTAAATGATGGCTGGTATCGCGTGGATCCAACCGCACAGTTGTGGTGTTCGGGAAAGAGCACCTATCTGCAGCGATTGGGTGATTCACCTCCATCTGAGAAGGTCCTGTTCAAAGCGCAATGCATTGTCAAAGCCCTGTTTAAACGCGAAGGTCCGGGCAGAAACAAAAAAATCATTGGCAATCTAATTAAAGATGATGTGGTGTCGGTCTATGAGGTAAAGGATGATTGGTACCGCATCGAACCAGGGCAGAGCGTCTGGTGTTCGGGTTCCAGCCAGTACATGCGCACGATTTAATGCCCAATATAAAACAATAGCACCACTCCAATATTATCCAACTTCATGATCTGGCAAACCGGGTCATTAAACCCGCTCACTTGCCGAAACATCAAGGTTGGACGATTCGTAGTGCCTCAATAGAAAATGTT
>DIVL01000014.1 GCA_002435825.1 Anaerolineaceae bacterium UBA6133
CCAAAAGCCACACCCACCGCCAATCCTTCCGGGATGTTGTGCAGTGTGATAGCCGTAACCAAGAGAACACTTCGCTGCCACGAGCTTTTGACGCCTTCAGGCTGATCTTCCCCCGGGTGAAGATGCGGCAGGAGCTTATCCACCAGTAAAAGAAAGGCACCGCCTGCCAGAAAACCGGTGACAGCAGGAAACCAGGCTGGCACGCCCAGGCTTTGGGACATGTCGATCGCCGGAGCCAACAGTGAAAAGTAACTCGCGGCAATCATCACGCCCGCCGCAAAACCCATCATGGCATCCAGCCACTTACGGTTGATCTCTTTGCCAAGGAACACCCCCGCAGCACCAAGGGCGGTCATTGCGTAGGTGAAAGTTGTGCCCAGCAAAGCTTGAATGATGGGGTTGAATTGGGCGAATTTTTCGATGATCATGGGTTCTCTCTGATGATAAGATTAGTTCGAAAGTAATTGTAAACGATGAGCAAATTATTGGATAGCGAAGTGAAGGATATTCCTGCCGATTTGCGGAGAACCCTCGAGCTGTGCCTCGAGCTCCGACTGAAAGACCCTGCTCTCAAAACCACAAACGCCATGCGACTGTTTAATGGTTTCTATGAAGGCTTTCCGCGGCTGACGGTTGACCTCTACTCCCAAACCCTGGTTATCTCGGACCGTGATCGGGAAGTGGCATCCCGGCGCGAATTGCACCTGGCGATAGCGCAGTTTTTTGCCGCAGCCTTGCCCGGGGTGAACAGCGTCCTGTTCAAACAACACCACGCTCAGGATGCCAAACTACGCCAGGGCGAGCTGATTCTCGGTGAGCAAGTGACCACCAGCATCGAAGAAAATGGCGTGAACTACGCGCTGGATCTCAAGCTCAACCAGGATGCCAGCTTCTATCCTGACACGCGCAATCTGCGCCTGTGGCTCAGCCAGCAGATGAACAACGCGCGCGTTTTGAACTGCTTCGCCTACACTGGCGCGCTCGGCATCGCCGCATTGGCTGGGGGCGCGGGGGAGGTTATTCAGACCGATCTGAATCCCCACTTTCTCGCAGTGGCGAAGCGTTCGCAGGCTCTGAACCACTTCAGCGGGGCAATGAAGACCCTCAGCCAGGATTTCTATCCGATGGTTGGCAGTTTCAAGAGCCAGTCGAAGCTTTTTGACTGCGTAATCCTGGACGCGCCTCTTTTCTCGAAGACACGCCGCGGCAGGGTGGATCTGCTGCAGAACTGGCATGGTCTGGTCAACAAAGTCCGACCGCTAATTTCCCACGAAGGCTGGCTGGTGGCAATCAACAACGCCCTGTTTTTGCCTGGTTCGGAGTTGATGGAAAGCGTTAGGAAATTAACTGCTGATGGATACCTGGAATTTGTCGAAATGGTTCCTGTACCGCAGGATGTCACTGGTTATGCCGAAAGCATTGTTGCACAAGCCCCGGCTGACCCTGCTCCGTTCAATCACCCCACCAAGATAATAATCATGCGCGCCTACCGCAAAGACGGCAGGCGCGCTTAGATCGTAACTCTCAGCCCAAATCATGCCTGGTAGTGTAAAAATTTCTCGCCTTTGAGGTTGCAGATCGGGCAGCGTTCCGGGCGTGTGCCGAGTTCGATGTAGCCGCAGTTGGGGCAGAGATAAAAATCAGATATTTCAAGGTCCTTGCCTTCCCGGACGGCTTCGAGCGGCTTCTTGTAAAGACTTGCGTGCACTTTTTCGGCAGCCACGGC
Source organism: Anaerolineaceae bacterium UBA6133 (assembly GCA_002435825.1). Classification (GTDB taxonomy): domain Bacteria; phylum Chloroflexota; class Anaerolineae; order Anaerolineales; family Anaerolineaceae; genus Mesolinea. The sequence goes on from DIVL01000014.1 coordinate 1,727, forward strand.
ATAGCCGAACATCACTCTGGCTTTGTGGCTCTGCGCGGTTGCTTCAAAATGCTTGGCGATATTGGTGAAGCCGTCTGCGGCTGCTTTTTTGGCATAGGCCGTGTACTTTTGAAATGCCTTGCTCTCGCCGGCAAAGGCAGCTTTAAGATCATCGATTGTATTGCTCACTTGAATTCCTCCAGGGTATTTTTTTACAAAAATTGTGATACAAAATTGGATATCTGTTGTTTCCTGGTTTTATAAAGATGCTGGACGGACTGATCTCTGTGTGTGCTGACCTCTTCACAATTTCTTACCAAATTTGATTTGACATTTCAAAATGCATATGCTAAAATCTGTGAACTTCGGTCCTCTAGAGGCTGAGAAAATACCTGCGGGTGTAGTTCAATTGGTAGAACGTCTCCTTGCCAAGGAGAAGGTCGTGAGTTCGAGCCTCATCGCCCGCTTACTTCAAAGCTGATACCGCAAGCGATATCAGCTTTGTTTTTACGGCGACGTGGCCAAGTGGCAAGGCAAGAGTCTGCAAAACTCTCATCATGGGTTCAAATCCCATCGTCGCCTCTTTTTATTTAAATCTCCGTAAGTCGAATAAATCGGCTATTGCGCAATTGAAACAGCGTTGTTGTGTCAACCAACCCGACCAGATGGCAAGGCAAGAGTCTGCAAAACTCTCATCATGGGTTTACCCTAAAACGGGCACTACGCAAATCCCATCGTCGCCTCAGAGTACCACCATATATTCCTATTGACACTGTTTTTCTTGTTAAACACACCATATTTAGGGGTGTGTTTTTGTTTTTCTCACCCCCATTTCACCCATTTCACGAATAATCCAGGAAGCGCCTTACCTTCAGCAGGTGCGCTCATCATTGGTGAAATCAGCTGGTAAAAACGCCGATCCAACGCTTCTTTATTCATGGCATGCTTGGAGGAGCCATTTTGGGTTAGTGGATAAAGATACTTTATTTAGAACTACCTGTTATCCAACTCCTCGATTTTTGCTTTCATAAAATCGATTTCTTGTTGTTGGGCCTTCAAAATATCCTCCGCCAGCTGCATCACTTCTGGGTCCTTCAATTCACTCTGTTCAACCATAAGGATGGCACCAGCGTGATGCGGAATCATCGATTTTAAAAATTGTTTATCATCAATTGCAGTTTGCCCTCGGATTAACTGGAAAAAAACCACGAGCAGGAAGACTCCAAGGCTAATCAGTAGGCGATTAAGTTTCTTGTTAGGATACATCTTTCCCATCAGCAACAATTCAATAATCAGCATGGGAGAACTCATTAATCCTGCCATATAAAATTGGTTGAAATTGGGAATTACATTTTCGAACTTATCTACCATTGCATACATCAGAATATACATCGCTATGAACGAAACAATAATCATCCACAGTAGCTTCTGATAGGGTTCCCCATGGTCCTTTGCTGCTTCATGTTGTTTTGATTCGTGTGGTACTTCATTTGTTGGCTGCGTGGTGTGACTGGTGTGCATTTGGGATTCCTTTCTTTGGCTCACAAGATTGATATGACAATATACAGGTTGATGTATCTGGCATGCCACAAGATTATTAGTGTGTGTTTGTGCAATAATTGAAAACACACGAATGACTTTTTTGATCTTAATCTCTTACGGTCTCCTCTTTCACCCTTGTAACACCTTCTCAATACGCTTCATGTGCAATGTTGATAGCACAATTTTTCTAATACAACCACGCCATATTTGCAGGCAAGAGGGTCTTTTCCTACCTGCCTGCCCTCCTGTCCCCACCTGCCCGCGCTAGGACCGAAGTCTTACTTAGTGAGGGTGCCCAGTGTGCGGCCTATTACCTACCCTCCTGAGGGCTGAGTACCGTGTAACGGATGGATATCAGCTAAATTTCCATCGCTCACATTAAGTTCAGTCCGGTGGATCATTTGAGTGTATAAAGGGGGCTGATATGCATCGTGTGTCGGCGCAAGCCTTCACCTCCCAGAAAGCAAACTGTATAGAGGCGACGCATACGTCATCCTTCTCCTGGAATCAAACGGCGTAAGGGCACGGCATCCCGCAAGGGGAGGCTTCGCACTACCGTGCCCCCACCCAAAAACCAATCCAACCTAATCCGGACTGAATCCCTTAAGCTAAACGATGAACAAGCACCGCCACCACAATCGCAATTCCCAACACCCGGTGCAATAGCGCCATCTTTTTGCGGCGTTCTTTATCTTTTTGCCTGGTCAGCCCAAAGCCCAGGACGGTCTGCACTGCCAATAACAGGAAAGCGATCAATCCCGCCACACGTACAACATTATAATTTAAGTATTGCAGAATAAAATGCAGTGCGATCGCCACCAACGCCACAAGTCCGGCGTAGCGATGGTTTTTCGTCACAAACTGAGACGTCTTTTTAAGCCAGGTGGGCAAGGTTTTTCCTCTCTTGCGCAAGGACTCAACCACAGCTTGCAAAATCGGGCGTGAAACCAAGAAAATAATGCAGAGCAAACCAATTTCACCGAATGCACCACCAATTTCTTCCATAATTCCTCCAAATAGTAGATTAATTTATTATATCCCAGGTCAGGTCTGTCAAATTTTCGCAAACCAGATCTGGTTGATTTTTTGCATTTGCAAGGTCTTCGCGCCTGGTCTCACCGCTCAGCACAAGCACGGTGCGCACCCCCGAGGTTTCGCCGAGAGCGATGTCCGTGTAGAGCCGGTCGCCAACCATCACCATCTCCTTTGGCTCCAGTCCCCACTCCTCTGCCAGGGCATACACAATCCCCGGATTGGGCTTGCCAATCACCACGTCGGCTTTGCGTCCGGTGGAAGCCTCCACCAGGCTCATGATTGCACCAATATCGGGCACTGGTCCTCCAGGCATTGGACAGTTTACATCCGGATGGGTGGCAATGTAGGGTAATCCCTGACGCACGAAGCTGCAAAAAACGCTCAAGCGCGCATAGGTCAGGCTGGTGTCATAACCAATTACAACCAGGTCCGGATGGTTGTCGCTCAACGAAATCCCGGCTGCTCTGAAACTCTCCGCCAGGCTGGGCGTTCCCAACAGGAAGACCTTACTGCCCGAGTGGTGTTTTTTCAGATAAGCAATAGTAGCATCTCCCGCGGTATAAACGCGCGCGTCCTCCTCCTTAACACCCAAATCTTTCAGCTTTTGGATGTAATCCAGCTTGCTGCGCGAGGTGTTGTTGGATAGAAAGCTGAAAGGCAATCCACGTTGGTTGAAAAGTTTAACCAGCTCCAGAGCACCTGGCAAAAGGATATCACCGAGGAAAAAAGTGCCATCCATGTCCAGGAGAAAGGCTTTGGCTTCAATCAAAAATTGTTGGTTAAGGTTTGATGTTGACATTAATTTTGTCTCTACTAGAATCAGTTTAAACGAAAGGAAATACCATGAATACCATCTGTTATTCTGTTCCAAATATAAGCTGCAACCACTGCGTAATGCACATTCAAAAGGCACTCCAACCGCTCGAAGGCGTCAAAAAGGTTGATGTAGACCTCGCAGGCAAGTCTGTTACTGTGGAGTTTGACTCCCCGGCAACAGAACTACAACTGAGAGCTGTTTTGGCTGAAATCGGATATCCCGCAGCCTGATCAATGACCAAGCCTTCGGATAGCCTTATTCGCCAGTTCATCCGCCCGTTCGTTGTAACGGTTGCCTGCATGCCCCTTCACCCAGGTCCAGCTGATCTGATGTTTTGCAATCTCGCGATCGAGCTCCTGCCATAGATCCGCATTCAGCAAAACGCCATCTTTTCGCCGCCAGCCGCGGGCTTTCCAACCCGGAAGCCATGCGGTTGCGGCGTTGACCAGGTAGCTGGAATCGGTGAACAAATTTACAAAAGTAGGTCTTTTGAGCGCTCTCAAGCCCTCAAGCGCTGCGGTAATTTCCATGCGGTTGTTGGTAGTTTGCTGCTCCGCGCCGCTGATTTCTTTTCTATGCCCTCGGCTTATAAGGATCGCCGCCCAACCGCCCGGCCCGGGATTACCCCAGCAAGCGCCGTCGGTATAAATCTTTACTGCAGGCTGATCGCTCAAGGTCGCCTCGCAGGGTAATCAGCCAGGGTCTTTTTGAGTACGTCAATGATGCTCGAGAAATACTCTGGTTCAAGACCATAAACTCTCAGATAAGCATCCTGTAAAACGTAGCGGTTAATCCCCCATGAAGCTGACTCAGGTGCCAGCGTAAGGCGAACGCCCTCCTTCAGGGCAGATGACCAGGCAGGGTGAAAAGCGGCGTAATCTGCCGCGACCAAAGCAGGATGACCGGTGGCAGGCCACAGACCGTTCAGGTCAACCAGTCTGACCTGCTGTGTAGGCTGCAGCAACCATCGGACGAAGAACCAGGATGCCAGTACAGCCTCGGCATCAGCAGCGTTGATTGCCACACTGATCGATTCCAGGGCGATCGAGCCCTTTCCGTCAATTGTCGGATAAGGGATGGTTTCCCAATTGAGCGCTGTCTTTTTTTCCGATAAGTAATACGTCTGCTGGTTGAGTTCGCTCAGCGTGCCTTCATAGGCAAGGGCATATTTATCGACAAAATACTGGTAAGGTGTGGGGTCCAGACCGACCCAGGAGGTGTCATCGCCAAAAGCCTGTTTCAGGGTTCGGAAGGAGGCGTCAAGAGCAGTATCATCCAGATTCAGAACCTGGTTTTCGAGCGAATAGGTACCGCCAAAAGCGGCATACCAGCCTTGTGCGGAGAGCACCGATTTTGAAAGCAGTAAACCACCCGTGCCATTATTGAGATAGACATTATCGGTCAGGTTCGAGCGCAATCCAACCTGCATTTGGCTCACAAAATCATCCCACGCAAGCGGCACCGATTCCAAACCGAGCTCTTTTGCCCACTCAGTCCGATAGTAGATCAAACCCGCATCATAAGCCAAAGGCAGCAAATAACGCGGCTCCGATTCGTTCACTTTGGGTGCAAAAGCCTCAAACGGTGAACCCTGGCGGTAAGCGTTCAATGCCCCCCAGGTGGGGTCGTTGATATAAGCATTTAAATCCAGGAACACGATCTGGTTTTGTGGATTTAGTAAATCATATGTTTTTCCAATCAAGACATCTGCGTCCAGACCTCCCTGCTTCAACGCTTCAAACATGGAATCATCGCTGCCGAAGGACTCTGCAACTGCCTGAATTCCCCACGCATTGGTCTGGTTGAAATCGTCGATCATCTGCGTAAACCTATTCTGGTCCATGATCCAGGGATAAGCTACTCTGACTTCCTTTCCCTGCAGCGCCTGCAAATCCACCACGAGCGTTGGTACGTTTGTCGGCACAGGCGTTGCCTCAGGGGGTAGAGGAGTGGGAGTGCGCGTTGGAAAAACCGTAGGCGAGGGAATCGTCGCCTGGCAGGCATTAATAACGACAAGCATGCCAAGCAAAAGCAGCAAAAGAGGTTTGAACTTTTTCATATTTTTACCCATAATAAACGGGAATGGATGGGAGTCGAACCCACGACGGCTCTTACCGACCCGACACTGATTTTGAAGACCAGGAAGCCCACCGGGACTTTACCATTCCCAAATTAAGAATAATTCAAAACAATCCAGCTTGCAACCCTCTCTTATTACAAAGGAAGACAATCATTATTGAGATAAAAACCTGAAAAACAAGGAACGAATCCCATTGCTAAGAAACCACTAAGAAGTTGTAATATCTTCGATAATCCAGTGGCAAAACACCCTTACTTGTGTATAATTAGTAAGCACCTCAACTAAACTGGGTGCATATACGAGGACACATGACAGACTACAATAACCGAACACCTGACTGGGTCAAAAACGCAGTCTTTTATCAAATCTTCCCCGATCGGTTTGCGTGGAGTTCGCGGGTGATCAAACCGGGTCTTTTTGAAAAATGGGATAGCATGCCTACGGTCCATGGCTTTAAAGGTGGCGACCTGATGGGGGTCTATGAGAAGTTGGATTACCTGGAAGACCTTGGTATCAACGCAATCTATTTCAACCCAATCTTCCAATCTGCTTCAAATCACCGGTACCACACACACGACTACTACACGGTGGATCCGCTTTTGGGCGGGAACGAAGCTCTTAGAACTTTGCTTGATGCCGCCCATAAGCGCGGAATTCGCATCGTCTTGGATGGTGTCTTCAACCATGCCAGCAGAGGTTTTTTCCCCTTTAACCATATCCTTGAAAGTGGTCAGGATTCGCCCTACATCGAGTGGTTCAAGGTTCACGGCTTCCCGCTGAATGCTTACCAGGGCAAACCCAATTACGAATGCTGGTGGAACCTGGCTGCTTTGCCAAAGCTGAACACAGAAAACCCAATCGTTCGGCGCTACATTATGGACGTTGCACGCTATTGGCTCGATCAGGGCATCGACGGCTGGCGCTTGGATGTGCCCTTTGAAATAAAAACCGCGGGTTTCTGGGAGGAATTCAGAGAGGTTGTCAAGACCGCCAACCCCGAAGCCTACATCGTTGGCGAAGTGCCAACAGAAGCCCAGGAATGGCTCAATTCTGGCGAGAAGTTTGACGCCGTGATGAATTACCAGTTGACTCACGCTGCTGTTGGCTTTTTTGGCGGTGACAAATTAGACCACAAACTCGCCGAGGGCATGATGGGGTTGGATAACCCCGAACCCATGGATGTCCAGGCATTTGCGCATCGCACGAGTGAATTGCTCGAACTCTACCCACGAGAGTTTTCCTATGCGCAGCTAAATTTGCTGGACAGCCACGACATGCCCCGCTTCCTCAGCCTGATGAAGGGCAACGTTGGAAAACTAAAGCTCGCCTACACCTTCCTGCTGACCTACCCCGGAGCTCCCAGCATTTATTACGGTGATGAAATCGGGCTGGATGGCGGCAGGGATCCCCTCTGCCGAAAGAGTTTCACCTGGCGCGAAGAAGATTGGAATGTGGATCTGCGGAACTCCATCAAAGAAACCATCACCATCCGCCACGCCATCCCCGCCCTGCGCACCGGCTCCTACGAGCCTATTTTTGCCCAGGACGGTCTGCTAGCTTACTTGCGCCGGGATGAACTGGACAGTGTGCTGGTAATCCTGAATAATTCCGATGCGGCTGTAAAACTCACCCTTGCCACTGGCAATACCTTCGAAGACGGCTCCGAGCTGCAGGATCAACTGAGCGACAAACACGTCATCATTGAGCAGCAGCAGGTCAACGACCTTGCCGTCCCTGCTTTTGGGGCAATAATCCTGGCGTAAAGGACTTCTACTGGCTTTTGACTGACCTCAGCCTGGGGTCAGTTTATTTTAATATTCAGCCAAGGGATGGAAAAATTGACGGCAATTTCTGGATAAGAACCGGGAGAAATTTCAGCGCCAGAATACCACTTAACGCGCCGATAAGCCAACCGACCAGGACATCTGAAAAATAGTGCAATCGCAATGCCACCCTGGAATACCCTACCAGGATTGCCCAGGCGAGCAACAAGATAAACCAGAGCGGATTTTCAAACTGCAGCGCCAAAAAGGCGATCGCCATCGCGCGAGCGGCATGCCCCGAAGGGAAGGAGTGTGGATCAGTGACACGGTAGATACTGCCCCATTCACCCTCAGGACGTGGACGGCGCAGCAGGAATTTAATGCCGAGCACGATCACTGCCAGGCTGGCAAGCGCAAACGCCCACAGGATGGCAATGTTACGGACGGGTCCCCGTGTGAAAAACCAAACCAGGGTCAGTCCAATCAACCAGTACCAGGAGTCACAACTATGGCCAATAAGCGCAACCAGTTTGTGCACAACATCATCTTCCTCGTGCAAAACAAGCCGTGCAGAGATTTTTTCATCCATTTTCTGGATACGATCGAGCAATTTCATGCTTACCTGCTTAGCGGGTGAGAAATGGAATCGCAGCGATTACAATGAAAGCCACCAGGACTATCACTGCAGCTAGCCAAACTTGCTGTTTTGGGCGGCTGTCTTCCAGGCGCAATCCAGCCTCAACCCGGCGAACCACCAGCAGAGGACCTGCCATGTAAGCAAAAAAGAAACCTGCCAGCAAGCCTCCAAGATGGCCCCAATTGTCCGTGTTACTGCCTGGGGATATGCCAATGAACAAATTGAGCACCAACACAAACCCGAGGTTCATCAGAATACTTTTGCTTTGTTTGCCAAACACTTCGCGGTTCTGCCAGATAAAGACCGCCTCAGCAGCAAGCAGCGCAAAAATTGCCGTGGAAGCACCAAGCGAATTAAAACCGCTCAGTACGAATGAAAGCACATTTCCCCCGAATGCGCCAATCACGTAAAGCAGGATGAAGCGACTCTTGCCATAGAACGGTTCTATCTGCCGTCCGAGAATGCTCAACGCATACACGTTAAACATCAGGTGGATCAAATTGGAATGCAGCAGCGCTGGCGTAAACAAGCGCCAAAACTGTCCTGCCTGGATCAAGACATTAATCTTCCCCAGGAGCGCAAAAAGCAGATCGAACCCGTAAACCCGCTCCACGATTTGCTGGGCAATATAAAACAGGACCGTGATAGCCATAAAGGAGTAAGTAAGCCAGGGGAATCCTGGCATTTGCAGGCGTCTCTTTAATCGTTCAGGTCCGGATAAAGAATCTTCCGGGCGTGTTGAATTTGGCTGGAATTGAAACTCAGAGCCAGCCTCTGGTTTGTTTTGTTCACTCATAAATCTACCTTGCGTGGAGTTGTTCTCATGTGTTCGGCACGGATAATCGCCTGGATATCCTCAATCGTCTTGTCGAGGTGCTGGTCAGAGTTGACAACGAGATAGTCAAACTGATCCATCATGGCAAATTCAAGTGCCGCGGTATTAAAACGGAGTTCTAGTTCTTCGGGGGTCTCGCTGCGGCGTTCAAGCAGCCGGTTCACCCATTCGTCACGCGAACTGGCAGTCAAAAAGATCAGGATCGCATCGGGGCAAATTCTGCGGATGGTCATGGCGCCCTGCACGTCAAGCCGCATAATGACATCCTTCCCCGAAGCAAGGGCTTCGCGAACCTGCGCTTTGGGGATGCCTTTATAGTCAGAATAGACATTGGCGTGTTCCAAAAGTTCATCCGCCTCGATCATAGCTTCAAAAGTTTCGCGTGAGACAAAGAAGTAATCCCGACCATCCACTTCATCCGGTCTGGGAGGACGCGAATTCATCGTGATCACGAAATGTGTGTCAGGATTTGTTTTTCGCAATAAACCAACCACTGCGTCTTTGCCGATCCCTGAAGGACCGGAAATAACGATCAGGAGTGGATTGGTAGGCGGAGCTCCAAATTGCATAGCTGGTAAAGCCGTCCCTTCTTGCTGTTAGTTCTCCCCATTATAAATTAGAAACGTATGTCTCATCAGGTTCGTAAACCCTATTGTCGTAAACCCTATAGCTTATAAACTGGCATGAAACTAATCCAGCAAGTCTAAAAGTTGGTCAAAACTGCGCACGGATCGGATCGCCTGGAGAAAATTGCTCAAACTGGAGTATTGTGTGCGTAAAGCTTGAACTTCGGGTCCAACCGGGTCAGACCCCGAAGCCCCACCACCCGGTGTGTCATTATAAGAACCGTGGAAAGCGAAATACGCCTGGTTGATCTTCCGCAGGCGGTGGCCATTCTCCCAGAAAAATTTTCTCCTGGCTTCCATATACCTTTCCGCCTCATCCACCTGCCCATTTGCCAACAGCGCATCCACCCGCACCCGCGTTTCGCGCATTTCTGCCCGGAATTCGAATGGGTCAAGCGTTTCCGCGCCTTCTGCGAGGACGGTGGTATAGGCAGGCATCGGCAGATGATATCGCGGAGTACGTTCGGGATAGTAGGCAATGATCAGATCCAGACCAATTTCCTTACCTGCCAATGAGGCGGTGGTCTCGTTGATCGTCCGCATCTGATCGTTCAAATAATATCGGATTCCAAGCGGGAAGAAAGTCAGGTAATTGTGGATCCACTCGTGGGCAACTGTTTCAGCCAGCCAGTTGAGATCGGTGGTGCGCATGACCATCGTGGGGTACGCCCCAAGCCCGCCAACGGGCTCAATCAAGGCTGAGAGGTCGTAGTCTTGATAGATTCCAGTTTCAATTTCATCCTTTTCAACCGCATCCAGACCGGCATCAAGGCTGATGCTGAGTTCATTCCTGATTTCTGTCCGGGGTGAGATGATCAGGTTGAGCGGAAGATCAGACACCTGGTAAAGCACCGGCGGCAGGATCTGCCCACCCACCCCAAACCCAGCCTTAGCCAGGACAACTTCCGTCTGGTTTTGCAGCACAGCTTCTGCCAGCTTTGCAAGGCGGCCTTGGTTCGCCTTTGCCTGGTCAAGCTCGGATTTGACTGCCTGAACTACTTTGTCACGATTAAGAGAAGAGTCGTTTTGAGCGGTGATCAGGTCTTGCTCGAGAGTGATCACCTCCTCCGTTCCTGCCAGCCAGGTGTAAACGACCTCAGCCTGCTGTTCATCGTCCAGAAACCGCTCAAGTTTGAGAGATGCGCTGACTGCCTTGTTGAAAAGAGCGCCGACCTCCCACTCCACGAAGTCGAATTCTACGCCCCGCGTGTACTTGCGCAGTCCATCCAGAGGATTGACCAACTCAACCGAGGAGCCTACCACCAACAATAAGATCGCAACCAACAGCACCAGAAGGCGCAGCCGATTTACCAACACATCCAGAGAAGTTTCATCAGTCATAACGTGATTCTAACACCTGGCACTTTCTACCTTCTGAGTTTACCAAGCAGAGCATGATCAAATCAACCTTAGATTCTATATTTCGCAAAAGCTGCCAAATTGGGTAAAATGCTTATCAGGCTGCTGTGCATTCAAGCGACAGTCAGAATAGTGAGTGTAATAGTGAATAATTCAACCAAGACCATATTGGTCATCGCTGTCATTTTGGTTTTATGCGTGGTGTGTTTGTGCCTTATGATTCTTGGCGCAACCTTCATTTTTTCCAGCAAAATCGTTTCGACCACGATGCCGATGGTGGTAACACCCTTCAGCCAGACTGAAGCCACTCCCATCCCATTCGTCGATCCAGGTTCACAGATTTTGGATCCAACACAGCAAGATAAGGCTTCGCAAACCCTGGAAGAGCTCAAGCAGAATACCGTCCCGATCAATGACCCCATCGATCTGGCAGCCAGGTTGGGCGGAAAACCCAACGTGCCGGATGTACTGATCGACACCGATGCTCCCTACTCGGTCGGCGATCAGAAGAAGTTTTGGGCAACCAACACGGACACAAATGATAATTTCCAGGTCAACGCGACCTTGCGCTACGTTGGGGACAATATTTATTTCTGGATCGAGAATGGCGTGCGGTTTGATCAAAGCGATTTGAAGGAACTTGCTGACACCTTTGATAAGGAAATCATTCCGACCAACCGCGAGTTTTTTGGCAGCGAATGGAACCCGGGTGTGGACGGTGATCCAAGGTTCTACGTTCTCTACGCCGGAAATTTAGGGGGCAACCTGGCAGGCTATTTTTCCTCCGCCGACGAGCTGCACCCGGACGCGCACCCTTACTCGAACGCGCATGAAATGTTCCTGATCAGCTCTGATAATGTCGACCTCGGTGACAGTTATATCTATGGCACCATGGCTCACGAATTTCAACATATGATCCACTGGTACCAGGATAGAAACGAAGAAACCTGGGTCAATGAAGGCTTTTCGATGCTGGCTGAACACGTGAACGAATATGACGCGGGCGGCTTTGACTGGTCTTACATGGATAACACCGATATGCAGCTCAACGACTGGGGTGGAGAAATCGGGGATAACGGTCCGCATTACGGCGCGAGCTATCTCTTTATGGTTTATTTCCTCGACCGTTTCGGTGAAGATGCAACCAAAGCGCTCGTGCGGCACGACGAAAACGGGTTCGTGGGAATTGAAAAAGTCATGAGCGAACTTGCGATCACTAATCCCACCACGGGCAAGCCCTACACCGGGGATGAGTTTTTCGCTGACTGGGCTGTGGCAAATTTGCTGCAGGATACGGGCATCGAAGGTGGCCGGTACGACTACCAAACCTATAATCCCACCTCCGTGGATATGGAAAAATCCCTTCTGGATTGCCCTGTTAAGGTGAATGGCAGCGTTTACCAGTTTGGTGTGGATTACATCGAAATCGAGTGCGACAACCTGGAAAGCATCCAGATCACCGCTTCCGAAGCGGTCAATATTCTGCCTTTCACCATTCCAAGCTCAGGTGAGTATTTCATCTGGTCAAACGTCGGAGACGAGTCAAATGCTTCACTCTCGCAGACCTTTGATCTCAGCAGTTTGTCTGGTGAAGCAGCATTGACCTTCAAGACCTGGTATGACCTCGAAGAGGATTACGATTACATTTACATCAGCGCCAGTACGGATGGAGTCAACTGGGAGATCCTCAATTCCGAGAATTGCACCACCGACAACCCGTCTGGCAACAGTTACGGCTGCGGTTGGAATGGTAAAAGTTCCGGTTGGATTGATGAAAAGGTCGACCTCTCGGATTTTGCAGGCGAACAGCTGACTCTCCGCTTTGACTACGTGACCGACGCCGCAGTAAATGGCAAGGGTATGGCAATCGATGACCTTGCGATCAATGCTATTGGCTACACCACGGATCTCGAGATTGACCTGGGAGGTTGGACTGCTGAAGGTTTCGTCCGTGTGCAGAATAAATTACCCCAAACAATGAATCTCAGCATCGTGACTTACACGAAAGGCAGTACAACCGTAGACCACTACAGCTTCCAGGGCAGTATTACCATCCCCAGTTCTGAGTTAGGTGGAAGTGCTGTGGAAAAAATCGTGCTGGTAATTTCAGGCACAACCCCCTTCACAAGAGAAAAAGCAAATTACACCATTGATATTGAGTAACCGGAAAAAACAAAAAACAGAGGCTGAAATTTCTCAGCCTCTGTTTGATTTATTCGTCAGATTAAACGCTTCCGATCGCGTCTACCAACTCATCATAGACGGTAAAGTAAGGCAAAATGCCAATTAAATCCATGGATTCGCGCACGTTTTGGCATAAACCAACCAGTGTCAGATTTCCTCTGCCGCGCTTTTTAAGTTCTTTTTGAACGCGGATAATGGACCACCAACCTGCACTCGAAACAAAGTCAATATCGTTCATATCAATGATGATGACCTTGTTTTTATCAATTAAATCTGTCAGTACCCGTTCAATGTCCGGAGCAACAGCACTATCGATTCGACCAAGCCCCTTCACCACACAAGCACGTTTATATTCAGTTACCTTAAAGTCCATAATCACCTCTTTTTTGCTAATCGTTAACAAAAAAATTATAACATCTTCCAACACATACCCTGCGTAGTGCCTCAATAGAAAATGTTACCGAAGAAGTAACG
>DIVL01000055.1 GCA_002435825.1 Anaerolineaceae bacterium UBA6133
TAATTCGCCATAATGAGAATTGCTGCTGGCAATGTCAGAGCAAAGTGATAATGTCCTAAAAGAGCAAAATAGAAATGTCCTAATTAAGATTAGGAGCTATGACATGGACAATCGAGATGAGCAGTAAAGAATTAGCCCGCAAAACAGAAGTAGAACGGGTCATAGATCATCGGATCACCCAAAGAGAAGCAGCCAACAAGCTTGGAGTAAGCGAACGACAAATCATGCGCATTCTGCAACGCTATTGACAGGAAGGAGATGGAGGATTAGTTTCAAGAAAGCGCGGAAAACCAAGCAACCGGCGAACGGATACAGAGGTACGGGAAGCCGTGCGGCGATTTATCAAGGACCCGATCAGAGACCCTTCCTTTCTTTTGTTTTCACTAAAACTAATAGTATTGGAGCTTCCTCCTTTTTCCCTTGACTATCGACTTTTGAAACGCATACTCGGACCAAACGAACCCCCTCACCTTACCCAATATCTGCTAAAATTGTCCCCATGCAGCACATCTACTCCACCTGGCGCTCGGAATACATCGAGCGGGACAAGCACAACGAAGGTTGCGCCTTCTGCCTTGCCCTCGAAGAACAAGACAGCCCTGAGAACCTGATCTTCCACCGCGGTGAAACTTGCTTTGTGATCCTCAATCTCTTCCCCTACACCAGCGGGCACCTGATGGTCGTGCCTTACACCCACACCAACCAGCTCTCGGACCTCCCCGCTGAGACTCTCAACGAGATGATGCTGCTGGTTCAAAAAGCGGTGTGTGTGATGGAAGAGGTATATCACCCCCAGGGTTTTAACATCGGGCTGAACCTCGGCTCCGCGGCTGGCGCTGGCATCGCCGCCCACATGCATATGCACGTCGTCCCCCGTTGGCAGGGGGATGCCAATTTCATGTCCGTCATCGGGCAAACACGCGTCATGCCCGAAGACCTCGAACTAACTTACCAGCGCCTCTCCGAAGCCTGGCGAACTGACAGCAACTGACGCTGGCAGTAAGAACCATCCCAAAACTTACTTTTCGCCCAGCGCTTTTATCTCACCAAGTCCGGTCACGCTTTGCGTAATTTGCGGGCTGCCCCAGTAGTTCACACTGTAGGCGCCTGCCAGGTCGAGGTTCAGCGTCTCCGTTGCCCACACCACCACGTTGGCAGCGCCAATAACTTTCACGCTTACATAGGCACTCTTGAGATCTTCCGCCTGGTAGTTGGTCCCCCCCGAGACGTTGACCGTGTGATTCTCAGCAATTCCAGAGATGTGGATGTCTCCGCCGCCAGCCAGGGACATGCCCAGGGTGTTTGCCAACAGGTTATTCATCTTTACATTGGCACCGCCGTTAATGATGATGTTGAGGTTTTCGAGGTTCAGGCCATCCGCATACAGCTCCACCCCGCCATCCAGCCTGAAATCGCTCAGGTTGGTAAAGGTGATCGTCAGGGTCAGGCTCTCAGCCCAGTTTTCGAAAAGTTTTTTGTCACGGTAGTGGATCTCAAGCACACCATCTTTTACTTCGGTTAGCACCTGGTCCACCACGCGTCGCGAACCTTCGACTGTGATGGAGTGTTCGCTGCCCTGCACCAGGTTCACCTTCGCGCCGCCATCCATATCAATCCTGGTAAACTCACCCAATTGACGGAGTTCACTCACCAGAACGTTCTGATCCTTTTCATTGGTCGCAGGCGGAGGGGTTGGCGTACGGCGGGTAATGCCGCAAGCCATGGTTGTCAGCAACAATACAGACAGGAAAGCTATCAGTCTGAAACGGTTATTCATATTTCACCTCTTTCAAGATCCAAGTTCATTGTACATTAATTCGCAAGCCACATTCAACAACCAATTCTTGATGGGGCTGGCGAGGTGATTCACCAAAAAAGCCTGGTTATGACTTCCTGCTGGTTCCGCGGAATTGCCGTTTTAGCCACGACGCCGCCGGACTTTCATGCTGGCGCAGTACCAGCACCGAGGTGTTGGAACCTCTGACAACTTTGTCGACGATTTCGCCAAAAGGCAGCCCGGGCTTGGCTTGTCCTTCGAAGGAGCCGATGATGATCAGGTCATAATCGCGTTCCTGGGCTTCCGCTACGATCGAAGCAGCGGGATCTTCCCCGCGGATACTATGCAGGTTTGCATTACCCGGAATGTTGCCCAGGGTCGTGATTACCACTTCCTGCAGAAAAGCCATCTGGTCTTCGTAGATTTCGTCATCCAGGTCCACATCCACCACGCGCATAAAATCGATGGTTGCGTTATCTGCCTGAGCCAGGTTTTCAGCCAGCTGAATAGCCAGCTTGCAGTGCAGCCCGCCCCCAACCGGCACAAGAATGTCTTCAATCCGATCGATTCCCCGGTCGAACAAAACCCCGACATTCGTCAGCCCGGAGCGGATGATCGCGTCCAGGTTTTCACCCAGCTCAACCTGCTTTTCTTCACTGACAGGCCAATTAAAGAGCAGCAAGCGCACGTTGTTATCGCTGCGTATCTCATCGATAATTCCAGCAGCAGTGGAAGACCCGCTGACTGTCTTGGAATACATCGGAACGTTGCGTTCCACCGCATACTTGATGAATTTTTCAAGCGTGTATTGCCTGGAGCGGTTCAGTCTCTCACGGGCTTGATCATCTTCTGCCACCTCCCGGTCAACCACCTGCAGCAAGCAAAGATTCATCTCATTATCCGCGTACGCGATGCGCGCGCCAAGTCTGACGACGTTATCCAGTCCACTGGCATGCTGCATCGGCACCACCAGGCGATAACGCCCAGGGTCCTGGCTGCGCTTGTGCTCGGCTTGCCATGATTCCGCGCCCAGTTTTATGAAGTAGTAAATCGAAAATGTTGCAAGCACCCCTCCCATAAATATCAACGCCCTCACCTCAGAGTACCGCAGAACAATCAAACACACCATGGATGCAATAATCGGAGTGAGGGGAAAAGCCGGCACTTTGAAAGGACGATGAATGTAGGGATACTTTTTGCGCAGGGTGATCATCGACAAGTTCGAGAGTAATAACACAAACAAGTATCCGCCGGAGGTGATGTAACTCAGGAAATCCACCGCGCCAATCAGCGCGACAAACATCGACACACCGCCGATCAAGAGAATGGCATAGTAAGGTACACGCGCTTTGTTTAAGCGGGCGAGAAATGCTGGCCAACTGCCATCCCGGCTGAGGGTAAAACTCTCACGCGTGGCTGAAAGCATGGAAGAATTGATGGAGGTCAAAGCCCCAACCATTCCTGCCATGCCAATCAAAGTTGCTCCAGGCGTGCCGAGGAAGATGCGGATCGTATCAGAAATAGCCGTTTCGGAACCCGCGATGGTGCTCGAAGTGCCCATCGCCACCGTTACCACCAGCGCATAGACCACTACGATCAGGAACAGGCTGATCATGATCGCAAGGGGGATATTTTTGGTCGGGTTCTTGATCTCTTCAGCGTCATCCGCGATGACCTCAAAACCTACATACATCGCATAAATTAATGCAATCGTTCTTAAGATGACGCCGAAATTGGTCGCTGGATTATCCGAAGCAAACCACCGACCAAAAGGCAACAGCGTGGCGGTGCTGAAGCCGTTGGGCAAGGTGAAGCCGGCGATGAGGTAAATTGCGAACGCCACCAACAAGCTGCCGCCCATCACCACCTGGATATTGCCAACCTTGGTCACACCCAGAACATTGAGGATCACAAACAGCAGGATCGCCCCTATTGCTACCACGCCAATTCCAAACGGGCTCTCGGCAAGCGCGGGCACAAAGACCGAAACCGAGTAGGCAAACCCGACCGCTGATAAAGCAGTATAGAATGTGCTCGAAATGCAGTCCATCGAGCCCACCAGGAACGAAAGTATGCCCTTGCCCCAGGCTTCCCGCACGTAAGTCATTGCGCCGCCAGTCTCAGGGTAGGTGGTGGCGAGTTCGCAGTAGTTTAGCGCGATGCTGAAGCTGAGTATCCCAGCGATAATCACCGCCCAGATTGCTGCAGGTCCTGCCACAGCAGCGGCATGACCGGTGAGGATAAACACGCCCGATCCAAGCGTGCCGGCTGTACCAAGCATGACCACCTGGACTAAATTCAATTGTCTTTTAAGCGTTCTTTTTTGAGCCATTTTGACCCATGTCCCTTCAATGCATAAGTCCGATTCAAGTGCCATGCACTTTCATCGGACTTCAGATTTTTTCTATGCGTTTGTGCTCCTCATTATATTACTTAACTCGATATCCGCGCATTGAAAAATGAGGCTTCCAAGGTCATCTTGGGCTTTGTTCCGATATTATAGTAGGGCGGAATGGCGCTCTCCTGCCCTCGCGACGCAGCTGCCAGGGTTCGCCACTCCGCCACAGGAGCGCGTGTTGGAGGTGGTTTTCCGTTTGTCGGACACAGTGCCCGTCAGGGTAGTGAGACCGCATGAGGTTCATAAAAAACCGACATCTTCCCGCGGTCTCATTTCGCCAGTGACGGTCTTGGTAGGGCGGAATGCGCCTCTTTTGCGCACTCCGCCGATAATGTGGATGTCGGAGTGAGACCGCATAAGGCTTAAAAATTACTAACATCTTCTCGCGATCTCATTCCGACCTACGTCTCGCTTTAGTCAACCCAAATCATCGAGAAAACACAGCACCCAAAGTGCTATAATTCCAGCCAGCAAACAAACCATTGTTTTGGAGATAGTATGGCAAAACGCAAGCTCAAACGTCAACTAACCCTCCTGCAAGTCATCATGCTCGGCACTGCCGGCACCATCGCTGCAGAAATTTTTGTCCTCACAGGTCACGTCGCCAAAATCGCCGGTCCTGAATCCGTTCTGGCGCTTGCGCTTGGAGGTGTGCTCACCCTCAGCATCGCCCTAAACTACTGCGAACTCGCCACCACCTTCCCCATTACCGGCGGCGCGATGACCTACGTGGGCGAAGCTTTTGGCAAAGGTTGGCTGATGTTTCTCGTTGGCTCGCTGGACTGCCTATCCAGCACCTTCTATGCCGCTCTTTCCGCGGTTGGTTTTGCCATCTCGCTCTCCATTTTTATTCCCGCCCTGCCCATCATCCCGGTCGCTATCGCAGTCATCGTGATCATTGGTGCGATGCACATCCGCGGTGTCAGCAGCGCTGGCAACCTCCAGGTAATCCTGGGCGCTTTTCTGCTGGTTGTCTTTGGCACTTTCATCTTCAAAGGATTTTTTAGTGAGGGTGGTTTCAACATGGAAACCTTCCTCTCCGGTCGCCAGGTTTTCGATAATCAAAGCGCAATCGCGCACATGGGGCGCATGCTCTCCGCCATTGCCCTGGCCTACAATGCTTACGTTGGCTTTGAGGTCATCGCAGATGACGCCGAAGAGATCACCCAGCCCAGCCGGAATATCCCCGTTGGTATCCTTGTCAGTCTGCTGTTCACCACCCTGATCTACTCCGCGGTGACGATGGTTACAGTAGGCACGGTTCCATTCTCAGAATTGGCAGGTTCCGAAACCGCCCTCACAGATGCCGCTTCCCGCTTCTGGCCCAACATCGGCGTATCTGTTATGGGCATAACCGGCATCATCGCGACCCTCACGTCTGTAAACTCAGCTATGCTCTCAGCCACACGCGAAGCCTTCTCCCTCAGCCGTGACCGCGTCTGGCCGCGCTCGTTCTCCCGCCTCAGTCAATGGCGTACGCCTTGGGTGGCAGTCATCGTGGTGGTAATCCTCAGCGCGCTTGTGGCAGCGATCGGCTTGGTAGACTTCCTCAGCTTTATCTCCAGCGCCGGCTACATGTTCGTGCTTTTTTGGGCAACGTTGGCTATGCCAAGGCTGCGCAAGAAATTCCCTGATATTGAACGCCCCTTCAAAGTGCCGCTTTACCCGTTCACGGTCATTGCCGCCGCTATATCCGGCGTGCTTATCATTTCCTTTGCCAACCCACGCGCCTTGCTATTTCTGGGCGTTGTACTGGCGATCCTGAGTGTGGCATACTTTATCTCAAAGCAAATTCGAACCCAGCAGGATCTCAACGCGCGGCTCGAATCTCAGGAAGGCGGTGGTCGCGTCTTGATCGCCGCCAAACGGGTCAATACTGCCCGCAATCTGACGAACCTGGCTGTACAGCTGGTGGATCAGCAGGAAGATACCGCAGTCTGCCTCTTCACAGTCGTAAAGACCCCTATCAGCCTTGGCAATACTAATGTGCCCACGCTCGTGGAAGCAAAAAAACAGGAACAGCACAAAATTCTTGAAGCAATCACCCCCATCGCCATGCAGCAAAACGTTGCCATATATGCCAAACTGAAAGCTGCCAGCCGGGTTGAAGAGGGTATATTCGCAGAACTTAGCCGCCACAAAGATATCAGCCTGGTGATGTTGGGCTATCCCCAGGAACGTGCCAAAGTGGAATTCCCCAACAACATCCTGAAAGAAGTCATGATGATGGCCAACCGCAATGTTGCCGTTCTGCGCGACCGCGGACTTCCCAACCCCATTCGGCGCATCCTCGTGCCCGTTGGCGGTGGTCCAAACGCACGACTCGCCTTACAGTTGGCGCGTGATATCGTGCTGCCCAATGACGATGGCGAAATTGTCGCCCTCAGACTTGTTCGGGGTGAAGCCGACGAAGAACGGCTGGAGGACGAGGAACTGCAGGTGCATGAGATCCTCGAGCAGGAAGTGGCAGACATTGGAGACGTTTTTCAATTCAAAGTTCGCAAAACGGAATCGATTGCCGACGCTATCCTGGCAGAGTGCCAGGAAGGTAATTATGATTTGATGATCATCGGTTCGGCAGAGGAAATCCTCGCTCCTGACCAGATCTTTGGCATCCTGGATGATTACCTGATGGAAGTAGTGCCCTGCTCGATGATGGTCGTGCGGCGTTTCCAAACCGGCGGGGCGTTATGGATGCGCAAGCAGATCAAACGCATTGAGCAATAAGCGGGTGGAGATCAGGCAGGAAATTGTTCTCGCAAGGTCTCCTGACCTTGCGAGAACGGCATAGGGCTGGGTCTTGGTCCAGCCGCCGTGCTTGAACCGGTAGGGTGTTGGCGGAGGGAGCAAGTACTGCTCGCTCTGCTCCCGGTTCGTGTTTACTTCGCTTTTGTTTGCTGCTCACTTCTTAAATGACCCAAAATTTGTATTTTTGGGAATTTCAAATTTTCAAAAAACGATCCAAAGTTAGCGACAATACCTCACAGATGATGTTGAGTTTCCAATGTTATTATGCTATTATTACAAATATTCTTGGGGAAATATCGGCGCAAATTCCCTAATCAGAGATGGAGGATACGATGAATGATGGTAGCTGGATTTTAATTGTCTTTTTGTTACTTGTTGTAGGTATAATTGTCGCTTTGATACTTACCCTGGGTAAGAGCAAGGAAATTTCACAGAAAAGTGAAGCGAACATTATGAACATGGTGATGTCGCTCCCCACCGACAAACAAACACCGTTTTTATTGCAAATCAATTCTGTCAAGAAGAGCCCCACAACTGCGGTCTTATTAGCATTGTTTTTAGGTGGAATTGGGGCACACAAGTTTTATCTTGGAAAAACTGTAGCTGGGATTCTCTACCTTCTCTTTTGTTGGACAACCATCCCTGCCTGGATTGCGCTTTTTGAAGCGTTTGGCATTTCTGGAATAGTCGCCAGGCACAACGAGACCAAAGCTCGAGAATATTACGCCATGTATAGCAGATAAGAGCGCTATTTACATAAACAAATTAGTAGTCGGTCATAATGGTTAAGA
>DIVL01000072.1 GCA_002435825.1 Anaerolineaceae bacterium UBA6133
TTCAGAGTGCCCTCAATCTCGCCCTACGCACAAATCACCCCACATACAAACCGCTCTGTGTCCAACTTTCTCTAACTGGCTTACGTGTCATCTCAAGATAACCAAGACTCTACTCCCCAAAACCACCCTGATAATTATTGAATCGATCAGGATCTATCATCTCATAATCCTTAACATCCCTATCAAAATAATATCTGAAACTTGACCACTTCCATCCATCATAGGTTTCCATCAGACCGTGTTTAATGGGATTGTAATGAATATAATCGAAGTGCGTCTGCAAATCCTTCTCGTCCCTAATCGTATGTTCCCAATACTTATCTTGCCAGATTCGGTCAACGTTCTCGAATGTTACGCGCTTCATCCCCAAGGTAGTTAACCGTTTTATTTCACGCATCCTTATTGAAAAATTACTTTCTTCTTCGGGTAGTTCTATCAATAAATGTATGTGATCCGGAAGCAGACAATAGGCAAGTAGTTCAAACGGCTTGTTTCTTTGAACCTGCCTTATTTTTCCGTGCAGGAGATCCAGTTTCTTTGAGGTGTCAAAGTATTTTCTTCTTTGGAATGTGACCAAGGTGAAGAAGTAAGTCCCACCTGGTACATAATTACGTCGATAGTTTGGCATGGAGACAATTTATCAAGACATACTAATTTTTGTTAGGTGTAGGGCGAACTTGAGGGCACCGTAAACCATATGATGAACGAGCGTATCGTGCCCTCAATCCGCCGTGCGAGCGATCAATGGCGTGATGGCGGATTGGAAGCACACCGAGGTCGTTGCATGCTGATGCGCGTTGTGCTTCCAAGCTCGCCCTACGACGCATTGTTTTGTCCTAAAGGCACAAGCGCCTTTTCTTTCGTTGCTTCCCAAATGGAATATCCATTAAAATCAGACTATGTCAGAGCCGCCTTCAATTGGAACAAAACCAAAAACCGCCCTAATTCTTTTTGTGCTCGGTCTGGCGCTTTACCTGCTGACCCGTTTCATTGCCCTTGACAAATTCCCGATCTATTTCTTCTCTGACGAAGCCATTCAGACCATGACTGCCAGGGACTTGGTAAGCAGGGGGCTGCGGGATTTGGATGGAAGCCTCTTTCCGGTGTACTTTGAAAACGGCGGGCAATACAACCTCTCGCTTTCGGTCTGGTTGCAGGTTCTGGTCACCTGGCTGCCCAATTCCGTCTGGCTGACGCGCGGCTTGCCAGCGCTGCTCAGTCTGCTCTTCCCCCTTTTTGGCGGGCTCTACCTGCGCGACCATCTCAAAGCGCGGTTCTGGTGGCTGACGCCTTACCTGGTCAGCGCCATCCCAGCCTGGTTCCTGCACGCGCGCACCGCCTTTGAGACCGTGCTCGGGGCATCGTTATACTGCCTGTTTTTGTTCCTGTATGCCAATTACCGCCTGAAGGATCGGCGCTGGCTGATACCGGCTTTAGCTGCGGGGGCACTGGCTTTTTACAGTTACAGCCCCCTGCAGCTGGTGGTGGTGCTCAGCGGGGTGGCCCTCTTGCTGACGGATTGGCGTTACCACTTCGCTGAGCCTAAAAACTGGCGGAGAGGTTTGGCTGCGCTGGTCCTATTGGCCGCCCCTTACCTGATCTTCCGGCTCACGCATGCCGAGGCATTCGCGCAGCACTTGCGTATCGTGCATTCGTATTGGGTCAGTGGGATCAGCCTGCTCGAAAAGTTCGCCCTCTTCTTTTGGCGTTGGCTGAAAGGCCTCTACCCGCTCTACTGGTACTTCCCGAACGAGCAAGACCTGATCCGCCACCTGATGAAAGGCTACGGGCACCTGCCCTGGCTGTTCCTGCCCTTCACGCTTCTCGGTCTGCTGAGCTGCCTGCGCCAAAGGCGGGAGCCTGCCAGCCGCGTGCTGCTGATTGCGCTAATCGTTGCTCCAAGCGGCGCGGCCTTGGTGGATGTGGCGATCACGAGGTTGCTGGTGATGGTGGTGCCGCTGGCACTGCTGGCAGCCGTCGGAGTGAACCAAGCCCTGGATTGGCTCAGCGAAAAATTAAAGGATTGGCGTCTGCCCGCGCTTGGACTGGCACTGGCGCTGACAGCAGCGGCAGGGTGGATGACGCGCGACGCGATCGTGAACGGTCCAACCTGGTACAGCGATTATTCGCTCTACGGCATGCAGTGGGGCGGAAGGCAACTTAGTGATAAGATCCTTGAGTTTAAGCAAACCCATCCGCAAGTGCAGCTGACCCTCAGCCCCACCTGGGCAAACAATACCGATGTGATCATGCGCTATTTCTTGGGGGATCCGTTGCCAGTCGAAATGGGTACGCTTGACGCGCACAATAATTACTTCCTGCCCTTTGAGGATGGAGAAGTGTTCATCCTGCCGCCCGAAGAATTTGCCGCTTTGAATGAGAATCCGAAGTTTGCGGATGTCGAAGTGCTGGACGTGCTGGAGTACCCCAATGGCAGTCCGGGCTTCTATTTTGTTTCGCTGGATTACGCGGCAAGTGCCGAAGCGATTTTCGCGGCTGAATTGGCCGAAAGACGGCAGCCTCAAAGCGAGCCGGTGGAGATCTTGGGGCAACTTGTTGAGGCAACTTACCCGTTGCTGGATATCGGTCAGATTGCGGACGCTTTTGACGGAGATCGCGCCACCCTGATCCGCACTTTTGAAGCCAACCCGCTCAACCTGACCCTCTCATTTGGCGAGACTATGGAAATCCAGGCGATTACCGTCTGGTTGGGGAATGTTCGCAGCGCCATCAACGTGGAACTGATCGATACTCAGGGTCAGCATCACCAGTTTACGGTTTATGACGCTGGCATGCAGGCAATACATCCAATAAGGGTGGAATTTGGAGAAAAGCTGGTAGTTGTGTCATTCAACCTGAGCATTGAAAGCCTGGACGAGCGTGAGCCGGTTCACGTACACCTTTGGGATGTGGAGTTTGACTAATTATGCTGCTCCTGCAAATGCTCCCAAATGGTAATAATGACTGCTTGACTCACCAAACTCTGTGATATACTATGCAACGGCTCCAGTAAACGCTGGAGACTAATATTACACACGCCCAGGATCAGACCCTCCCGCGTGCCCAGAAATGGGTTCGGAGCAGTCGCAAAACCGGGCGGAGGCATAACGCAAAGGAGTTATCATGCCCGCTGTTTCTATGAAAGCGCTCCTCGAGAGCGGCGTCCACTTTGGACATCGAACCAATAAATGGAATCCTAAAATGGGTCAGTATATCTTTACTGAGCGCAATGGGATCCACATCATTGACCTGCAGCAAACTGTCAAAATGCTCGAAATAGCCTTCAACAAGGTTCGCGAAACTGTTGCTGCTGGCGGCAGTGTACTTTTTGTAGGCACCAAGCGCCAGGCTCAGGAAACCATTCAGTACGAGGCTGAACGCTGCGGCATGCCCTACGTCAATCAACGCTGGCTGGGCGGCACACTGACCAACTGGGTCACCATTCAACAGCGTATTGTTGAATTGACCCGCCTCGAAAAAATGTTTGAGACTGGCGAGATTCATAGTCTCACCAAAAAAGAAGGCCTGCTGATCCAGCGCGAGATCAAGCGTCTGCAGACTCGCCTGAGTGGTATTCGCGAGATGAAAACCCTGCCCGATCTGCTCTTCGTCATCGATATCGAACGCGAAGACACCTCTGTACGCGAAGCCAATTTGAAGGGCATTCCCGTGATCGCATTGGTTGACACAAACTGCAACCCCAGCGAGATTGATTACCTGATCCCCTCCAATGATGACGCTATTCGCGCCATCAAACTGCTGGTTGGCCGCATGGCTGATGCAGTAATCGAAGGCAAAATGATGCGCAAGGATGAGGAAGAAGAAGTCGTGGTTGAAACCCGCTCCACTATCTCACGCCGCATCGACGAAGACGAAGAACTTGATGACGAAGTGCTGCTTGGTGAAGCAACCCGAGCCAAGATCGTCTATGAGCACGAGCCTGAGACCGAAGAAGCTGCACCGAGCGAGCAGGAATAAGAGCTTTTCGGAGCTTCAAATAAGAGAGGAAATTTATATGGAAATCACCATTGACATGATCAAAGAACTGCGTGAAAAAACCGGCTGCGGCATTATGGATTGCCGCAGTGCGCTGCAAAATTCTCAAGGCGATTTAGACAAAGCTATGGAAGAACTGCGCGAGAAGGGTTTAAAGAAAGCTGAAAAACGTGCCAATCGCGAAGCCTCCGAAGGTCGCTTGGAAGTCTATATCCACAGTGAAGGTCGCTTGGTGGTCCTGGTTGAGATCAACTCGGAAACCGACTTTGTTGCCAAATCAGACACCTTCAAGGAACTTGCCCACGAGATCGCGCTGCAGATTGCAGCCGCTTCCCCCAGGTATGTCTCCGAAGCCGACATCCCCGAAGAGGTGATGGCAGAGGAAACCGCCCTGATCACCGAGCGCGTACGCGCCGAAGGCAAACCCGAAGCGATCATCCCCAAGATCGTGGAGGGTTTCCTCAAGAAATTCAAGGATGAGAATGTGCTGCTCAATCAGAAATACATCCGTGATGAAAGCCGCACTGTCACCGATCTGATCAACGACCGCGTCGCCGCCCTGGGCGAACGCATTGTGATCCGACGCTTTGTGCGCTGGGTTTTGGGCGAAACCACCCAAAAGCCTGCTGATGAGGAAGAAGCGGCGTAAGAAACAAAAGAGCCAACCGAGGGGTTGGCTCTTATTTTGCCAGTATCACGCAAAGGAGATAGCATGACTGAAAGTCAAAAAACTGCGAAATATCAACGTATCCTGCTCAAACTCTCTGGGGAATCGCTTGCAGCTACAAACGGACAGGGAATCGACCCTGGCCAGGCGCGCACGATCGCGGAACTGGTCAAGTCGGTGCATGAAACCGGGGTGGATGTGGCGATTGTGATTGGCGCTGGCAACCTTTGGCGAGGGGCTACCGGCGAAAATACCGGAATGGATCGCGCCACTGCAGATTATATGGGCATGCTGGCAACCGTCATGAACGCCCTGGCGCTGATGGACGCTCTTGAGAAAATCGGGGTGATGACACGTGTCATGTCCTCCATTGAGATGCGCACCGTGGCAGAGCCCTATATCCGCAGGCGCGCCATCCGCCACCTGGAAAAGGGGCGTGTGGTCATCTTTGGCGGCGGCACGGGTAACCCATACTTCTCCACCGATACCGCTGCCGCTCTGCGCGCGACAGAAATCGGAGCTGATGTGGTGATAAAAGCCACCAAGGTTGACGGCATCTACGACAAAGATCCGAAAACCAATGAGGATGCTGTGCGAATCGAAAAGCTCAGCTACCTCGAAATCCTCGCCCGGCGCATTAACGTGATGGATTCAACAGCCGTGACCCTTTGCATGGAAAACAATTTGCCCATCCTGGTGCTGGATCTCTGGAAGCCAGGTGATCTGATGCGCGCAGTATGCGGCGAGCAGGTCGGGACGCTGGTTGATCACAACGGTTAATTCAACCCGCTTCTTCCACAAGCAAGCAATAAGAGGCAAAAGATCTAGGAAGGTCTTTTGCCTCTTTTCTTTAGTTCCTGTTTTTGACTAATAGTTTTGGGATAGCAAGACTGAGATCTTCCAACTGAACTTGCAGCGTGGTCAGTGTTTCTTTGTCGGTCTGTAATCGGCTTTGCTCGCTCTGGACGTAGCTGGTGTAGGGGGTGATGTTGCTTTCCAGGCGCTGGATGGCGCTGTCGCTTTCGCGCTCAAAGGTGGCGCTGAGAGTCTCCATCAGGTTTTCGCGCAATTCAGCCATCTTATCCCTGAAGGCTTCCTTGGCTTGCTTGCGCTTGTAGGGGATCACGAACAGCCCCAGCACAGCCAGAGCGCCAGCCGTGACGATGCCAGTCACATCCAGGGCTTTGGTTGTGAGCACGGTTGCCACCAGTGCGCCAATGCCTAATGCCCCAACACCAAACAGGGCGGTTTGCGTGACCGACTCCTGCACAAACGCGCCAAGCTGTTCAGCTTCACGCTTGCGGTCATACTGGTTGACAATCGCTTTGATGGTCGTGCTGACGCTGTCGATCAGCTGGCGGCGGCGTTCCGTCTGGGGGCTGGCACTGGCAGGCATTGCGCGTTGGGATTGCGCCTGCCGGCGTTCCAGGGCGCCCGCCACCTGATACCAGACATTCAGGTCCTTATCCACCAGCCAGTCGATCAGGCTGCGGACTTTTGCGTCGATCTCTTCAGCCACGTCTGCCTGGACTTCCTCCTGGAACTCAGCTTTGATCTTGTCCGGCTTGGCAAGGTCAAAAATTCGGCTCAGTTTCATGGTGTTGTCCAGGTATTCCAGCCCGCGGTTTTCGAATCCGTTGAGGATGTTTCCCACATCAGCCAGGCGGGGAGGCAGCTCAGCCCTGAGCTCATTCCGATAGTTTTCCAGCATTCCCTCCAGGGAAGCTGAAAGGCTGATATCTTCACTGATTTCGTGTGTCTGAGCGTCGTTCTGTTTTTTTGCTTCCGTCAGCAGGTGGGTGCCTACTCCCAGTGGGTTGCGCAGTTTCAACTCCAGCCGTGAGTTGTCATCCAGGGTTTCTGTAATGTAATGCTCGAGGGCGTTGATGCCGCTGGCTGCGCGCAGGGTTTCCCGCTCGGTTTCAGAACTGGCAAACGCGGCTTTTTGCGCAACACGGGCTGAAACGCTGAAGATTTCAGGCTGGGAGCCGAGAATGCGGGTGGCATTCTCGCGCACAAAGTCCTCCACTTCCTGGAAGGACTGCGCGTCCTCAAGAATGTCGCTTTTGTTAATCACTATCACGATTTTCTTGCCCCAGGTAAGGATTTTCTCGAGGAAGAGGCGCTCACTCTCAGTGAGCGGACGATCGGCAGAGGTGACGAACAGCACCAGGTCGGAACGCGGCACGTATTCATTGGTGAGGCGTTCATGCCGGCGATTGATGGCGTTGGTGCCGGGGGAGTCAACGATGTTCAGCTCTTTTAACAGCGCCAGGGGGTGTGTGACAATGGCAAAACCCTCGTCCACGATCTGCTCGCTGACTGTTTCGCCAAAACGCACCAGGGTGACGCGCGCGGTGGTGGGGGTGACGCCTTCGATCAGTATCTTTTCGCCCAGCATGGCGTTGATCAGGGCGCTTTTTCCGGCGTTGAATTCGCCGACCGCCACGATCAGGAAAAGCTCGTCGAGCTGGTTGATAGCCTTCTGCAGATTTTGCAGAGAATCATCACTGAGGTCGAAGGTCCGTAAAGAAACCAGGATCTCATTCAGGCTTTGCTTTTCACTTTGCAGAAAAAGCAGTTGGTCATTGGTCAGGAAAGTTTGGCGCATGATATGCCTCCAGGGCATGGACGGATATGATTGGGTTAATTATACCTGTGTGTAGAATGGACTTTCTTTGGGGAGAAGGTTAGTTGCAGTCGCCCAGGTAAACGGGGTAGATGCTGTGTTGTAGATCTCGTAAGAGCGGGCAGATGGTGCGCGGGTAAAGCTGAACTGCATCGAGCTGATCCAGCGCCACCCAACGGACTTCTTCCTGTCCGTTATCGGGGTGATCCCCCTGGGAGGGTTCGTAATCTTCGTCCACTTTGCACTTGAAATAGAACTCCACCTGGTGTAAATCGGGGCTAAGCGCAGCAAATTCGTGCTGATTGGAACGATACTCCCGGACGAAGAGCAACTTGCGCACTTTCACCAGTATTTCAATCTCCTCCTGGCATTCCCGCATAAGTGCATCGGGCAGGGTTTCACCCCATTTTTGCCCCCCGCCAGGCAGCACAGCGTACGGCCCTTCCTGATCCCGTTTGATAATCACGAGCAATTTTCCGTCACGAATGATGATGGCTTTGGCGGAGTTGCGGACCTTCTTTTTCTTTTTCATGTTGACTTTTGGATTGTACCGCAAATAAATCCCAGAAAAAGATTAAGGCATGGTCAAAAAGGTTGTTCTGTTTTTGGGGAACTCAGTGCGTAGGTCAGGTTCTTCTGCCTGCCCCTGAGCAAAGAGAATGGGGTTGAACCTGACGTCACGAAAGGTGGCAAAGAAGGTCCTCAACAGACTTAGGCTTCCAATGTCAGGTTGAACTGCGCAACCTGACCTACAACTAGGTTTCCGATGTCAGGTTGAATTACGCAAAATTACACGGGGCAGGCTGCGCATACTCTTCGAGCACGATGACCTGACCTACGAAAAGAGGTTTTTGGTAAGGTTTTAGGCTAAAACAGCTATCGCTTGCCAAAAATCGACGGCAGATCAAGATCCTTAAGCGATTTAACGTTCCAGAATGAGAGAAAAACCAGAACCGCAAGCAGAGCGAACAGGATGAGAGCATCAACTGAGCCAGGACTAAAAAGAGTGACCAAAAGCATGACGTCCGCATAGCCAACCAGCAGGTCGACCGACAACATTAATATGTAATGCAGTGCCAGCAATACAATAACTCCCCGACGCAGCGGCTTCCAGGCGATGGCGAGCAGAAGCCCGGCTAAGCCAAAAGACGGCGGGGCAATCACGTACATCAATTGTGGCAGTCCTAAACCAGCACCGCCTCCATTGGCAGGCATGGGCGAATCGCTCAGCTGCATCACAAAATAAAAATACAAGGCCAGGATGATCATGAAAACCAGGTTAATCGCGGAAGTCCAGATGAATTGTCTGCGCTTCTTGGGGTTGTCGGTTACGGTTTCTGTCACTGGTTTTCCTTAGGCTGAAAAGAAAAAACTTCCTTTTCAGGATCAACTGAAAAAGACGGACTTCATCTCGCTGATAATTTCTTCGCGGATGCGGATGCAGATTGCCTCAATCCGGTCGTTTTCAGGGAATAGCAGGCTTTTGGGGATGCGGGAGAAACCGCTGCCCCAGAAGGAAGCCGCTGTGGGGATGGAGAATTTAGCGATCAGGCGGTTCTTGAAATCCAGCTCGGATTTATTGACGTAGGTATCGGTGATGTCGAGTGTGCCGCACAAATAGCCTTCCTGAAAATAAGGGCGCAAGGCTTCGGGTGGGCAAATGGAAAGCAGCCGCACGATCACCACGTCCTGCTCGCTGTTATAAGTAATGCGATTGGTAGTGTAGGGCAGCCCAAAGACGTAGACCATGCCGCGTTCAGCCTTATTGCCCAGCTGACCAAAGGTGGCGGCAACGCGCAGGGATTGGGTCAGGTCGAGCAGGGGGGTGTCGCAGACCCCATAGTGCTGCAGGATGCTCCAGGCGATGTATTGCTTGCGGCGGATATCAACGCGCCCGTCCAGCTTTTCGCGGTCGAAGGCTTCAATCAACTTGTTGGTAGCCACTTCAAGTAACTCAAAACGGGAGCGAATTTCCTGCGAGGTCAGGAATTCTTTGCGGTAGATGTTCGGGTAAAAAGTGCTTGAGCCGGCTTTGTTCAGATAGTCCTGATCCTGTCCGCGGAAAAAGAGCAGGTAGTCTTTGTTCAGGAAGGAGAGTTGAGCAATTTTGCGGACGAGTTCGTGATAAATCTGGACGGGAAAAGGCGTAGTCTTTCTCAGCACCTGACCTTCAACGTGCTTTTCGAGATCGGGAAAGAAAGACGGTGTAATTTCGCGCATGTTAAACCATACTCTTATTTTATCCCATTTGGCGAATATTGGGGTGCATGAACAGGCAGGCCGGAGTGTGCACCTGCCCCGTGCTTATACATGCAGGGTCGAACCTGATGTCTGCCTTTCGGCGTAGGCGTAGGTCAGGTTGCGCTTTTCAACCTGACATCACAAATGCTGGCAAATGCTCAATTCATCTATTAATTCTCAGTAAATCCTGGCCAATGCTCAGGTCTACCCACTACCGTAGGTCAGATTGCGCATCTGCCTCGCGTATTTTTGCGGGGTTCTTCCCATCTTTCACCGTAGATACCGTCTTGATTGTCAAGAGTTAAAGCAAAATTGCTTGCCATAATTTGGGTCAAACGGCTTGCCAGACTTCAACACTCCATATGCCAGGTGCAGCAATTT
>DIVL01000025.1 GCA_002435825.1 Anaerolineaceae bacterium UBA6133
TTACATTAATATTGAGGCAATGCGCCCTGCTTGTTGTAGCATTTGTCTCATGTATAATAGGTGCCTATGCGTTACCACATCTGGACAGAAGGCTGTCAAATGAATGTTGCGGATTCAAGCCGTCTCTCGAGGGCGCTTGAATCTCTTGGTCTGAGCGTCACACCAGACGTCAATCAGGCGGATTTGATTATCCTGAATACTTGCGTAGTGCGGCAGAGTGCCGAGGACCGCGCTTTGGGTCGCCTCAACTCACTCAGACCGCTCAAGCTCACCAATCCCAAGCTCATGATTGGCTTGATGGGCTGCCTGATCGGCATCCACGGCAACCAAGCCTTGGAGAAGCGTTTTCCCTGGGTGGATGTCTTCGCTGCTCCTTCCGACCCCGAACCCTTTTTGCGAGCACTCGAAGATCGGCTCCAGCATGATGGCTCGGAAGCCTGGCGCAAACAAGTGGATGAAGTGTTGGATGACGAGT
This sequence comes from Anaerolineaceae bacterium UBA6133, assembly GCA_002435825.1. Classification (GTDB taxonomy): domain Bacteria; phylum Chloroflexota; class Anaerolineae; order Anaerolineales; family Anaerolineaceae; genus Mesolinea. The sequence goes on from DIVL01000025.1 coordinate 476, forward strand.
TTGGTCTGAGCCTGGAAAAAGCCCATGCCGTTTCGGAGAATTTGCCGATCGTACTCGGCTGTTCACACGCCTGCACCTATTGCGTTATTCCCAGTAAACGGGGCAGAGAACAAAGCCGCGACCCGAAAAAGATCCTCCAGGAAGCCAAAAGCCTGGTTGCTGGTGGTGCCAGGGAACTGGTTCTGCTGGGACAAATCGTCGACCGGTTTGGTCTTGAGCTGGAAAGAAACTATCACCTGCCGCAACTTTTTGCGGACCTCTCCGAAATCCCGAATGTACATCGACTGCGCTTTTTGACCTCCCACCCCAACTGGATGAGCAGCGAATTGATCGACGCGGTTGCCACCCTGCCGAAAGTAATGCCCCACATCGAGGTTCCGCTGCAGGCAGGCGATGATGAAATCCTTAAGATGATGCGCCGCGGCTATACGAATAGTCAATACCGCGACCTGGTTGCCCGTATTCGCGAGCGCGTTCCAGGCGTCTCGATCGGCACCGACATCATCGTTGGCTTTCCAGGTGAAAGCGAAGCGGCTTTTATGAAAACCTACGACACGCTGGCAGAGCTAAAGCTGGATGTCGCCCATCTCGCGCGCTACTCTCCCCGACCCGGAACCTACTCCGCCCGTTTTCTGCCCGATGACGTCCCGGCGGAAGAGAAAATGCGCCGTTTTAGAGCCCTCGAAGACCTGCAAAAAGAAGTTGTGGGCAATCTCAACGCAGCTTATCTCGGAACGTCCATTCCCGTGCTTTTTGAAGGCAAATCCAGGAACCGCTGGCGTGGCAGAACGCCCACCAATAGGCTCGTTTTTGTTGAAACGGATAAGGATTTGTTGGGACAGGAACTGGATGTGCGTATCACCTGGACCGGACCGTGGTCGCTACTCGGGGAAATTCAAGCTTAGGGTTTTTTCCCCATTTGGTACGCAAATAACAAACCGCTAAACAGCGGTTTTGTTTTATTATTCAGTCTTATTATCGTATTGGCACACTTCGCGTATAGGGCAAACCTGGCACTTTGGCTTGCGTGCCTGGCAAACCGCGCGACCAAGATCAATCAGGTTCAAATGCAGGCTGCCAAAATCTTTCGGGTCAGCTATTTGTTCCATGTAAGCGTGCGTTTTGGTGATGTCCAGGTCTGCGGGTCGTAAGCCGATGCGTCCCGTGACGCGGTAGATGTGCGTGTCCACCGGAAAAGCGGGCATCCCCAAAGAAAACACCATCACAATCGCGGCGGTTTTAGGCCCCACCCCGCGCAGGCTCACCAACCAGTCGCGAGCTTCTTCAGGACCTTTTTCCTTCAACCAATCCAGGTCAATCTCACCGCGTTCTTCGGTAATATCCCGCAGGGCAGCCTGAATATTTGGACCCTTTTGGTTTGCCAGACCGGCGATGCGAATGACGTATTGCAGTTCTGCCGGCTTGGCATCCCGCACGGATTCCCAATCCGGGTAGCGCTCTTTCAATGCCTGGAAAGCTTTGTCGCGGTTTATGTCGTTTGTGTTTTGCGAAAGGATTGTGCAGACCAATTCATCGACTGCTGGCAATTCAACGTGCCAGGTTGGCGCTCCAAATTTATGGCGCAATCGCTCTTGCACCTGCGCCATGCGTTCGCGATGTTCCTGGATTTGATCCATACCCACTTACCAGGTCTTTGTGATTTCGATCGGACTCGCGAGTCGGATCTCGCCAATTTCCAGACCGGCCCAGTTTTTCAGTAGAGGGGAATTGAAGTTGCGGAAAGCTTCGCTTGCAATCTCTGCCTCAAAACCGAGTTTCTTCAGCAATGCAACAATTAAGGCGTAAGTCGCCCGTCGGCTTGGATCGCCATCACTGAACTTTAATGCCACACCAATCCCAGGGGAGTCCTTACCGCAGGCTCCAGGCATCAGGCTGATCATCTGGTAGCCTTCCGCCCCGCCTTTGACGGCGGCTTTTCCTTGCATTAATCGCATCAAGACGCTGTCAAGCGCCCCCGGACCTGCCACCATTTCAGGGTATGCCATCATGGCATGGGTGATCTTCTTGCAAGCCGACGCGCGTATTTCTGCCAAACCAGAGGGGTCTGCCAGGCGCGCCATTGCCAGGGCAAAGTTGTAGAGCGGTATGGCGAAAACCGGCGCGCTACAGCCGTCGATGCCGACCGGCATTTCTTCCGGCTCTATGCCGCACATCTCCGCTACCGTTTTGAGAATGCGCTGCTGCAGGGAATTCTCCATGGATAAGTAGTTTTCCTTGAAGTAATCATGCAGAAGCGCTTGCGCAAGCATGCCGCTGTGTTTTCCTGAACAGTTATGGCGATACGGAGTTGGCTCCTCACCGCGTTCGCGCATGGCGAGGGCAGTAGCCTTATCTGATGGCCAGTGGACGCCGCATTGAAGATCCGACTCCTGCAGACCGACTTTGGCGTGGATCGAGCGCAAAACCCGCACGTGCTCATCAGTCCCGTGATGAGAGGCACACAAAATGGCAAGCTCTTCTTCGGTCAGACCATAATGTTCCGGACCACCATCTTCCACAAACGGCAGTGCCTGGAGAGGTTTCATGGAGCTGCGCGGAAAGGTAACCAGGTTTGGGTCGCCAAACGAGGCTAGCAGGCGCCCTGCTGAGTCGACCACAGCCATCGCGCCAAAGTGGACAGATTCCACCATGCCACCCCGTGTCAGTTCAACAACCGCTTCATAACCTGCCCGAGTCTCTGCCATGTATAATCCTCTCTATGCCTGATTTAGTTCATAATAGGTTGTCAAACCCCATTTGAGGCGGTTGAAGAACAGCTCACCTTCAGCAGGTGGGTATTCGATGCGCTTCAAGATGCGTGGGATCAGCTCGAGGTAAGTATCCAGATCGGCATTTTTCTCCCGAAGATTGACGATGGAATTCTGAATGAAGGTTATCAGTTTTCCCATCTCCCGCACCTGGTCCTGGATGACCAGACCAGTGCGCGAAGACACGATCTGGTAACCCTTATAAGCCCTGGAAGCGAGCAGTTTCATGTCTGCTGCCCAGGCAGCAGGGTCGGAATAGGCTAAAAATGGCGGTTGGTTCACCATCACACTGTCACCCACGAATATCACCTTTTCCTGCGGTAATATTGCCCAAATTCCCGCCACATTCGAGCCGGGATGATGCTCCAGAAAAATTTCAGTGCCTCCAAAGAACAAATTCATGTTCTGGTCGAAACTAATCTCGGGTGAATAAGGGCGGTTGGATGAGCCGACTTGTTCATGACCATCACCAGAGCCGAGCAGCTCCTCCTGCAATTTGACTGCCTGTTGGCGGGGTTTTGCTGGCAGGAGAAAATCGGATTGAGAAACGATGATGCAGTCACAGCCTTTGGCACTCAAGGTGCGATCATACTGTGTGTCGAGCAGAACCAGTAATATAGATTCCGACTTTGCAGCACGATTGCCCCAGGCTTTGTAGTCGTCAGTGCGGTAGGGGGAATCGATCAGAATATTGCCATCTTGTGTTTGGACAATGCCAGTATAAAGGCCAAGTGCATTTTGCTGGATAGCGACATTGGGGGTTAATTCCTGCATGGGTACTCCTTTTTTTACTTCCGCCCATTATAGCCAAAGTCAGGGTTAATCGCCAACTACTCACACTTTACGGGTGACACATGGGGATTTCTGACTTGCCAAGGACTTGTGCGTTGAGTTCGAATCCAAGATACGGCGAAGGGTCAAGCGTATTGACGATATCGAGTTCATTCAGGTAATTGCCTGTGCCATCATCCTTGACGATCGAAAAATGCAGATGAACTCCCACCGGGCTGGCTGGATCGCCCGAGTAGTTGCCCTGAAATCCCAAGAGATCGCCGGCATAAACCGGCTTGTCGAAAGTTCCTGGGGGAAAAGCGCTGTCGATAAAAGAATTTCCTTCAGCATCTGCCAGGTGGGTCATGTAAATCCAAATTTGCCGGCTCGGGTCCAGTGGGTCCCGCGGAATGCGGATGATGAGACTGGATCGCCAACCCTCCTCACGGGTCAGGAAGCCGTCGTATGGTGCATACACTGGCGTCTTGCCCGCCTCGGTTCCCGCAAAGATGTCAATTCCCTGGTGTCGGTGAAAGGGCTTAAACGAATCATCCCAAAGGTAACCGATGAAGCCCTTGCTTGGGAGCAAAAAAGGTGCGTCACCACATTTGGTCAGGGCTTCCACTTCATAATCGGGGTATTGCTCCGGATGCCGAAGGAAGTTGATCACCATCTTGTTGCGTCCGCCTAAGTACGTTCGCCCCAGCAGGTAGAGACCGGTCAGTCCTATCACGCCTGCTGCCAGTATGATTACCAGGCAAGTCCGCCGTGGAACCTTGTGAGCCTTGCTCAATGAGTCTCTTTTCATATCGGCTGATTATAATGTCGTTCATGAATCAGTTCCTGCAAACCTTGAATCTCTCGTTGCTGTCTCATTCATTGTTCTTACAATTTGATGGAACTAATCAACCGATCAAAACGTCTTGATTAGTAAATAAGCTTTCTTTAGCTTAGCAAAAGGAGTGAAAATGACCAAGAAACGAGTCTTAGTAATTGTTTTACTGCTGACCATGCTCTTTACGGCAGTGGTTGGTATCAGTAAAGCTCAGGCAGCATACCCCAGCTTTACCATCAGCGAAGTCAAGAAAGACGAGTCAGTCACCATTTTGACCCAGGATATGATCAAGAACCTTGAATGGAAGGTTCTGATGGGTGAATACAACACCCGCGGTGAAAAGGGTATCGAGGTTGCCACTTTCAATTCCGGTGCTGGCGGCTCTTTGTCAGCTACTTTCGACATCCCCGATGCACTCAAAGGTCGGGCAATGATCTCGATTCGCATTGAAAGCCTGACCGGTGGTTATTACTATTACAACTGGTTCTGGAATGACCAGGACAATGGCAGCTGGCCGACCCCTGCCCCAACCACAACCCCTGCCCCAACTACAACCCCTGCCCCAACTACAACCCCTGCCCCCACCAGCACACCTGCTCCGGCTGTGAAGTATCCTTACTTCAACATCGTTGCGGTTGAAAAGGATAAGACTGTCTCTGTGGAGGGCAAAAACTTCCCTGCCAACACAGAATTCACGGTTCTCATGGGCAAAATGTGGACCATGGGCATCAAAGGCACAGAGGCTGGCACATTCAACAGCGGCGAAGGTGGCGAGATGGCAGCCACGTTCAATATTCCAGCGGCGCTGGCGGGTTTTAGCAGAATTTCCATCCGCTTGCAGGCAAAAACCGGTGGTTATTACGCTTACAACTGGTTCTGGAATAACATAACTGAAAATTAATCCGTCACACTTTAGTACTCAGGACCGGATTTAAGACCGGTCCTGAATTTTTACCTTCATCCGACAATGTGGTATTATTTTGCGCGACTATGAACAACAAAATTACTATCATTGAAGGACCGACCCCCGTGTTCGAGAGACTTTCGGGTGACCCTGAACACAGTGAAGAACTGAGTTGGGCTGTCGGAATCTTGGAGGGTCCGTTCCTCTACGACACCTCTATGACCACTTTGCGCACCTTTGACAGCAGCAAACTCCTGGACCGCTGCAAAACGACTTGGGAAGCCCACCAGACCATGTTCCTTGAGTATAAGGATGAAATCGGACTGCGCAAGGAAGATCCCATCATCGCCGCGCGCGCCCTCACCGTGGACGAAGGAGATATGCTGCTTTTATGGGTCAGGCGTGAGTTTGATAGCGAGCATGCCAGTGATTTTGTCGACTTTACCGACCTGGAAGATTAGGCTGAGCGACTTCTTAGTATTATGCAAAAAACCACCTGTAAGGTGGTTTTTTTATGCCCCAGGAGGGAATCGAACCCCCAGTCTAGGCGTTAGGAGTGCCTCGCTCTATCCATTGAGCCACTGGGGCGCGCAGGCATTATAACACTGCTAAGGCAGATAGTCCCAGGGGTTAACCGGCATTCCGCCATATCGAATTTCAAAATGCAGGTGAGCACCAGTTGAATTTCCCGTGGAGCCCGCTGTGCCTATCACGCTACCCTGGAAGACGTTGTCACCACAATTGACCTGGACGTTTTCCAGGTGCTCATACCATGTGGTGAAGCCATTGCCGTGGTCGATCATGACAAAATTGCCATAACCGCCATTGAGCCAGCCTGCATACACAACCGTGCCACTATCTGCAGCGAATAGCGCAGAGCCAATTCCAGCTCCGATGTCAATGCCGTTGTGCCCCGGACCATAGTAGTTGCCCGAGATCATGTGTACCGCTGAAGGCCAGATGAAGAAACCATTCCCCATCAACCCCACACCCGAAAGCGCGCAAGCGCCAGGTCCGGAAAAACCACTGATGAGGTTGCCCCGTTCATCGGTTGTGACTGCCGCAAAGGTGATGTTTACCAATTCCCGGTTCCCACCAGGCACCATTACCACAGTACCCGGATTGATCTGGGGATTGGAAAGATCAAGATCATTGCCAATAAAAAGCAGGATGTCTTCGATGTCCGCGCCATAACGTGAAGCGACAGAACTCAGGCTGTCACGGCTGCGCCACGTGTGAAGAATGCCATTCGTCGGTGGGATGGTGAGGATCTGCCCAGGCATGAGGTTGTCTGATTGATCCTGCAGGATGTCATAGTTGGCATAGAGCACGGATTCAACGCTCAGACCAAACTTTTCAGCAATGCCCCAAACAGAGTCTCCACTTTGTACAGTGTAGGTCGTCGGAGCAGATCGGTACTCACTGGAAGTTTCGGTGTTGGGGTCTGAATCTCGAAGTAAACCACTCACCTCTTCCGTTGGTAAGAATTCTGGCAAGGGCACCTCCAGCACTGCCGGATCGTCTGCGGGTAAGGTTCCGACTTCAACGCCTATCTGGTAGCTCCCCATCGATTTGGCGATTTCGGGTTGCCAGAAAAGGAACGAAATCAGACCTGCACAGACTGCCGCAGCCAGAATCCAGCCAATTGCCCCCAACAAGCGCCCGGATGAAGATGGCGCTTTCGTATTATCTTGTTGTGTCATGAGCTTGCTCTCAAATCTTGCGGCAGGACTTACATATCCGCCAGGTTCTCCAGGAACTCCGCATTCGTCTTCGATTTTTCCATTTTTTGCAGGATCGCCTCAGTGGCAACCGCGGTATCCATGCCTGCTCCCTGGGGAGGATTGGAAACCATCTGCAAGTACATTCTACGCATCAACCAGACTCTTTGCAAGGTTTCAGGGCTCATCAACAGATCTTCACGCCGCGTGGACGATTTCTCCATGTCAATAGCAGGGAAGATGCGGCGTTCTTGCAGACGGCGGGAAAGGATCATTTCCATGTTGCCGGTACCTTTGAACTCTTCATAAACCACATCATCCAGCCTCGAGCCGGTGTCCACCAGAGCAGTCGCAACAATTGTCAGGCTGCCGCCATCCTCAAGGTTGCGTGCCGCGCCGAAGAAACGCTTGGGCGGATAAAGCGCGGAAGGATCCATACCGCCAGATAGCGTGCGCCCGGAAGGATTGACCACCATATTGTAGGCACGCGCCAAACGTGTGAGCGAATCCATCAGGATGACCACGTCCAGACCAATTTCAACCAGGCGTTTTGCGCGGTCCAGTGAAATTTCTGCCATGCGTACATGCGCGTTTACCGGTTCGTCAAAAGTGCTGGCAATGACCTCAGCATCCACTGAGCGGTCCATATCGGTCACTTCTTCAGGTCGTTCACCGATCAGCGACATAATCTGTCGCACCTCCGGATTGTTGGCGCTTATGGCGTTTGCGATATCCTTCAGGATCGTGGTCTTGCCTGCTTTTGGCGGCGAAACAATCATAGCACGCTGCCCGCCACCTATTGGAGCCACCAAGTTGATCATACGGGTGGCTAAATTGTGCGGGTCATATTCCAGGTTTAGAAGTTTGTTGGGGAAAATTGGTGTCAGGTTTTCGAATCTTGGTCGTTTGCGGGCTTCATCAGGGGTCAGCCCATTGATTGATTCCACTTTGAGCAAGCCGTGGTGGCGTTCAGATTCACGCGGTGGTCTGACGTGCCCGATGACAAGATCGCCCGATCGTAACTCATAGCGGCGCAATTGTGCCTGGGAAACATACACATCTTCCGAACCGATGCGATAATTCGCACGTAAGAATCCGATCCCTTCATTCATAATCTCAAGCACGCCACCGCGCATCTCGAGACCTTCAGCCTCTGCCAGTGCTTGGGCAATCTTTATGATCAACCCTTCACGCTTCAGCCTGTTTAGATTTGGGATGTTTAGATCTTTAGCAATTTTTGAAAGTTGTTTGACGGTTTTCTTTTCAAGTTCAAATATATCCATGTCTCACTCACCATGTAGTTCGATTTTTCCACCTTCTCATAGGACCTGAACCAAACTTCCGGAACCGACAATTCTTACAGACTCGAGTAGCAAAATTTCCATTTGATTATCAAGGATAGCTTTAGAGAGATGACGGGGTTGTTAAATAGAAAATTTTAATTATATATAGATTATAGCAGTTTAATTTTAATATGCAAGCCAAATTTTCCATATATGATTATGCAACCTTTTTTCTGTAAATTTGGGTCAGAAATACCCATTGTTCTTTAACAATCGAATGACTTGCCAGCACAATAACGTTTGCCGATTTGCCATTCTTCGCTGATCTCCATCAATCTTGCAGAGACCAGTCTCAAACAAGAGGCTTCGTTTGGAAACACGCCAACCACTCTTGTTCTCCTACGGATTTCCCTGTTGATCCTCTCCAGGCTATTTGTGGTCCTGATTGATCTCCGATGTTCAAGTGGATAATCGAAGACAGTGAAACCTTCGGCCAGGTTTTTCTCCATCCAGGTCGACAACCCTGGAGCAGAGCGGGCATACTTTTGGATGGTTACCTGGAGATATTGCTCAGCCGATTTTTTATCTGGCGCATTGAATATTGCCCGGATGTCTGCTGCTACCTCCTTTCGCATGGATTGCCTGGGAACATAACTTTGCGCATTTTGCTGAAGATGGAACTGGCATCTTTGCCATGGCACGCTGCCCAATACAGCTTTTCTCGCTGCACCCAGGCCTACGTGGTCGTCACTGATCACCAGTTTCACACCATGCATCCCTCGATCTCGCAAGCTCTTTAGAAAGGCCTTCCAGTGTGTTTCATGCTCACTGAGGGATACTGAAACGCCTAAAACCTGTCTTTCTCCCTCTGGAGAGATGCCTGTGGCCACTAAAACAGCCGCATCACGCACCTGACCAGCCTCTCTGACCTTCTCATAACGGGCATCAGCAAATAAGTATTGGATTTCTCCCAGGGGACGTTCCCGCCATTCCTGCAAAACTTCATCCAACTGCTGTGCCGCTCGACTGACTTGCATGGCTGAGATCTCAACCCCACACAGCTCTTCTGTGATGGCCTTGATCCTTCTGGTTGACACACCCTGGACATACATTTCAGCTACTGCAATCAGCAGGGCTC
>DIVL01000040.1 GCA_002435825.1 Anaerolineaceae bacterium UBA6133
ACGGACATTTGAAACAGATACGCATTGCCTGTAGTGGCAACATGATAATGTCCTAAAGTAGCCATTTAGAAATGTCCTAAAAGGTATGAAAATAGACTACATGTAATGGACAATCAGAATGACCCAAGAAGAACTCAAACGCAAGACCTATTTGGACAAAGCCATCGATCGGCGGATCACGCAAAAAGCAGCCGCAAAGAGGCTTGGGATCAGTGAACGGCAGTTTAAAGCGCATCCTACGACGATAGCGACAGGAAGGAGTGGGACGGATCGTTTCAGCTTTGTTTCATGGCAATTTGCTCAGCATGCATGAAATCGAGAAAAGACCAAGACAAGGCGCGGTTGTGTCCACCAAGTCGGTTAAGGGTAGCCCCCTTCCCCCGGCTTATAACCACCCTTGGAGAACCTATGGAAAAGAGATAAATGGCAAACCTACTTCTGAGATCAATTAGGACATTTCTATTTAGCCTTAACAGGGAGAAAGGCGTGGATAAGCGGTGAATTGGAACAACCGTGCGAGTTCCTTAACAAAAAACCGGATTTCGGTCTTGTACCCCGGCTTTTTTGCTACCCCCTTTTCAATCCACTGGCGCTCCCAGCCAGACCGCGAAGATGATGCCTGGTAAAGGTTTTTCAGGGTCGCTTTTGTTGGAGCATAACGTCATAAAACAAGGCTGTTTGCTCTGGCAGTGCTTCCAACACTTCAAAAACTTGCGTGGCTTCGCTGTAAGCGGGATAGCGTTTCCCGGATGTTCCAACAGCATCCTCTGCGTAAAGACGGCATTCACCAGTCTGATTGTCGATTTGCAGCGTATGCACAAAACCAATTACCGGTTCTGGAAAATAGGATAAGTCCAAAGTCATTTCAGTACGATCTTCTATCTGTAAGGCGAAAAGGCTTTCGTTCTCCACGTTTAGGTTCCTGTCGAATTCCACCTGATACAATCTGAAATGGTTTACCACCTTGATCATTATGTCATTCAGTCTTGCCACCGACCGGTCTGCTGATTGGCTGGAGCTGTCAGAAACTGATAAAACCTGCCCGATGGTAACATCCGGATTAAGCAAAACTTCCACAGAAATTATTCCATGATCAAAGTTTTCTGCCATAGCGTACAGGGGAGTCTTATCCATGTCGTATTGGATGATAAGGCGATTTCCGGTAACCATGCCATTTCCATCCAATTCGATCCAGGATTCGATGAAACCATTAGGTGGGTGGTACGTAAAGTAGGTTCTTACCTCATCTGTGATTTCCAGGTCAGGATCATCAGGGTTTACCACAGCATATTGGTGGTATACGTCATGAATCTCCACCAAAGTGTGCAGCCAACCGGCGGTCGTTTTATAGACCTTGTTCTTTTGACTGAGATCCCGCAGGAATTCCATTGCTGATTTTAGATTCAATTCTGCTGTCAGCTCGGTGGAGTCAGGGGTTTGGGTAGGGAATGAAGGTTGGGAAGTTTGTTGATGACTGGGAGTTTCCGTCATCGATCTGCCGGAAGAACTTGATTGAGTAGATGTTTTCGTAACATTTGGGGCTTGCGTTTCAACTGCCAATCCTGAACACGCGCTCAGAAACACGAGCAGGATCAATGATAGGGTAAAGATGGATTTTCCTCGATGCATGTGTTTCCTCCTTAGGTTTTCATCAATGAGAAGGAGGGTTTCCCTCCTTCTCATCTTCAACTTAGTGTGGTAAATTTCTTTCCATTTTGTACAGGTTACTGATAACTAAAGTAATCTGTATAGGGTAACCAATTCGCTGAACCCGTATGATTAAATTCATGCGTGGTTTGGGTTACTTGAATACTTGTTTGACCAGTAGGGCACGGTCTCCAACTGTTAGGTGTCCATTTTTCATAATAGCTGGATGTGCTTGACCATCCGTCGGTCGTTCTCGTGTATTGAGTGATGTCATTACCATATTGATCACGACATTTTTGAGTACAACCCATCCATCTACCGCCAATTACATTGATCACTTGAGGGGGATCATATATCTTGCTTATTCCGACACAAAACATCTGAAAATCGTCAGGAACGTTATTACTTGAACTCGCATATGCCGTGGATTGTCCCACATAATGGTAGTAGGTTTGGGAGCTCACCATCGGTACCATTGTGTTTTTGTCTAAAATGATCTTTTTCAACTCTTCCGCGGCATCAATATCCGCCTGGAAGCTTTTCATGGTCTCTTGCGGCATGCTGACTCCTGCCTCAGATAGTTTCAATTCTCTGGAAAAATAGAGGATTTCTGAATCATCTTCGTAGACGAGGAAAGCTTTCCGAAGAATAAAATCTCCTGTTTTAAGGGAAATTGTGTCCTCATAGTTGAAACCGACCACAGGTTGGGGATACTCATCAAATTTAATCGCCTGGGCGTAACGGGTCTGCCTTGAAATCCGCAAAACAGCCTGGTCCCCCTCCGTCTCTGTCCAGCTGGCAAGTTCATGCAAGTTTTTTTCCGATGCAATCAATTTCTTGATGTAGTCCGTCATCTGGCTTGTGATCACAGTTGGCAAGCTGGCTTGCCAGGCTTGTGCACCTTCGTCTTCAGGTGTCCCAAAGGCGTCCTGAAGACCGCGTTGGAGCAGGGTCAGGTTTCCACCACGACCAAAACCATCTCCGGCTACAACTTGCAAACGACGACCATCCCTTGTACTGGTTATGGTATAGGAACCAAGACCGAGCGTTCCCCCATCGTCCAAAACACCCGTCCAGGAATCTATAATTTCCCAGTGATCAAACATGCCTGCAGTGGCTTTGCCGTCATGCTCGCCGATAAAGGCACTATAGTCTTCCGTGATTGTGTGAACCCAACCGGGCTGACGATGGAAGCTGAGGTTTATAGCTTCCAGTTCCTGAAGGACTGGCAGCAGATCTTTTAGAGTTGTTATCATTTGATCGGTTGGAACGCCAACCTCATCAACGGGTTGGGTGATGTTACCCTTGGGGCTAACGGTTGAATGAGCAAAAGTGGGAGAAATGTTCGTCAAACTGATCACGGCAAACAACAAAGAAATCACGAACAAACAGGCTGCGTTTTTAAATTGGCTTTTAAACATCTAACCTCCGTTTCAAAAACCTTTATGGGGCGGGAGTCACCACACTTTGATCACTATACTACAGAATCGAATTTACATTTTTTTGGATACCCCACGGTTAATATTACCAACCTGTTACTTTGTATTTCTCAATTCCAGCTGGGCGGAGCAGGCATGGGCTCGCGTCCACTATTCCTGAATAAGAGACCTACCAGGAGACCAAAAACGAAACCACCGATATGTGCCCAATAAGCGGTGCCGCCTTGGTCACCCAATCCGAGCGAGCCAACACCACTAAAAAGTTGGAGAATAAACCACAAGCCCAGTACGACAACTGCGGGAACGAGCGTGAGTCGGGCGAAGAAACCTATCGGAATAAACGTGTAGACGCGGCTCTGCGGGTAGAACACGAGGTAAGCTCCCAACACGGCGGCGATGGCACCGCTGGCACCCACAGTAGGAATGGTTGACGTCGGATTGGTGAGGTAGTGAGCAAAAGCCGCGAAAACACCACCTGCCAGGTAAAAGATCAAATAGTTGATGTGACCCAGCCTGTCTTCGATGTTATCGCCAAAGATCCAAAGATAGAGCATGTTGCCCAGCAGGTGCACCCAACCTGCGTGCATGAACATACTGGTCAGAATATTGCGCACATCACCCAGATCGAGCCCCTGCCTGATCTCGTTTGGAAAAAAAGCAAATTGTGAATAAACACCTTCAGGGTTCGTGTTAAGGACGTAAGTCAGCAAGAAAACCACCACGTTGACCAAAATCAGGACGTAATTAACAATTGGGGTCCGGTGGGTTTTTATTTCATCACGAATTGGGATCATGGTAATTCTCCATCTGGGCATATCTCAGATAACTAAGGCTTGTCTTGCTCAGCTTTCAATTCTATCAGACGTGGATGATCTGCATAAAAACCGCGGCGGTCTTCTGGCAGCAGTAAAGCAATGCGGCACATGATTTCATCGGTTGCCTCCTGCAGGCGGGTTTTGTCTGTTCCCTCATCACTTGCTTGAGGTAGCATGAAGGGTTTTCCAAAACGCACTTCGACCTGTGCTTTCTTCAGACGTAAAATGCTCTGAATTACCTCGGTCGTACCAAGTAACGCGGCCGGGATCACCTGGACCTGATTGCGAATCGCCAGCAAAGACGCCCCCGGTTTGCCCTTTAGAAGTTGGCGAGTTTTAGAGCGGGTTCCCTCCGGGGCGATTCCTACAATCCAACCCATTTTTAACCTGTTTGTAGCTTCACGAAACGCCTCAAGGTCGTATTCATCTCGTGAGATCCAAATCACGCCAAGTTGATTCAAAAACCACCCAAAAAAAGGTGCTTTTTCGTATTCCTTGGCTACAATGCCAATAACGTCCTGCCGGTGAGTTGAAAGCATCAGGAAGGGTAAATCGAGACGACTGATGTGACTGGTGGCAAGCACATATGGCGTTCCATCCTGCACGTTTTCTGCACCCACGATCTTAAGGTTAACCAGGCGATCTGCCAGGTAATGTAAGATTTTCATTATACGCTGTTGTTCCATAACCTAACCTCCCATTTGAGTGGGATAAACAGGCATATCCATCGTTATACGCGCCTTTTTTATCAAGCGCAAGAAGGCCAACAACATACCCACAAACAGCACTACGAGACCAATATACGGCCAGATGGCTTGCACCTGGGTCTCGTTTATGAGCGAACTGACACCCCCAAAGATTGCCAGGGCATTCCAGATACCATGCAGCAGCCAGGCAGCCAGGTACGCAAGCAAAAGCGGACCAAACTTATGGTCCTGCCAGAACTTGCCGACTGCCAGACCGATGATTCCGCCAGTGAGTATATGCAGAAAGCTGCCGCCAAACCTGCCCAGGATCAAACCAGCCCATTCGGCAAATTCAATGGAGCTTGACTGGAGAGAACTGACGCTTAATAGTCCCTCAAACAATGCAAAGCCCCCACCACACAGTAAACCAACCCAAAAGCTCTCAGCAGGGTCGGGGTTGCGGACCTTGAGCAGCCACACGCCCAAAGTCTTGAACAGCTCTTCAACAAGCGGCATGATCCCGGCGACTATCAGAAGCAACCAACCCATCAAACTTGACAGGTTGATCATGGTCTCAAGCTCGGAAAACAACCTGGCGGGATCATTTTGGAGCAATTCAGGGTCGTTCAGGATAGTATTGATAAGTTCCATGAACTCCGGTTTACTATAAAGCCCGGACATTAACACGACCATCAGGATGATAAGTACCAGCATCTCCACCAATAAAATGAAGGGGGTAGAAATCCCAATTGAGAAGGTCAGGATGCCAGAATTGCGTTTTGCGTTCAGCTCTTTTTGGTCGCGGGAACTAACCCGCAGGAGCCAAAAAACGGGTATCGCAATCCCAGGGACTGCCAGGATTGCCAAAGCAATGGTTTTTATTTCCGGGGACGCAAACCCCGCAAGTGCCGCCAGTCCAAGCACCAGGAGAAATCCCGCGATGGACCAGATGATCGCTTTTTCTTCAGCCGGCTTCAGGATTTTTGCCTGTCCGGTGATCTTTTGGATAGTGGTCACGATTGAAACAAAGGCAATGACCAAAAAAACTAATCCCGTCAACGCCAAGCCGATAAGCGTACCAGGTTCAAAAGCTACCGTGGTTCCATAATCTGTGGTGACGTGCCCGAAGGCTGCCAGGCTTGTAAGCCCTATCCAAATGATGCTCAGGAAAAAGACAAGGATTGATACCGCCAGCTGGGCGATATCAATCCTGTCGTAGTATTTTTCTTTAGCTTGGTGTCCCAGACTCATTCTTCAATGATGGTAATGCTGATGATCTCATCTCCCACTGGCGCATCGGGGTTCTGATCCGCATCCCGTTCAGTGATCTGCTCAAAGACATCCACACCATCCACCAGCTTGCCAAAGATCGTGTAGAGACCATTCAGCGAGGGGTAGGGCACATAAGTGATGAAGAACTGGCTGCCGCTGGTGCCAGATCCCTGACCGCGGGCAACACCAAGCACGTAGGCTTCGTCGAAGGTCAGTTCATCCACAATCTCTTCGCGATACTGATAGCCAGCACCAGACCAGCCGGTGCCGGTAGGATCACCGGTTTGTGCCATGAAGTTGTGGTAAACACGATGGAAAGTGACACCGTCATAGAAGCCTTCACGCGCCAGATAAACAAAGGAGTTCACTGCCAGCGGAGCGGCTTTCGGGTAGAGATCGATGGTCATGTCGCCATTCTTGGTCGTGACTGTGGCGGTGTAGGTCTTCTCCACGTCAATCACCCATGGCGGGCATTCCTTCATCAGGCTGTCTTCAATTTTGACCACTTCGATGATGGGCTTGATGCCAGAGGCATACCAATTGCTGATCGGGCGGCCATTTACCAGCACGGTCGGGGTAGAACCCAGTCCGATGCTGTTCGCATAGTCGATTTCAGCCTGAATCTTCTTCTGAATGTCCTCACTCGAAGTGTCCTGTGAGAATTGTGCTTCATCCAGACCAAGCACGGTTGCTTCAGTGGACAGCCACGCCAGGAATTCTTCACTGGTCAGACCGCTCCAGTCAGCTTGCTTGGTAAATAGCGCTTCGTACATTTCCCAGAATTTTCCCTGGGCTCCTGCAGCTTCAGCAGCCTGAGCGGCTACCTGCGCGTTGGGATGGATGCCCACGAGGGGAAGAGAACGGTAGACCAGTCGCACATCATCAGGATACATTTCGAGCAATTTCTCAAACTCCACTTGAGCCATGGCGCAATAAGGGCACTGGAAGTCGGTGTACTCCATCACTGTAATGATGGCGTCTTCAGGACCCTTGGTCCAGTCTGCTTCCGAAACCGGCGGAAAAACTGCCAATTGGGCTTCCTCCTCTGGTGTTAATTCGCTGAAGAGCGGCTCTACAATGGTGCAAACCATGTTGCCATCATCGCCAGTCAGGCGGGTATCAACAGTCGGTTGCGGTCCTAGGTCTTCCGTTGGCTCAACAACCACCTCAGTGGCAGCTTCAGTCTCCTCCACAATGGCAGTGGGCTCAACCACAGGAGGTGTAATGGTAGCAACTTTGCAAGCACTCAGTGCTAATGCGGCCACCAGTAAAAACAAAACAACTTTTGAAAGCTTTTTCATGCTGATATCCTTTCATCCAAACCCACGTTGCAGGCTGGCTGTTCAATTATCGTTTTTAAGCGCGTCAAGGATGATTTGAAAGAGATCTTCCTGGACAGCGTCAATTCCCTGGGAGGCATCCACTATCCGCCAGCGCTCAGGTTCTTCGTGGGCTAACTTCAGATAGCCTTCGCGAACACGCTCGTGGAACAGAACTTCATAAGCATCCAGCCGGTTCCACTCATCTTCAGCTTTCTTCCGCATCAAACCAGTCTTCACATCCAGGTCCAACAGAATCGTCAGATCAGGTTTGAGATGATCTGTCGCGAAATCAAGCATTTGGCGTAACTGTTCCAGATCCAACCCATGACCATACCCCTGGTAAGCCAGGGTTGAATCGCCATAACGGTCGCAAAGTATGATTTTACCATCCTGAAGTGCAGGCTTTATACCTTGTTCAACCAGTTGCGCCCGGGCTGCCAGAAAGAGCAGTATTTCGGTGCGAGGGTGAAGTTCCTTATTTTCCAACCGAACCAGAACGTGTCGGATCTGATCACCAATGGGCGTGCCTCCAGGTTCACGCGTCGTGACGACTGGATATCCCATTGCCTCAAGGCGTTTTGCTAAACGCCTTATTTGGGTACTCTTACCACTGCCTTCCGGACCTTCTAATGTGATAAACATGAATCAATCCCGAAAAATCCGTACGAAACGATTGGGGTCCTTTCCAAAAGATTCTGAGACAAGGTGCGCCTGGCGTGCAATTTCATGCTGCTGGCGGCGTACAGGGGCGGGGGCGGGCTGAAGGTCGACATATTTCTGTCCCTCCTTGAGCCCTTCAATCGCCTGCATCGTTTGCTCGATAGCCTCAGAGGAACCGTAATTATCCCTGCGGACGGTCAGCTGCCCGGGGAAAGAGTCTGCCAAAAATTGTTCAATCTGTCCGATTGAATTCGACTTGACCACAAAGATAGGGATGCCGCGTTCCTCAGCTTCAACGATCGGCTGAAGACGGTCGCGGTAATAACGGCGCTGGGTTACCAGGATGTCGGCTTCTTTGAGATCCTTAACCACCATCGCCGGAACGCCAAGCTCCCTAACCGACTGGATCAAGCGGCTGCGGGGGACGCCAACCGGGTAGATCCGCTTCTCACCGGTGATAGCGATGTTCGCGATCTCGCCCTGCTCTGCACGAATCTCGTTTATCGCGTTATAACGCTGAGCATGCTGCTTGTTTTGAGCGGCTGCCTGCCCTCCGTTGCGCTGGAAAGGAGAGGTCTCCATGTTGTTGCCCCGACGCAGGGACTGGGACACTGTGGGCATGTTTGACTTGGTTGTCTTGACAATATGAACCTTGCCATACTCATCGCGGTAGCGTTCCTCTGGCAGCATAGGATAACCGCGCAGGATCGCGTCTACGGAGCTGGCCAGGTCGCGGTGGACAGCCACACGCTGCCGGTCGATAATTTCGACCAACACCGTAAAGGTTGGGGGGGAACGGCGTTCAAGCACCGTTTTCTGGGTGCCGCGCCGCCTGGCTTCGTCATCAGAAAGGGTAACAGACTCAATCCCGCCTACCAGATCCGACAGCGTCGGGTTCAACAGCAGGTTCTCGAGACCGTTGCCGTGCGCGGTTCCGATCAACTGTACACCGCGTTCAGCAATCGTTCGGGCGGCAAGCGCTTCGAGCTCACGTCCGATTTCGTCAATCACGATTACTTCAGGGTTGTGATTTTCGACCGCTTCGATCATCACCTCGTGCTGCAATGAAGGTTTAGGCACCTGCATGCGGCGCGCCTGTCCAACAGCAGGATGGGGCACATCACCATCTCCACCAATTTCGTTCGAGGTATCCACAATCACCACGCGATGCTTTTGCGCCAAAATTCGGGCAGCTTCACGTAGCATGGTGGTCTTGCCTACGCCAGGTTTGCCCAGGATCAAGATACTCTGACCCGATTCAACCAGGTCTTCGATGATCTCGATCGTGCCATAAACAGCCCGCCCCACCCGGCAGGTAAGACCGACGACTTTACCGCGGCGGTTGCGTATGGCCGAAATCCGGTGCAGTGTGCGTTCCATGCCTGCCCGGTTGTCTGCGTCAAAATCACCGATGCGGTCAGTGACATATTTCAGATCTTCATGTGTCACCGGCTCATCGAGCAGTTCAACTTCGCCAGTCGTGAAGCGCGCGCTCGAATTGCGCCCAAGGTCCAGGATGACCTCGAGCAGGTTATCAAAATTATCTCTGGATTGTACAGACTGGGCAACTTCCGGAGGGAAGACTGCCAGCATCGCCTCCAGATCATCAGTAATGCGTTGCGTTGTGGTCATTTTATTTGTTAAGTCATACTCCATTGTCAAGCTGATTTTATCTCATTTTGCTGTTTTTTTCTTTGGCGGGGTATATATGTTGTATACGAATTCTATTAATATTTAATCCAACCCATCCTTAAAGCGAACCACCTGGCAAAGCCAGGCGGTTGCTAAGAAACTGAAGCACTTTAGACTTACTGTTTAGTCATCAATGCAGGAACCGTCATGCATCCCCATGCCTTGCCCCATGCCCTGACCAAAGCCCTGACCCTCAGCGGGTCCAAACCCTTGACTCTGGCCTTGACCCATGCCACGACCACCCTGCATTGCACCGGGGCCGTACTGCATACCGGTGTCACTGCCATCGCGCAATCTCATCTGATCGGGAATGCCATCGCCATCAGCGTCGCAAGTTCCGTCACACGTACCGTCACCAGGTCCGTAACCATATCCATTCTGCATGCCGGCAGCAGTGCCATCCTGCAAACGCAGTTGCAGCTGATCGGGAACGCCATCGCCATCAGCGTCGCAAGTTCCGTCACATGTGCCATTGCCGGGTCCGAAACCACGCCCATAGCGGGTCACAGC
This sequence comes from Anaerolineaceae bacterium UBA6133, assembly GCA_002435825.1. GTDB lineage: Bacteria > Chloroflexota > Anaerolineae > Anaerolineales > Anaerolineaceae > Mesolinea. The sequence continues at coordinate 10,044 of DIVL01000040.1, forward strand.
GGGTTCGGGTAATTCAGTTACTTCAACCTCAGGAGTCGCTTCCTGGGCAAAAACTGAACCACCAACCGTAAATACCAAGGCGCTGAGCACCAATATTGTCAATCCGATACCTAAAATTTTCTTGTTCATCATATTTTCCTTATTTTTATTTCACCGGTTCAACGGTGATGCTATTAATTTACAGTGTATTGATTGAGTTTATATCCAGTTCTTATTCAGATTTGATTTAGAAAAGAAGTTCAAATAATAAAGGTCCTAACATTGGGGCGGTTACCTGAGCCGCAAATCCCCCTCGTGCCAGCGAAAGGACACAAAACTAATATTCTATGGTTAGATCAATGCCTTCATAGAGGGATGCGACTTCATTGTATCCGTTAAAAAGCAAGGTGGCGCGCCGCTCGCCTTCGCCAAGGCGGAGTTCGGTTGCCTGGGACCAGCGCGGGTGGTCCACCGCAGGATTAACGTTGGCAAGAAAGCCGTATTCCTGGGGCGCAAGCATATTCCACAAAGTGGGCGGCTGGTCGGCTGTGAGGGTGATGCGCTGGATCGCCTTGGGGCTCTTGAAGCCATACTTCCAGGGCACCACCACCCTGAGCGGCGCGCCATTCTGCTTGGAAAGCGGCTCGGAGTACATTCCGGTAGCCATGAGGGTCAGTTCGTGCATGGCCTCATCCAATCGCAGTCCTTCAGTGTATGGCCAGGGATAATTGCGCAGAGAAATCTGGCCGGGCATTTCCTCCGGGCGCAGGACCGATTCGAAGGCGACAAACTTCGCTTCCGGCAGCGGCTTTACTTCTTCGAGAAGGTCCTTGAGCAAAAAACCCGACCAGGGAAGGACCATCGAATATCCCTCAACACAGCGCATACGGTAGACGCGTTCAACGATCTCAAAGCGTTCAATCAACGCGGGAATGGTAAACGTGACGGGGTTTTCCACCAGTCCGCCGACCTCTACTTGCCAGGGTTCGATCGTAAAACCCTGCGCTATTTCTGTCACAGAGCGTTTCGACAAGGAAAACTCGTAATAATTGATGAAATTCAGCGCTTCAGATTTTTCCGTGATCTCGTCCGGGAAAGAAGTTGGCGCCGCGCCAGGCCCCGCCCCAGGTATGCAGGCAGCCAGGCTCAAGCCAGCTCCAAAAACAGCCGCCTGCTTCAAAAATTGCCTGCGGTTCAGATAAAGGGCTTTGGGGGTGATTTGTTCGCGTTCTTCTTGAGTAGCCATACTAAATTGTATAAACATAAACATGCATTGTAAAGCCCTTGTGCATACCCTGAGACATGCTCGGGAAGGAAGGGTGTTGATTGGTATAATACCTGTCAGTACATCTGAGAAAGCGGTTGCTTATGCACAAAATTAGGGTGATGACTCTCAATCTGGGCGGCGGGGAAAAAAACTTCACTGGCTCGCCCGAACAAACAGAGAACAAGACTGAAGCACTCATCCAATTAATTGAAGAGATCAAGCCAGATATCTTTGGCGTTCAGGAGATTGCTCACTACATTGATGCTGACGGCATCACCCACAGCATGGTTGACCGCATCCATACCGACTGTAGTTTTCAGCACGCTTTTTACGGTGAGACCCTCTCCATGAAACGGCATATGCAGGTCAAAAAAGAATTGATGGTGAGCGGTTTATTCAACGACTGGTGGGACTGGTCCAAAGGCAATGCGCTTTTCTCGAATATTGCCTTCAGCCGTTTGAGCGACAATAGCAAAGTTGGCGTGCCCCGCAATGTACCGCTTTATCAGCCTATGAGTTATGAAGGCTCACGGGATACCGATCCACGCTATGTGATCCTCACCCGTCTGAAGCAAGCCCCTTTTCCTTTCGTCCTCAACCTCCACCTGAGCACCCTGGTCGGCGAGCGGGGAGAAAACGCCTGGAGTGAAGTGGTGGATGCCGCCAGGATCACGCGATCGCAGCAGATCAGCGGCGTGATCAGCCTGATCGAAAAGCATGTGCTCATTCCGCAGTTGCCAATGATCCTGATGGGTGACTTCAACGCTACCGCGGAAGAATATACCCTGCGTGATATGCTGGAGCGGGATCATGGTATCCTGCATCTAAAACCGCAAGAAAGCATTGCCACCCACCCCCGCGCAGGGGCTGTTGATCATGTCTATTTCTACCCAGCCAAACGTCTTGTAGAATACAGGTGTTTCATCGTCAACTCAGCTCTTTCGCGCACGATCTCTGATCATCTGCCAGTCGTAGCTGATATATTTATTCAATAGAGGAGCCTTATATGGCAAACAATCAATTTTTTGGCACGGATGGCATCCGCGGTACAGTCGGCACAGCGCCAATGACTGCGGAATTTGTTTATCGCCTGGGAGTGGCGGTTGGGCACGTGCTCAGCCTCGAAACGCCCGGTCCCGATCTGTTCGTTATTGGGCGCGACACGCGCACTTCCGGTCCGCTGCTGCAGAATGCTTTGACGAGCGGCTTGCTTACCAGTGGAGCGCGCGTGGTGGACCTTGGAATTTTGCCCACCCCCGGCATCGCCTGGCTGACCCGCGAGCTGGGAGCAACCGCTGGCGCGGTCATTTCCGCCTCACACAATCCCGCGGCAGAGAATGGCATCAAATTCTTAAATCCGCAAGGCATGAAGCTTTCTGAAAGCCAGGAAGCAGCCGTTGAAGCCTACCTCATGAACCTGCCTGACGGGGATTTGGATCTACCAGAAACTGGACTTCGCGAGGATGGCACTCAGAATTATGAGCTGTACCTGCAAGATCTGCTTTCCACCCAGAAAGACATCGATCTAAGCGGGCTGAAACTCCTGCTGGATTGCTCAAACGGAGCAGCATATCGGGTGGCTCCGGAACTGTTTGGCGCTCTGGGCGCGGAAGTGGTCGCGCTTAATACTGAATCAGATGGGGTCAACATCAATGTGCATGCCGGCTCGGAATATGCCCGTTCCAAGCCAGAAGCGCTGGCAGCCTTACTCACCGAACACCAAGCCAGCCTTGCCATCACTTTTGACGGCGATGCCGACCGTGTGATCCTGATGGACGAGAAAGGTCAGTTGATTGACGGCGATCACATGCTGGCTATCCTGGCAGACGCGCTGCACCAGGAGAAAAGACTTCTGGCTAATTCAATGGTGACAACTGTCATGGCTAACGGGTCTTTACACCAGTTCGCTGAGGAGCATCACTTTGAGCTGATCCAGACACCGGTAGGGGACAAATACGTGACCGAAGCATTGCTCGGATTGACGGCTGAGAATAATCCTGAAGGCAAACTGGGCTTGGGTGGTGAACAATCCGGTCATATCATTTTGCTGGACGAAACTCACCGCACGGGCGATGGCTTGCGCACGGCAGTCTTTATGCTGCAGGTCATGCTTGGGCAGGAGCAGCCCTCCATGGCGGCGCTTGCCTCCCGGATCCAAAAATATCCCCAGATGGTGGCATCCTGCAACGTCGCCTCCAAACTGGACATGAAAACCATGGCTCCGTTGCAGGCAAAGCTGGATGAAATCAAACAGCGCCTGCCCGGACTGGTGCAGCTCAACTCACGCTATTCTGGTACTGAGCCCAAATACCGCCTGATGATCGAAACCGACACCCGCCACAGCCCCCACGAACTGGCTGTGATCTGCTGGGAAGTCTGCGATTTGATCCAACGCGAGACCGGCACGCCGCCAGGTGCTAAAATCGAAGTTTTGAACGTTTCCGCCGGGGGCCTGGTTCCCCGCCCTGAAACGGATAACTAACAAGGAGCATTAATGCAAGCGACAACCGGAACCTCTGAATTCAGCGCTGGACTGACATCCCAATTCAACCACCTCAACCGCGCAATCCTGGTGGCAGACAAACCCCAGAACTGGCAGCCTGCCATCGCAGATATGAACGTTTTCCTTTCGCAGTTGGAAACCTGGCTGGCCGATAATCCTGCTGTGATTGGGGAGGATATCGTCACCTCCTCGCGCGTTTTCAGCCTGCTCCTGACTCTGGCAGCCACAGGCACACAGGGTCGGCTGGAACTCTACCAGGCTAAGGATGACGCAACTAAGGCACTTCGCGCTCAGATTGATGAAGACTATCTGCCTCTTTCCGGGGATATGCGCCGCAAGGCAATCACGATTGCCCGGGAGTACCTGTGCAACCCGGTCTTTGCCAGCCTTTCGGAAGCTATCCATCACGAAATCCTGCCCCTGCTTGAAAGCCTGGACAACAAGGTGGATCCGGACCGCTTTATGGCATACCGCGTGGTCCAGATCGGCAACATCTACGAACGCCTTTTTGCCTTACGCCTGCGCACAGGAGACCCAGTCTTGCTGGGATTGGCGGGAAAGAAAGGTCTGCTGCGGGAAATTTACGACCGCAAATACCTGCGCTTTGGCACCTCCGGCGTGCGAGCACGCTGGGGTTTTGATTTCACTCAGACCCGTGCCCGGCAGGTCGTGCAGGCAGTCTGTGACTTTTTGAATAATGAAAACGTACCTGCCTTCGTCGGCGCTGAAGATCTCTCAGGGAAAGTGATCGTCATAGGGCGTGACACCCGCCGCTACTCAGACCTGGTCACCCAGTGGACCGCGGAAACCTGCCTTGCCAATGGCTTCAAGGTGCACATCGGCACGCGCGACGTGCCCACGCCTGCCCTGGCTTTTTATGAGACCGAGGTGGTTCCAACGGATGAAGTGGCAGGATTGATCATCGCCACCGCCAGCCATAATCCACCGGAATGGCAGGGGATCAAGTTCAACCCCCGCTTAGGCTATCCCGCCCCAACCAACGTCACCGATTTCATCGCCTTTCGCATCAACGAACTCCAGCTGATTGACCACGGTGGTGGACAAAGCGAGGTGGAAGATGCCCGGGCTCGCGGGTTGGTGCAGGGCTTTGACCCTCTCGACGATTATGTCAATTGGATCAAAAACAATGGCAAGGGCAACGCCCGCATTCCGATCGATTTTAATCGCATCCGCAGCTTCTTTGCCGACAAGATGGTGGTGGTGGATGAGATGCACGGCTCAGGGCGCGGCTATCTGACCCGTTTGCTCGGCGAGGCGGGCGTCCGCTTCACCGTGATCCACGCTAATGTCGACCCGGACCTGGGCGGGCAGGATTATGCCAACCCTGAAGAGCCCTTCAACCAGTTGCTCAAAGAGACCGTCGCGCAAACCGGCGCACAGATCGGTATGGGCATGGATACCGACGCCGACCGCTATGGGGTCGTGGACAAGGGTGGCGTTTACTTCCGACCCAACCAGATCCTGCCAATGCTGCTGCGCTATTTGGGCGTGGACCGCGGTATCACCGGGCGCGTCATCGCCACCCAGACTGGTTCGCCTCTGCTCGAGGTGCTGGCAGGCATGATCCCGAATAATGATGCCAATAAACCCGCGAAGGGCGCACTACCGGGATATGTAGGACAGCGCATTTACAAATGCCGCGTGGGAGATATCGCCTCGCGCAGCCTCCAACACGCCTTTGCAGTTCCTGTTGGGATCAAATACATCGAGGAGATCCGCCGCACCGACAGCGCTTATAACAACCTCAAGGTTCTTCCGGATGATTGGCGCGATCGCATTCTGATCGGCGGCGAGGAATCCTCCGGTCTCACCACGCGCGGACACATCACGGATAAGGACGGACCCTGGGCGAACCTGCTCATCCTGGACATGCTTTCTTATTATGGCACCCGCGCTGAGAAACCGCTGGGTACGTTGCAGGAAATCTGGAACGAACTCGTGAATCTGCCCGGGCTTTGGGAATCCTTTGGCACTTCTTCGGATCCTACATCATATGCCGGTCGCTCGGACGTGGACGCGCCGCTGGAAGCAAAAGAGGCCTTCATCGATTATTACCTTGACCTGCCGGATCATCCCGGTCAGGACGGGCTGAAGATTGCCGGATTGAGCATCGATTACCTTGGCGGCATCCGTTATGAGCTGGTGGAAATGCAACTCAGTGACCAAACTGGGAACGACTATTATTACCTCCGCATGCGCGCCTCTGGCACCGAACCCATCAACCGCATTTATATAGAAGCAGCTGACCTGCAGGTCGGGCAGCGAATGATGGCTGAAGTTCTGAAGAAACTGGAAGATATCACCGCCGACACGCTAAGAAAGGCGCACTCCTCGTGGCACCTGGTGGACATGCTGTGCCAGTCGCGCCTGAGCGAACACACCGAACAGGCTGTGCGAGAAGTGATCTCCAGGCAACAATGGAGCATCGCAGATATCCTCGCGAAAATTGATCTAATGACCCAAACCCTCGAAAAACGCAATCGCAAGGTGATTCAAGCCTGGCACAAAGCCCTAAGCGCCTGAAACACGTATTTACCGACCAGCCTCGGGGTAATCCCGGGGCTGCTTTGTAGCAACGAAATATATTGTAATCCAAAATCGTCTTCCCAGATGGAAAACAAGTTCTTTCCACCAGAAAACATCCAGCTTCAGTTTACGAGCCCATCTCCGCGTCTTTGCCAATCTTCTCCTCTTCTGAAGCTTCCAAAGACTGGTTACAATTACTCAAAAATCGGATGAATAAAGAACTCTCCTTGACCCAACTTTTCTAAAATATGCAAATATGAAACAGTATCTGCAACCATATAAAAGCTTTCAGCTGCTAAGACTATGCCCCACTACTCAGGCAGTTTGTCAGGCTCCCGACGGCAGGCCTAATCAGCGAAGTTGTACGGGACTTTCGAGATGTAAAAGTTGTCAAAGTAAAGTTCAACATTGCCCGTGTCGTTTGAACCAGCCAAAACGCCAGCCGTACCAGCAGGCAGGCCATCAATTGCATACGTTCCCACCAGCTGCCTGTTCACATAAAGGCTTAATTCACTCTGAGTACATACCCCGGTCAGGTGCGTACCGGCTGGGTCCAGAGCAATTCCCACATTTCCGGTAAAGATGGTTGTATTTTCGCCATTCAGCTTTTGGACAAATTTCACTTCCCCGTCTGCCCCAACAGCCATCCGGAACAAGTTATCGCTGTTCTCAAAACCGCACACAAAACCAGCCTCAGCATCTTTCGCGAAGTTCGCGCCGCCGTGCACATCCACGTCCAGTACCACATCATGGTCATAAACCACATCCCTAACAGTGTTCCAGCCTACACGATCCATGGCGATAACATTCACAAAGAACTCGCCATTTACAAAAGCCCGTGTCATTCGCTCGTTGCTGCTATCCGGCCAATCCAGTTTTGGATTTGTAAAATCTTCCTGGAACACAATTTCTGTACCGCTTGCCACATTCGGGGTGAAAACCCAAACCTCTGTGGGTTCTGCTGTTGGAATCATGGGAGTCGCGGCGGGCGGAACTTCAGTTGGGGGTATTTCAGTGGGAGGAATAAGTGTGGGAGGTATTGCTGTTGGCGCTTCAGTCGCTTGAGCCAAGGTTGGTTCAGGCGTTTGGCTTGGCTGCATTAGGGCTGTGGTTGGCGATTGTGGCTGAACGGGCCCCGCGCAGGCTACCACTGTTATCATCAGTACAAATAGAGCAAACCACAGTTTTTTCATATCATCTCCTTAAAATCACCACTGGCAACAACTTGAAACAAATTATTTCCGGATTCCACGTCAACATCAAATTATCTTCATAATTTTCAACTGGCGAAGTATTTTGGCAGGATATTCCACCTGAATACCGCCTCAAAATAAAATCGCCTCCATTTACCTTCATCCGGCAAAGGATTTTGGATATATTCTCTATATTGTAGCATTTTCGGCACCACATTGATAGGAATTTTACGAATAAATCTTGCAATACGAAATATTGGGTATGGTAAACAGACCTCATCAAATAAACTGAAGCCAACACCGGAACAATATTTGACACTATATTCTTAACATAAACAGTTTTTATACACATATTTATACGGATAATTTGCCGGTTGGTGTAACATATTTTCTGTAAATTCATGAACCTTAACAAAAGTGGTGAGTCAGAAGTATCCTAAATAGATCACCAAATCTGAATAGGAGAACTAAATGACTCACCAAGAAAATTATAACCTTTCAACAAGCACAATAGAAGAGCTGACCAGAAATGGGCTCGAGGTCATCCCTGAATTGGTCAGGGTCATTCTGAACAGTGTCATGCAAGCAGAGCGATCGCAATATCTGCAAGCAAAGGCGTATGAGCGCACAGAAGATCGTCAAGGACATGCCAATGGATACAAGCCTAAAACGGTCAGGACCAAGCTTGGCGATATCACTTTTGCCATCCCACAAGTGCGGGAAGGTGGTTTCTATCCTTCAGCGCTGGAGAAGGGTATGAGAAGTGAACGAGCCCTGCTGATTGCAGTAGCTGAAATGTATGTCCAGGGTGTGTCAACCAGAAGGATCAAAGCCATCACAGAAGAGCTGTGTGGGGTTGAGATCTCAGCCATGCAAGTCAGTCGAGCGGCACAGCAGTTGGATGAAGTTTTGCAGGAATGGCGGGAACGTCCCCTGGGAGAAATCCAATACTTATTTGCTGATGCCCGTTATGAAAAGGTCAGAGAGGCTGGTCAGGTGCGTGATGCGGCTGTTTTAGTGGCCACAGGCATCTCTCCAGAAGGAGAAAGACAGGTTTTAGGCGTTT
>DIVL01000031.1 GCA_002435825.1 Anaerolineaceae bacterium UBA6133
CTGATAATTCGCCTTTGGTTACAATTACTCGATCACCATCTGCCTTGAAAGTGCAGGCGTCAAAATGCTCGAAACCGGAGATGATCCCCACCTTAACTCCCCGGTCTTCCAACAACTGGACCAAGTTTTCAATTGCATCATAACCCAGATTCCAGTGATCGCGTAATTCTAGAGCTGCAATTTCAATCTCATCCAGTGAGGTCACTTTGCGCAGGGGGAGATTAGCCGCATGTTGTTCTTCAGGGAAAAGACTCTCAACCTCGATATAACGCTCCACCCAATCCTGGATGCGCATCTGGATGGCTTCCTGCTCTTTGACACCCAGCACAGCGTGTTTTCGATATGCCTGAAGTTGAACGGAGACCGTACTTGGGCGAAAGAAGAAATCTACCTTGACCTGCAAAGATTGAGATAGCCGAAGCAAAACACCTGAGCTGGGCACATCTTGGTCCCGTTCATATTTTGAGATCGCCATCGCGCTGACACCAACTTTATCTGCCAGTTTTCGCAGAGAAAAATTGCTCGCTTTACGAGCCTGTTTGATACGCTCTCCAATCGTCATGGTTGCCTCCTTTTCTCTTTCAGTTTACATTATAACAAAAATATGGCATACTGTAAACCGCAAAAATTATAACGGAATAGCTTTCCGTAGATCCAAGGAGAATGCCCAACTTTTAAGGTGCAGTTCGTGTTCAGGCTTTCCTGTACGCTGCGATGACGATCTCCAAATCGTTAATACGACGGGTTGGAGTGGGAGATTTCAATCTCTTTGACGCAAATAAATCGCGGCACTTTCAACGCGGTGGGGTCGCGGCGACCATAGCTGCTTGAAACATTGTATGCAACCTGCTCCTTGCTCATCCATTGCACCCTTTCACCAAAGAAATCACTAAATTTCTGGGTCAGGCGCACATTGTAAGGCACCTGCACGCTGCCATCCTTCTTCAGAAACAGCGCGCCGAAGCGGCTGGATCCGGTCACCATGCCCTGGGTCGGGTTGACCACGTTCATGTAATGGATGTACGGCACGTAGAGGATGTCTTCTTCGCGATCCATTTCGAGCAAATCCTTCAGTGTCGCGATCGATTTATCTCCCCCGTCCATCACCAGGCTGGTATGACTGACATCGTGCCCGGTGGGGGTTTTCCCAAATTCATCTGCAGAATCTTGGTCCCACATGAAAGCCTGGAAGCGTCCTTCTGAAATCAGGGGGAAGGGTTTCCTTTCCATCCCAAAGCGATCGGCATTTTGAGCATAAATTTCCACTTCGCGCGGGTCATCCACGAGATTGATTCTTTCTGAAAACAGGTGTTTGCCCTGATCTTCTTCCTTCAAGAAGGAATATCCCTGCATTAGGGCGCCACCGGTCATGCCGTAGTAGGTCATGATATTGCTGAGCTCAGCAGTCGCCGCCGGACCAAGCACAACGGTATATTTACCCACAGGCAGCTGAACGCTCTGGTCTTCCTGGTAATGTTTCACCAGCAAGGCAAGATCGGTGTGTAAACCTTCGGCGTCCAGATCACTCTTCTTTTGGGCGCTTTGCTCAGCATTGACCTCCCATTTCAGGCCTTCGGAGGACAAAACAGCAGTGACTTGCGCGTCTGTGGAGCGGAAGTATTGGGTGTGCTCGTTGGCTGTGCTGATCTGAGCCGTAGTGGTGGTTCCGCTGCTGAAGATGCCGCTCAATTTCACATCCTCGCTCTCCAGACCTTCAGCGAGAGTATTGAAGTAAGCCAGGCGTTCTTCGTTAGTTAAAGTCGCTAAAGCTGGGTCAAAGGAGCGTTCATCGACCACATCTTTCTCATAAACGGGAAAGGTGGGGTCATAACTGAGCGCCTGGGCGTGGGGCAGCATTTCTACCAGGGTGTCCAACCCTTTTTCCATGCTCTCGAAATCACAAGGATCGGCGATCATGCTGTAGCTAACTTTTTTCCGACCGTCAAAAGCGATGAAGTCCAGCGAGATCAGGTGCTCATTGGTGTTGAGCGAAATCGCCGAGTTTGCGAAACGCATCAGGTAGCTGTCTTCTTCGTGATAAGAGATCAAGGCTTGCAGCCCCTTTTTTATAGTGGACTGGCGCAGTTTTTGTAATAAATCAATAACCTGGTTGCTCATCTTACTCTCCTACCTGTACGTTATCAAAACGGCAGACGGGGATTCCGTGCCCCAGCTGCATGATCTGATTGGGTGCGCCTTTGCCGCAGTTCTCGACATAATGAACATGCCAGGTGCTTTCGTCGCCAACAGCACTGAGTGAATTGTAGAACGGGAGGGTCTCACCGCGATAAGTGGGGTTCTTGACCACCTGTTTCTTCTGCCCGTCCTCCACCAGCCAGCCGATGTCGCAGGCAAAATGGAATTGCTCGCGGTTCGAACCGATTGACCAGCTTTTATCGCCATCCAGCACCAAACCATACTTGGTGTCGGCAATGATATCTTCCAGGCTACCGTCGGTACCGGGGTCGATGTTGATGTTGGTCATGCGCTCAATCGGCACACGGTAGAAGGATGTAGCCCGGTTGGCGCCGCTGGAACCGTCGAAAATCTGCTTTTTTGCCTTGGCGTTGGCTTCTTCCACCATCTGGCGACCAGTGATCGCGCCGACAAGGATGCCTTTGTCAATCAACAGGTTGTCCTGGGCAGGCACACCGTCATCGTCAAAACCGAAGCTGCCCGGGCTGTTGGGTTCAAGCGCGTTCGCGCGGGCTGTCAGCTTTTCGGAGCCGTAGCGCAGATTGCCAAAGTCTTCCAACCGGACGAACGAGCCGCCCGCAAAGGAAAGCTCATAGCCGAGGATCCGGTCCAGCTCCAGGGCGTGCCCGATGGTCTCGTGGGTCTGCAGGAACATGATCCCGTTGAGCAAAATGACGGACATCTTGCCATTGGGGGCGTCATCAGCGACCAGCACCTGGTTCAGCTCGCTCACGATTCTCTCGGCATTAGTGAGAAAGTCGGTTTCGTTGATGCTCTCCCAACCACGGGTAGCGCCGGAGCGCCCGGGTGCGTACTTACGGCGCTGCATTCCTCCGTCCTTGTCAATTCCCATGGCTTGGATGCCGGGAAAGACTTCGATGATGTTCTTCTCAATCTCTGAGCCTTCAGAATCCATGAAAATGATCTGTTTGCGGACGAATTCGAGCAGGCTGAAGCGTTGCACAACACCTGGTTGGTTGAGCGCCGCGTCCATTTTCTGCAGGAAGGCCACTTTCTCATCCAAGCCGACAATGAAGGGATCGATCTGATTGGGGCTGTTGAAGCTGTCGACAATAGCTTCTTTTTCTGCCAGGCGGATGGGGAAGGTCACGCGTTCGGAGGCGATGCGCGCGTTGTCGAAGGCTCTGTCAAAAATTGCGTTCGGATTGGTAAGGTCTGAGGAAGCCGAAAAACCCCAGGCGCCGTTATAGAGCACGCGTACACCCATGCCACTCTGGCTGGAAGCGTTGTTTTCTTTGAGGTTGCCATTCCACATGAAGAGGAAGTTGCTGTCTTCCCGTGGATACCAACGGGCGTCAACATAGTGAGCGCCTTTGGCTTTCAACAGGTCTAATTGTTCTTTAATTTTTTCTCTCACACTGGATCTCCTGTATCTGAACTGTAAAATTATTATAGTGTCTTAAGCTGGTTTGTGCTTATTCTTGCATCACAGGCAACCTGCGATGCAGCTTTAAGGATAAACTAATAAAGATAGTGGCACTGATGGCAAAACGGGAACTTTTATGCTCCGGAATCGTCAGTGTTAAAGTCTGTTTACTGCAGATTAGTTGAGGTTGCCAATGAAACGTGAGCCAAAAGCAGAAGAATTACCGGAAAGAACCGGCAACAAACGCATGAGACAACGAGAAAAGCGCGACCATCACTGGCGATGGGTTCCGCGGATGTTTGTAAAACCACGCAGCACGCTTGCGCGGGTCAACAAGCAGGAAACCGCTGTTTGGTTGGCTCCGATGCTTATCCTGGCTATTATGGTCCTTTTAGCGGTGGTGGTTGCTGCTCCCATCAAGCGCGTTAACATTCAGACCGGCGCAACGATCCCGGAGGACTTCCAGTGGTGGTCCCAAGAACGCCAGCAGCAATACCTGCAAGCGCAGCAAAACCTAACCTCTCCCACATTTATGTACCTCTTCCCGTTGATATCCGGGTTAGCCGGTTATTTACTCTTCTGGGTGATCTGTTCGAGTTTACTCTATCTCTCGCTGACTCTGGCTGGAAGTCGAACGACTAATCAGAGAGTCAGCAATCTCATCGCCTGGGCGATGCTTCCGTTTGCACTGCGCGAACTGGTCAAAGTGATCGTTATTATCAGTTCAAAAAGGTTGATCGATGAACCCGGGCTCAGTTACCTGGTTGCCAGTGACGCCACAGGCATCATGACCTGGGTAAAGGGGATCCTGGGGCAGGTGGATTTTTATAGCTTGCTTTTTGTTGTTTTTCTCTTTCTTGGAGCGATCCCGCTTTCTGGATTGCGTGCCAGCAAGGTAGTGCTTGCCACTACGATTGTGTTGCTTCTGGTGTTAGCGCTTGTGGGAATACCCTCCCTTATCTCTAACGCTTTGAGTGGTCTGGGTGGCTCTGGATATTACTTTTTCTAAGGTGTTTTATGGGTGATAATTTTGTCAGCGTTCGCGACTTGTATAAGATCTATAAAATGGGCAGCACCCAGGTCCGTGCTCTGAATGGCGTCTCGCTTGAAATTGAGCGTGATACCTTCACCGTGCTCATGGGTCCTTCAGGTTCTGGCAAGAGCACCTTGCTGAACATGATCGGAGGTCTGGATTGGCCCACTTCGGGGTCTATCCTGGTTGACGGCGAACAGATCGATCTTATGGATGAGAACCAGTTGGCAAATTACCGTCGAAACAAGCTGGGCTTTATCTTTCAGACTTTTAACCTGGTCTCAACCATGACTGCCGAAGCCAATATTGGCTTCCCACTCCGTTTTTCGGGCGTAAAAAAGGTTCGACGGGTGGAGCGCGCCAAAGAATTGATGACACAGGTGGGGTTGGAAGACCGCATTGGTCACAAACCCACCGAACTTTCCGGCGGTCAGCAGCAGCGCGTGGCGGTAGCGCGCGCCCTGGTCAACGACCCTCCATTGATCCTGGCAGATGAACCTACTGGCAACCTCGACACCCAAAGCGGCGTCGTGATCATGCAACTGCTCGAGCAGCTTTGCAAAGCTGGAAAAACAATTATCGTTGCCTCCCACGATCCGCGTATGTTCGATTACGCCACCCATCGGATCAATTTGCTCGATGGGCAAGTTGTTAGCGACGCACAATATCAGGAATCTATTCAGCATCTTGGCTGAGAAGGTGAAAAATGAAAAAGAATCTTCAATTTGCACTCATCCTTACGATACTCATCGGGTTGGCAGCTCTGCCGGTTCTCAACCAGAAAGGTCATGCCATGACCCAGATCTGGGTGGATCCGCCTACTGAAACCCCTGCGCCTACCCAGGTGCCATGGAACTGGGTCCCAGATAACGGCAATGTGGTTGATCCGCAGACCATCCAACAGTCGGTTATCCTCCAGGGCACAGACCCGGTGCGCCCGCTGCTCTATGTTGTGGATTATCACACCAGCCTGGGCGGCAAAAGCGTCAACCCATACGGCACTTTTGGTCTTACCTTCACCATTGGCAATAACGGACGCGGTGAGGCGCATGCTCGCAATATCGTCATGACCTTCAGCAGTGCTGATTTTGATCCGTTGGATGGCAGCGTGATTACATTCTATGAAGTTGATGCCGAAAACAAGGGCAATGAAACCCATACCCACAATTTCAAGGTCAATGATATGTCTACCTGGAAGTATTCCGGGCAGATTCAAGCCATGACTACCTACACCGATCCCAGTGGTAACCCCTATTCCGACACCTTCATCTTCACCATCATGATCAACCAGACCGCCGGCACTGGCTCCACCGCCGCCACCGCGACTCCGTCGGCTGTCATGCGACCCCAGATGGTAGTTAATAGTTACGCCACCGATATCGATCCCCTTCAACCTGGATCTCAATTTAAGTTAGGACTAACGGTCAGCAATGCTGGCACCGCCGACGCGCGTGCCGTGAGCCTGGTTTATGGCGGAGGCGCAACCGCTGGCACCACCGACCCGCTTGGCACACCCCAGGCAGGTGGTGTGGGCGGCGCAAGCGGAGATGTGAGCAATTTTGCGCCTGTGGGGAATAGTAACGTCATCTTACTTGGGGATGTTCCGGTGGGCGGCACTTTGAGCCCGGAGCAGGAATTCATCGTCAATGTGACCACAAACCCAGGTGCATACCCGCTCAAGCTTTCGTTTGTTTATACCGATGCCAAGGGTGTCCGCATGGTGGATGATCAGGTCATCACGCTGCTGGTCTTTTCACTTCCTCAACTGGAGTTTAGCTTTTATCAGCCAATGGAGGGGATGATCACTGCCGGTCAGATGGGAATGCTGCCTATCCAGATCACCAATCTGTCCCGCAAGAGTGTGGTGTTGGGAAATATCATCGCCACCAGTCCCAATGGCGAGATGAGCAACAACAGCATCCTGGTCGGTACGCTTGACCCGGGAGGCTACTATACCTTTGACCCTATGTTCATGCCTTTTAGCGAAGGCGAAGCGATAATCAATTTCGAAATCCGCTACACGGATGATTTCAACCAATTACGGACCTACAATGGCTCTCTGAGTGTAAATGCCAATCCACCAATGGAAATGCCTACACCTTATCCGCTGTTGGATGAAAATGGCAATCCAATGCTGGATGAGAACGGCAATCCCATCATGGTGGACCCAATGAACCCCTTCCCTGATGGCAATCCCCAGGATCCTTCCTCGCAGCCGGGCTTTTTCGCGCGCATCTGGAATGCCATCAAGAGTTTCTTTGGTTTTGGTTCTGATAATACTTCCGAAAGACCGATTGAACCGGGCATGGATGGCGAAATATATTACGAAGGCGGCGGCAAGATGCCCTAAGCATCCTTGCAGCAAAATGTTCACTGAAATGGAGAACGAATGCGCTTTACTGATTTTATCAGCCTGATCATCGATAACCTGAGCCGCCGCAAAGGAAGGGTGCTGCTGACCGCTATTGGCGTGGTGATTGGCACCGCCGCCGTCGTCACGCTGGTTTCGCTTGGCGTGGGCTTGCAGAAAAGTGCCACCAGCCAGCTCTGGGGCATTAACGATCTCACCAGCATCGAGGTCTATCCAGGCTACCCAATGATGGAAGGACCGATGGTGAAAGAGATCACCGAGGATGATATCAAAAAGTTATCTCCGGAAGCAGTTGAGAGTTTCAGGGCTATTCCAGGTGTCACCCAGGTTGTCATAAAACAATACGTCCAGGGAGGTATGGAAATTTCACTGGACAAACTCGGAGCATGGGGAAGTGCCATGGGTGTCAACCTGACCGACTTAAATGACATAGGTCTCGAAGCCAACCAGGGTGTGACCACCATCAGCAAGGGAAAAGTGGTGGTAGGGTCAGGTTTCAATAACAACTTTTATGATCCCAACCCCCGCCCGAACTCAGAACCGGTCACGCCGCCCGATCTGATGGGTCAAAAGCTGAAAATAAAGCTCACACGCTGGAGCGAGGATGGTACAACCTCCTCCAAATCCTTCGTGCTCGAGGTTGTGGGAGTCCTGGCGGAAACCCGCGGTGAGTCTGACTACAACATGTATATGTCGCTGGATGAAGTAACCCAATGGAATGAGTGGTTTGCTGGTAAGCGAATCGACTATAAAAAAGAGGGCTATAACCAGATCACTGTCAAGGTGGAGAGCCCCAAAATTGTGGTGGATATCGCCAACCAAATCACTGATATGGGTTATCAGGCATACACGCCCCAATCCACCGTTGAAGGCATCAATAGTTATTTCTCGACCATGCAGTTGGTCTTCGGCGGGGTTGGCGCTATTGCTCTGTTGGTGGCTGCCATCGGCATTGCCAACACCATGACGATGGCGATCTTGGAACGCACACGCGAAATTGGGATTATGAAGGCAGTTGGGGCTACCAATAATAACATCCTGACCATATTTCTTGGCGAGGCTGCGGGGATTGGCTTTTTGGGTGGAATAGGGGGTGTAATGGTCGGCTGGGCAATCTGCGCAGTGATCAACGCGTTGGGCGGTTCCATGCTGGCAACCGGCGGTGGGATGGGCACGCAGCTGGCTGCCTCGATCCCATTCTGGCTGCCGGTGTTCAGCATCGCCTTTGCGACCCTGATCGGCTTGATCTCCGGTCTCTACCCCGCGCTAAACGCCGCTACTCTCATCCCCGTTGATGCCCTGAAATACGAATAAGCTTAGTCCTGGATCCAAACCCCTGTCGCCTGATCATCTGACAGGGGTTTTTGTTTTGACCTATTTCTCACTGGAGGTCTATACTGTTGATGGAAACCGGTATATCTCACAGGTATAATGTTTTTAATCAAATCTCAGGAGTTATTATGCTGTTCGTCGAAAATGAACCCAACAAAGACCCCCGGATAAACCTCGCAATAGAAGAATATCTGATCAAAAGTATCGCCCCTAAGGAAGAGATTTTGCTCTTTTACATCAACAAACCTTCCATTATTATCGGGCGTAACCAAAACACAATCCAGGAAATCAACGTGGATTATGTAAAGGCCAACGACATCATTGTAGTTCGACGGCTTTCAGGCGGAGGAGCGGTCTATCACGACCTTGGAAACCTCAATTTTTCCTTTATCGCGCCTAATTCTCCCGGAAATTTTCACAATTTCCGCAAATTTACCCAACCTGTGATCAAAGTTCTCATGAAAATGGGTGTACCTGCAGAGCTTTCCGGGCGAAATGACATCCTTGCCGACGGAAAGAAGATTTCTGGGAATGCCCAATATGTTTCCGGTCCACGCATGGTCAGCCATGGCACGCTACTGTGGAACACTGATCTTTCGGTGGTTGGTGAGGCTTTGCGCGTGAAACAAGCCAAGATTGAATCCAAGGGCATTAAATCAGTGCGTGCGCGCGTGGTAAACATCACCGAATTTTTGCCCGAAAATCCTCCTGATATCATGACCTTCCGGCAAATGATCATCGATGGCGTGCACAGCGAGAACCCTCTCGAGGAATATGTTCTGACTGAAACTGACTGGGAGAACATTCACCAGCTTTCAAAACAACGCTATCAAACCTGGGAATGGAATTTTGGCAAGTCGCCAGCTTTCGGTATCGAGCGCGAGATTCGCTATGGAGGTGGTTGCGTCGAAGCCTGGCTGGATGTCAGCCGTGGAGGAGTCATCAACCAGGTCAAGTTCTATGGTGATTTTTTCGGTCAGCGGGATGTCGCGGAGTTGGAAGCAGCTCTGGCAGGCTGCCGCTATGAACCCTCAGCCATTCTTGAGCGGCTCAGCGATCTGGAAGTAAATGATTATTTCATCAACCTGACGACTACAGGACTGCTGGATTTACTTTATTGACCTAAAAAATGAGATCGCTGTCTTTGCTTGCAGGTGAGAACTGGAAGTCACATCCAGACAGAGATCTAATTTTATTTGAGAACAAAAGGAGATTTTCTATGAGCGATCAGTCTAACTGGAATGAATACTCACAAACCGGTGCGGAGCCAGCGCAATCTCAAGCCCACCCACTTGATGCCAAGCGCGACGATGGTCCGGATTGCGTCTCCCAGGATCACCCCGATCCGCTGGTGAGCGATTGTGATGATCTTTTACGGCAAGACCTTAGCGTGGAACTCGAAAGAAAACGTGCCGGAGTGGATCCTGAACCCGAGCCTGATTGGACAGATAACGCAAAGAAGGAAATAGTTGACGGATTTGAACAGATCCGGGATGCCCTCCATGAAGCTTATCGTGAAGGCAAAAATGACCCGAAAGTCAAAAAATTCGGTGAGGACGTCAAAGAAACTTTCCGCTCCATTGGAGACGAAATCAGCAAGTTGTTTGATTGAAACAAGCGGTCAGGGCAGGTTGGGGGGCTCCCCTGATTCCTCAGTTGTCTTAAAGGGGGAACGTAATTTTTCGGCCGCCGCGCGTTTGGTGTCCTCCGGGCGCTTGTCGTAGCGGCGGGTAGTATCTGCGCTGGCATGTCCGGCGATTGCAGAAACGGTCAGCACATCGATATTCGCTTCCAGCATGTCAGTTATGGTGGTTCTGCGCAGGTCATGCGGACTGAATGAAGCCACGCCGGCTTCCTTCTGTCGGCATTTCAGGATGTAATATACCGCCTGGGCAGATAAGCGTTTCAGGCTGACTTTTCCCCCTTTGGTGATGCGCGTGAAGAGCGGACCAAGCTGCCGCCCCCGAATTTGGAGCCAGGTCTCGATGGCGGGGACGGCGTCCTGTGAGAGATAGACAAAGCGCTGTTTGCTGCCTTTGCCGAGGATGCGGATCTTTTGACTGTCGAGGTCAAGATCAGCAAGATTGAGGTCTACAGTTTCCTGCCGGCGCAAGCCGCAAGCGTACATCAGGGTGATAATGGCCGTATCCCGGATTCCCAGGTGGGGATTGGTCTGGTCAGATTGGCAGGCGGATACGAGCTGCTCGAGCTCTTTCATTGCCAGCGAGCGCCCGCGTGGAAGTGACTCCACCCTCAAGGACCGGACAGCCGTAGCCCGGTAGTAATCGTTGTAGTCTGAATAAAGACCCAGTCGATAGGCTTCTTCAAGCACACGGCGTAAGGCTACCAGGTGTTTGTTGACAGTCGCCTTGGCGTAGCCAACGTCCACCATCTGCGCGCTCAGACCGCTGGTATGTTCGTAGCGCAGCAGGTGCCAGGGAAAAGTGAGTGCATTGGAGCTTTTGCCATCCGAGAACATGTAGGCGAGGTTGTTGAGGGCGGTAAATTGCGTGCGTTTACCAGCTGGACTCAGCGTGTTCAGGTATGCCTCAGCAGGGGAGGGGAGGTCACCGCCGGATTGGAGTTGTTCCGGGCTGAGGACCAGTAGATTGTTCTTTTTGTGTTTTGCCATAGTAATCCTTTTGAGATTATTATTCTCGTAAGTAATTATAACCAGGTTTATCTCTGTAATGCCTAGGTGGGGTGCTTCTATTCAACCAAGCCCACGCCTAAAAGATTTTTTTATCATTGCGAGGAGCGAAGCGACGCGACTCGGCAATCTGCCATTTCTCTTGATCGTGCCGGTCTCCAGACCGTGCACGCGATGTGACCGAAGGTCTCCCGCAGACATTGGTTACCGAGGCAGGAAATCTGTGCTCGTGCAGAACCTAACACAAATGTTCATTGAAAGGCAGATCGCCACCGCTTCCCTCGCGATGACGGTTTGATTTTATCCGTCACTGCGAGATCCTTTGCCATCAAACAAACGGAGATGGGAGTCAATTAATCGGCAAAGGATAGTGGCAGTCTGCTTTTCAACATACTATTGTGCCGGGCTCCAGACCGTGCACAGCGTCCCTCCCTCACGACGATGTGAAAAATGACTCAAAAGCCACATGCTCCCCCGCCATCTGGCAGCTTCGGCGCTTAACCGGTATACTAGGTAAGCTGAGAGCCCATGACCATTAAGCATAGTTTTAACAGTATTATTCGCTCGCCAGGGAAGTCTTTCCTTTTCTTAATCCTATTAACTGCTTCCATCATGTTTGTCAATTTGGGCAGCAGCATGAATTATTCTGCCAACCGCATGCTCGACCAGGCGAATGAACACTTCGACACGGTCGTCGCCTTCAAATACGGCGATTTGCACGATCCGATTGGAGCTTGGGCAGATGAAAACTTCCAGAAAAACCTGTCTGCTATCGACTTCTCTGCCATTATCAACC
Source organism: Anaerolineaceae bacterium UBA6133 (assembly GCA_002435825.1). Classification (GTDB taxonomy): domain Bacteria; phylum Chloroflexota; class Anaerolineae; order Anaerolineales; family Anaerolineaceae; genus Mesolinea. The sequence goes on from DIVL01000031.1 coordinate 11,766, forward strand.
ATCCTGCCGTTGTCACGGTTGACCAGGAGCGCACCATCTCGGCATATGCCAGTGATTATACCCAGGTCTGGCAAAACAGCTCACCAGTCAAAGACTATGTCATAGTCACACTGCGCCTGCTTTCTGAGCAGGATGATGGAAGCTGGACAGCTCTCACCTACGATACCATCTACGGGCGACGGGTGAGCGGTACTGTTTTTCTGAGGGTAAGCCCTTACAGTTCCTCCGGAGTGGACATCAGCGATCAACTGAAACCTGACCGCACATTCCTGTTGGCTGCCTATGCACAACCCGGCAGCTCACTGACCCTGATCCCAATAAGACCCGCTTACCTGGTTCAGAATCCGAGTGAGACACTTGAGAGCATCGGCGAACTGACCGACATCACGGATCGTCCTGAATACTTCGAAAGCAAAGAAGGCGAGGCTTGGCTAGAGCTGGCGGATACACTGCATATCATCGATAACTCGTTCCCGGTGATTGCATCTTCTGATATCCAAAGCATGATTCCTTTCCACATGAAGCAGATCTGGCTTACGAGCGGCAGCTTTGAACCCCAGGCCGGCACATGCTACATCAGCGAGCGCCTGGCGGGTTTGCTCGAACTTGAGGTCGGAGATCATTGGCATCTTGCGTATCACTATGACCCAGATGGCAACCCCGCTTACACCTATTCTGCCGAAGGAGGCTTTTCCCACGAGGAAGACTGCCGGATTGCAGGAATCTTCCAAATTACCGCGGATCTTTCCTATACGATCCTGATCCCTCTTCCCGATTGGCTGCAGAAAGCACCGGATGACTACGATTTCCTGCGCGTGCGGGTGCATAACTCCCAGGTCGAGGAATACCTTAGTTACGTCAGCTCCTACTTGCCTGAGATGGTCGAGCTCCAGGTGGAAGACCAGGGCTACAGCAATGCGGTCATCCCCATTCTGAAGCTGCGGGAGCGTTCGCTCTATATGACCATCGCCAGTTCGGCGGCTGGGATTGCTGTTATTAGCCTGTTTGCCTATCTTTTCATCGTTCGCCAGCGGGAAACAGCGGACATAATGATGAAGTTGGGCACTGGTCGCCCCCAGACGATTACCTACCTGATTATTGGCATCATGATCATCGCTATTCTGTCAGGTTTGGCGGGCACTTACATAGCTGGTCTGGTCGATAAGAGTTTGACCGAAGCGGTTTGGGGCATCTTGCAGGGCGGCATCATGCAGGACCTGCGTTTCAGCGAACGCGCATTGGGGCTTCAGGTGCCCTTCGCGCCCGAGTTGGTCACGGCTGACTGGGTACGCACGGTGACCACAACGCTTGTGGTCGGCTTGGTGTTTGTGATCACCCTGGTGGCATCTTTCATCGCGCTGAAGAAGCCCAAACGGCGGAAGGCAAAAGCGATCATTGCCCCCAAGACAGAGAGTGGACGCGCGATGACTTTTGCCTGGATGCCGGGCTTGAGTTTACGTTTTGCCAGCCGTTCGATTCTGCGGCATTTCTCACGCAGCCTGATCGTACCTATTACGGTGGCTCTGCTGGCTGCGTTTATCCTGATCATCGGCATCTCGGTTGCAGAACAAGAGCAGGCAGCCGAAACAATTTACGACCGTGTTCCCACGACCGCTTATCTGACTACGATTCTGGGTCGCCACCGGCAATTCCCCATCCAGCTCCAGAGCGACGTCTTTCGGATGCTGGATACCACTTTCCAGGGCAGACAGACTTGGAGGATGTTCGAGTATCCTGCCACTGGCGAACAAGTCCAGGCGGCAAGAGCAGATCTTGAGGATCAAAACCCGGTTATTAAAGAATTTTTACTTACCCGGTACATGCACTACGAATACATGGGATTGGTAGAGCATGCCGACGGCAGCCCAGGCACGTCTGACCTACCTGAACGACCCACAGTTGACCGCCAAAAGTCCTCTATTGAGTCACAATTGGGGTTTAGCTGGCTGGAGCAGCAGGTTAAGCGGATGCCGATTTTGGCGGTAACCGACAGCGTCACCCGAACCAGCGAAGCGGTAAAATTCCGCGAGTCACAGGTGCAATGGCTGCAAGGGTACTCGGATGAGGACTTTCTCAAGCCTGAGAAAATTGTTGTCTTACCCGATCGTTTGATGAACGAACAGGAGCTGGAGCCTGGGGATGTCATCAGATTGGGAGTGTATGAACCTGATGAAAACTTCGGAGTGCTGGTTGAAGCCTTTGACTTCAAGGTTGTCGGAAGTTATTTCCAGGGCAGCCGTTCACCGGTTCTCTACGTTCCCTGGAATCTGCTGACGGAAGTAAAAATGGGCACAGATTCGGGAATAATGCTTCCCGAAAACCCTGACGACCCCGAATCGCCCATGGTTGCTGGTTTACCCAGTGAGTACGTTGCGGAGTCGGTCGACTCTGCCACGATCATTCCACAGGATCCGCGTAATCTTGACGCCCTGCGGGACTACCTGGAAGAAAACAAATACAGCCAGGTCGGCGTTATTCGCAGCAATCGTCTGGCAGTCGTAATCGAGGACAAAGCCCTTGCGGACGGTTTGCTTTCGATCCGGCAGCATTTGTCTTTCCTGAATTTTATTATTCCCATCATGCTGCTGTTGTCTGGATTGATGGGTTTCATTTTGTCCTACCTGCTCACGCGTAATCGCCTGCCTGAGTTTGCGGTGATGCGCAGTGTGGGTGCCAAAAAGCTCCAAGTTTACCTGGCGTTCTTCCTCGAGCAACTTTTCCTGTTATTGATCGGGGTTTTGCCGGTCGCAGTGGTTTTGCTCACCGAGCCAGACTGGCTGCTGACAGTCGGGCGCAACCTGGTATTATTCTTGGCCGTCTACACTTTGGGGATCGTCATCGCTATCGGGCTGATGGGGCGCTCCAAAGTACTCGATATATTGTTTACCAAGGAATAGAAGTGTTATGGATCAGATCTCATTCACAGAACCCATCCTGAAACTTGATAATGTAAGCTATCAGTATAGCAACAAGTACCAGTCGGTCGATGCGGTCAAAGAAGTTAATGCCGAATTTTATGAAGGAAAAATGGTTGCCATTATTGGAAAATCCGGCTCAGGCAAGTCGACCTTGCTTTCCCTTATGGCTGGTTTGACTTTACCCACTGATGGTCAGGTGATCTATCGCGGCACCCCGACGGATGAGGTCAACCTGGACGCGTACCGGCGCCAGAATGTGACCGTGGTTTATCAGAGCTTTAACCTGTTCCCGCTCATGACCTGCCTGGAGAATGTCTGTTTTCCGCTGGAGCTGCTCGGCAAGTCGCCAAAAGAGGCGGCCGTAATTGCCAGGGAGAAAATCGCGCGTGTGAACTTGCCGGATTCAGTCCACAAACGCTTTCCGAATATGATCTCCGGTGGAGAGAAGCAGCGCGTGGCGATTGCCCGTGCCCTGGCTTCGGGCGCGAAAGTTATCCTTGCTGATGAACCTACAGGCAACCTGGATGTGACCAACGGAGAGAATATCATTGACCTGCTCTGGCATCTTGCGCATGATGATAATTATCTGGTAATTGTTGTGACGCATGATCTGGGGATTCTCGGAGTGGCAGATGAGGTGATGCAGATGAGCGATGGTTACTTAATGCCGATGGTTTTGGAAGCTGCTCCGAATTGACAGTCACAGAATATGTCTTACTGGTTACCAACTTACTTCCTCTGATAGACTTATGTTGTGATGAAAAAGATTATTGTCGCCACCGACTCGTTCAAAGGTTCTCTTTCAGCTCCAGAGGCCAGCCGCGTCATTGCCGGGCAAGCTGAACGTATCTTTCCTCAAGCAGAAATTGTACAGCTGCCAATTTCGGATGGGGGAGAGGGGTTGGTTGAGGTTGTCTTCAACGTGCTTGGCGGTGAACGAAAAATTGTGCAAACCAGCGACCCATTAGGGCGCGATTTTTCTGCCGCATACCTTCAGTTGGCAAATGGTTCAGCACTGATCGAGATGGCTGGGGCAGGGGGCTCACCTTGCTCACCCCTGGAGAATATGACCCGCTGCGAACCAGCACTTTCGGAGTGGGGTTGATGATCCTGGACGCAATTATTGCAGGCGCAGATCCCATTTATATTGGCCTGGGGGGCAGCGCCACGGTCGACGGCGGGGCTGGCGCGGCGACTGCCTTGGGGATGCGCTTTTTGGACGAGCAGGGAGAAATGGTTACCAGCGGCGGAGGATTGGGGAAAATCCAAAGCCTTGATCTTTCCGGGCTGCGTCAGTTGAATTATTCCGGCAAACTTATTTTCCTGACAGATGTCAATAACCCCCTTTGCGGTCCGAATGGCGCCGCGGAAGTTTTTGGACCCCAGAAGGGTGCTACCCGCGAGCAGGTCAGGCAGCTGGACCGGGGTTTGCGGTATTTGGCGGAATTGATCGAGCGCGTAACCGGCTCAAATCTGCAGGATATCCCCGGGATGGGGGCTGCTGGCGGATTCGCGCTGCCGTTTGCAGCATTTATGGGGGCTGAGATCCGCAGCGGCATCGATTTTGTGCTCGATTTACTGAAATTCGATGAAAAATTGGTCGGCGCGGACCCGTTAATTACAGGAGAAGGGCGCACAGACGCGCAGAGCGCCATGGGAAAGGCTATTTCAGCCCTTGCCAGGCGTACCCATGCGGTCAATGTGCGCGTAGCCGTGATTTCGGGAGCGTTGGGGGAGGGGGCCGAGATAATGCTTGAGTTAGGGGTGGATGATCTGATCCAGGCAACCCCTGCCGGGCAGACTCTTGAGGAAGCGCTTGCCCATGCCTCCGAGAACCTGGCGAATGCGGCGGGGGAATATTTGATGGGATTGTCAGACTAAAGGACTTGTAGTTTGTCATCCTGAGTGATAACGAAGGATCTTGTCGGTCGAACAATAAAAGAATTAAGCCTCTGTGTGATGCAGTAGTTGTAGGGTTGAGGCCAGTGTCTGCCCGGGTAAGCAAGGGGCTTTGTGTAGATACCGTCTTGATTGTCAAGAGTTAAAGCAGAATTGCTTACCATATTCTGGGTCAAACGGCTTACAAGACTTCAGCACTCCATATGCCAGGTGCAGCAATTT
>DIVL01000047.1 GCA_002435825.1 Anaerolineaceae bacterium UBA6133
ACACCAAGGATAAGATCCAAAGGTCGATCTGGAAACGGCTGGCATTTGTCCTGTTTTGTGGTTCGATAATGCTTGTATTCTTTGGCTTGAGTTTTTTTGCGTTGATACATTTAGGTGGCATCATGATCTCCGCGCAAGACTTCTTTAGTCTCCTGGGAATTTACATGCTTGTCTTTTTGATCTACGAAATCTATAATGCAATTGCTTACTATTTATTTCAGCCCTATTCTACTGAGCTAACCATTAAACATCCAGTTTATATCGTGCTGAGTGTTGCTGAGACCTTGTTTAGCGTTCTGGTTTTATTTTCTAGATCAAATGTGATTGAACTAATAAAACCCTTGGGCGTAACTTTGGTTATCTTAACTATTGGACTAATATTATTGAGCACAAAAGTTGATACAACCTTTAAGCTTCGATTGTGAAAACGCTTTGCGAATGATATGCATGTAGATTGCAGCCGAAGGTCAACGCTTGCTAAGAGGGGATCAGTTTTATTGGATTTGAGAGGTTTCTGAAAACACAAGATAATGCCGCAATTATAAACGCAAGACACAAAGAGAAGCGGTATCGTTGAAAACGTGGGGGTGGACAAGATTTGGGGTTGATTGTAGTTGGATCTACGTTATTAGGGTGGGGGTCACCCCCGTGTGGTGACCCTGGTCAAGCATAGGGGCTTGCCGCTATCCAGATATCTTTACTCATCCGTATGGGTGGGCTCGCCGTATCCGGCATCATATCTGGAGACCTTCGGTCAAAGGCCTCGCACGGTCAGGAGACCGGTGAGAACAAGGAAGTCCAGCCGCAGGTCAGGTTGCGCAGCCTGCCCCGTGTATTTTTGCGGGGTTCAACCTGACGTCGAAAACCTACCTTTGTTGAGGACTTTAACTGCCAGCATTCGTGCTGTCAGGTTCAACAGAAGAACCTGACCTACGCGCTGAGTTAAAAATAATAAAAGGGATTCAAAGAAAAGGCACCACTCCTTTGGTATGGTGACCCTGGGCATGCACGGGGGCATGCCCCTACCGCCAGGTATGTGGATATCAATTACATCGGACATTATGTCCATCTGTAAAGCGGAATGATATCAGGAGACCTTCGGTCAACAACCTCGCGCGGCCTGTGGCCACAACGAAGTGGATGGGTATCTGGAGACCGGCGAGAACTGAGGGGGAAACCGCAATCGTGGAAATGGGAACCATTTTCTCGAAATAACGTCTTAATCAAGATAGTCTATAATCGAATCTTGAGGATATTATGAAGAATTATCAACGAATCTTTGCCGGCTTGCTGATCTCGATCCTCCTGCTTAGCGGGTGCGGGCGGCTGGCACTGCAGGAAAGCTACGATGCCACTCAAACCGCAGCCAGCGCTCTGAGCGCGACGCAAACCCTGTTCAACCCCAACCTGCCCCTGGCGGCCACTATTACCCCCAATACCCCAACGCCTGTCCAATTTTCACCCACCCCCGAAATTCAGCAGCCTGCTGAACCAACAGCCACTGCCACCTCTCTTCCCAGCCCTACGCCGGGTGTGCTTGAGAACCTTCCAGAACCTTGGTCAGGGATTCAGCAGCGCATGCAGTCCTACGGCCAGGTGCAGGAAAACTATCTCAGCCCCGACTATCGCCTTCGCCTGAGCCAGGCGATCGAATTGCAGAGTGAAGCCGGACAAATCCTCAGCCTCGAACTCCACGGCGATAGTTACAGCATGTTCGAGGAGCGCTACAGCCTGACCCCGGAGATCTTCTATTCGCAGGTGGAACTCCTCCTCACCGAAGGCTACCACTTCGCCACCATCCACGAGGTGGAAGGCTTCGTCTACGGATGGTTTCCCTTGCCTCAAAGAACCGTCATTCTAACCACCGATATCAGTTCACAGACGGTCAATTCGCTCGGTTCAATCGCCCAGACCTTCGCCGCCATGGAGCAGCTGTACGGGCTGCGCCCTCATATGATCGTTTACCCATGGACCGGCGACATGCTCGAGCGTCCCGGAATAGCCTGCGAGGGTGACTCCTGCTGGCAGGCACTGCGCGACGCGCGCGACAGCGGTTTTTTCACCTTTGGTGCCCATTCACAGACCCACCCGGATTTCTCGACAGTTGGATTTGAGCAGCTTGAGACGGATTGGATGACCTCCAAACAAGCGATGCTGAACAATCTTGGTCTTAACGTTTACTCGCTCGCATGGCCATTCGAGGTTTGCAGCCTGGACAGGCAAGCCATGTTGAACATGGGTTTCACCATCGGTTGGGGCGGGGTGACCAAGCCCATCACGCAGAATTACACCGCCTGGCAGGATCCGGCGCCGCTTTGCCTGCCGCGTATGTTCCCGCCGGCGATTTCCGGTGTTTCCATGCGCCCCGAGGGGCTCACCTGGGAGCAGATGCTGCAGGCGGTTGCTCCATAAACAGGTGATTATCTGCTATCGGGGTAAAGAGAATCGCAGACCGGATTGAACCCCGCATGTAAACACGCGGGGCAGGAGCGCAATCCGGCAAAAACCCGACCCGTTTGTTGAAATTCAAATCCTGCCCACCATCCAAACATTTTTTCCGTAGGGAACGCTGCCCTGCCCTGGTAGCGAAGCGGATAGGGTGTCCCGTTCCCTACGACAAAGAACTCACGGGTCGGGTCATCGTGCTCGAAGAGATTGCTCATTGACAGTCAATAATCCTGGAATCCCCACGATTTGTCCTGTTCCGGTCTTGCGAAAAAGTAATTAAAAAGAAACCCCGTGAACACTCACGGGGTTTTTGGTCTCGGGGGTTTGTTTATGCCAACGCGGTCTCGACGACCTTGGTGAAGGCTTTCGGATCGCGCACAGCCAGATCTGCCAGCATTTTGCGGTTGAGGATTACCTCAGACTTGCGCATGGCTGAGATCAGGCGGCTGTAGGTGGTGCCATTCAGGCGGGCAGCAGCATTGATGCGTACTATCCAGAGCCGGCGTAAATCGCGCTTGCGATTGCGGCGGTCGTTGTAGGCATACCATTGCGCGTGCAGAAAAGCTTCGTTCGCGCGTTTGAACAAATGATTGTAGGAACCTTGGTAACCACGGTTATGGGCAATCAACCGCTGATGGCGGCGACGGCGATAAGGTCCACTCTTTACTCTTGTCATAATTCATTACTCCTTTGCAGTCCCCTGGGCGTCAGATTTCAATCTCGTTAATACACCCAGCAGCCACACTAAACCGGATACGACAGGACAGTCCTTAGTCCTTCTTGCTCATATAGGGCGCCAGACGCTTGATGTGCTTAACCAGCCCGTTGGAATTGACGGCGATCGTTTCGGCGAGCAAATACTTGGTCCGCTTGGATGTGTTGCGGCGTAAGTGACCCTTACCGATCTTGGTCCGTACAATTTTACCGGTACCAGTTGTGCGGAAGCGTTTGGACGTGGCCTTATGAGTTTTCAATTTGTACTTTCCACTACTCTGTTTACGTGGCACGATCAAACTCCTCTAAGAAAATCCAACAGCTGTTAAACCACCCAGCCGTTGGTCGATAAACCAAACGGAAATTATACCAGAAAATCTGCTCTGTCAACAGGTTTGCTCTGGCAATGCAGCAATTCTCAGTATGGAAAAAA
>DIVL01000062.1:0-6241 GCA_002435825.1 Anaerolineaceae bacterium UBA6133
CACTTAATTAGATGCAATTGCCCTGCCCAGTTACGCTTGACTCTCGTCGCCTATGCTATAATCTTTATTCTGGTGGGGTGTCTATTTGCCCTGCGATAAAGCTATGGAAACGACCGGAACCTTACCAATTCATCGCCGTGTCAGAGCTTTGCTTGCAGCCGGAGCCCTGGTAGCCCTGGTGCTGATGATCAACGCCTGCGGCTCCGGTGGGGGCAGACCGCCAGAAGCGTTAAGTGACCAGACTGTCACCCCCTGGGCATCCGCCACACCCACCGCGACCCTGCAGCCCAGCGCAACCCCTACCCCGGATATCTGGCCGACCTTCGCGCCGCCCAGCAGACCTGCTGCCACCGCCATCCCCCCTGCCGCCCCCCGGCTGGAGCTGGATGAGGATGTCAAAATATGGCTGCTTCTTGGCACCGAAGCGGAGAAACCCTTCAGCGGTCGCACGGATGCCATTCATCTGCTGCTGATCAACGAGCGGCTTTCCAAGGCGAGCGTCATCTCCATCCCGGGCAGCCTGTTTTTGTATCTCCCCGGGCACACGATGCAGCGGCTCAACACGGCTTTCGCCCTCGGCGGAATGGAACTTGTGCGCGACACGCTTGCCTACAACTTCGGCATCCGTCCCGACAAGTTTGTCCTGGTCCATCCAACTGAGTTCAAGTGGCTGGTGAATGACCTGGGCAATCTGGATGTGAGCGTGCTCATCCCGATCAAGGACGCGTGCGGAGGTTTGCCCGCGGGAACGCACCAGATGAATGGTGAAAAAGTTTATTGTTATGTTTCGTATGATAGCGGCGATGAGGTCAATCGCACCCGCCGCCAGCAGCAGGTTTTGCAGTTGCTCTTTACCAAATTAGTTCAAAATGGCAGATTAGCCCGGCTGCCCGTTTTATATGCTTCCTACCAGGAACGCCTGGAGACCGACATCTCCCTGCTGGATCTCCTTCTCCGCGTACCCCTGGCACTGCGTCTCGGGGATCCGGATCGGGTGAGCTACTTCGTATTGGGATGGGAGCAGCTGAGCGAGTGGGAATTGCCTGACAACACGCAAACCGTCGTTTTGCTTCCGCGTGAAGAAGAGGTTGCAGAGGTGTTTGAGCAGTCATTGGCGGCGATCAGCGAGCCCTCACCCCTTGGGGAGATCGTGCTGACTTACGAAGCCCAGGTGACCATCGCCGTCGCGCTGACCCAAACCGCCCAGGCGACGCCGTATGTGCCCGTTCGGCCGACCAACACGCCAGTCATGCAGCCGACTCAGCCTGGTCAGCCAACTGCAAGCCGCACCGCGACCAGCACAGCGACTCAACCCGGTCAGCCAACAGCGACGCGCACACCAACGCTCGTAGTGACGCCGCAACCGACTGCCACTTATTCTGAACCTTATCCGATACCGACGGCGGTGTTCTACACCCCAACACCTTATCCGTAAAAAAGAATAAAGGAGAGAATGTTTAGACAGACCAAACAACGGCCCAATACTCCACTCCTCAGAGTTCTGATGGTGTGTGGTCTTTTGCTGGGTCTGCTCGGAACTGCTCCCGCAAAGTCAATCTCATTACCTTCCGCCGGCATTAATCGCTTTGTGACCATCGAAGTCGACTACACTATCTACGAGTGGTGGCTGCTTTCGTGGAAAACCTCCGATATCGTCTGCCAGATTTACACCGAACACGAATCCTGGCCGGATGACTCCGAAGTGCTCTATTATTGTGGGTCAAGCATTCAAAAACAATGGACAAACACTGGCGCCTGCGACCAGAACATTACCAATCCCCAGGACTGCAAAGGTTTGTATCTACACAAGGCAAGTGTGACGCCTTCCACGCGCACGGTGGAGATCAGCCTGCCTTCACCAGAAGTTTTTGTGTCCATTTCCAACTGTAACAAGGAATCGGGGCAGAACAATTGCACCACGCTGCCCTATCTGCGCCTGCAGGCAGTTGAACCGCTCCCCAACGAGCAGATCATCCAGATCCTTGGCACTGTTAACGGCGCCGGCTTTAGCTGCCCGGGCAGCGCCTGCGACTTGCCGCTAAGCCCGACCGGCATGGAAGGCGTGCAGGTTGAATTCTGGGCGGAGTCGAGTTATGGCGACTCGAGCGAACGCTATCAGGCGCAGATTCGCGTGATCCCCTGGGGCGACTTTGCCAATCCCGATCAACCCGCCACCGACAAGCCCAGTTATTACGTGGATGTGCTCAGTTCGCAGTGGTTGGGCGAAGGTCAGTCCACCTGTTCCGAGGTCTGGCAGAGCTTCCTGCCGGTGGATGGTCCTCCATCCTGGCTGAAGACGCCGGAGCTGGCGGAAGAGTTGGTTTCGACCAACGAGTATTTCCTCCTGGCAGGTTTGCTCATCAAGCAGGGTCTGGTGGATGCCAGCTCGTGCCCATCGGGCGGGCTTGAAACAAACGGTGCCGCGAACGCCTGCGGCATGGACACTGCCCAACCGGTGGTGGATGACTGGCAAAATCAATTTGACTCGGAGATCTTGCGCGTCGCCGAAGATACGGGTGTTCCAGCCCAGTTGATGAAAAATATTTTCAGTCGCGAGAGTCAATTCTGGCCTGGAATTTATGAAAAAGTTCAGGAGGCAGGGCTTGGGCATCTGAGCGACATTGGCGCGGACGGGGTTTTACTCTGGAACCCGGCTTTCTACAGCCAGTTCTGCCCGCTGATTCTCGTAGATGAAACTTGTCAGCGCGGGTTTGGCAACCTCGATCTTGCTCAGCAGGAAATGCTGCGCGGAGCGCTTGTTCAGAAGGTCAACGCAGCCTGTCCGGATTGCCCGGTTGGAATTGACCTAAGCCAGGCAAGTTTTAGCATCAGCATCTTTGCCCGCAGCATCCTTGCCAATTGCGAGCAGGTGCGTCAGATTGTTTTCAACACCACTGGTCGCCAGCCGGGTCAGGTGGCGAAGTATGAGGATTTGTGGAAGTTTACTTTGCTGAATTACAACGCGGGTCCGGGCTGCCTTGGCAATGCTATGCAGCGCACCATCAATAATGGCAATTCACTCACCTGGGATAACATTACCTCCAACCTGGAGGAGGGCTGCCGTGCCGGGATTGCTTACGTTGATGACGTCTCACGCATGCCTCAGCCAGAACCGGGTGGCATCGATGACCTTTTGAGCACACCCAAACCAGGCACCTACCTGCCCACACCCACACTCCAGCCGACCCCACGTCCGATTATCATGACCCCCACGCCCGGACCGACTAATACGCCTGGACCGACCGCTACTCCTGGACCTACCGCTACCCCTGGATCAATCGCGTATCCTGGACCGACCGCCACCACGGGACCAGCCCCCACAGGCACTCCTTATCCCTAATCCCCCTTAAAGCAGGGCTTAGGCTTTTCCTGAACGCAGCTCATCAAGCTGTGCTTCGAGTTCTGCCCTTTTCTCGATACCGGCCTGCTCCACTTCGTAGCGCACATTTTGGACGTAGTCGCAGATCTTTGCTTTTAATTCTTCACCCGAAAAAGGTGCGTACAGACGGGCTAATGAACTGCCGATCAGTCCGCCAAGCACTGCGCCAAATAACCAACTGGAACTTTTGCTCATTTTATTTTCCTTTAGAGATTTTCTAGTTCTATTATAAAGGATTGCTGACCGGGCACAAAAAAGTGTGTATGCTGCCGGCAAATCCCCTGGTTTGACCCGACAAAAATTTCTCCACAGTTACGAAAAAAGTGCTAATAACAGTCCAACAAAATGTTAATATCCCTCTATCAAACAAATATTATCCTTTAACTACTTTTATTATGCTAGTTTTAAGATAACAAGGAGTGAAAATGGGAAAAATTATTGGAATAGACTTGGGAACCACTAACAGTGTCGTCTCCATCATGGAAGGCGGATCCCCCACTGTGATTTCTACCTCGGAAGGGTCGCGTTTACTGCCTTCCGTGGTGGCTTTTAACAAAAACGGTGAACGCCTGGTAGGCATTCCCGCCAAGCGCCAGGCTATTGTTAACCCTGAAAATACCGTTTCTTCCGTGAAGCGTTTCATGGGACGCCGCTATGACGAAGTGGCGCAGGAACGCGGGATGGTCTCGTTTAAGGTTGTTGCCGGTCCCACTGGCGATGCCCGCATCCAGATCCCTGTCACGGGGCAAACCTACACCCCGCAGGAAATTTCTGCGATGGTTCTGGGCAAACTCAAGACGGATGCTGAAGCTTACCTGGGTGAAAAGGTCACCCAGGCTGTTATCACGGTGCCGGCTTACTTTAACGACAGCCAGCGCCAGGCAACCAAGGATGCCGGCAAGATCGCCGGGCTGGAAGTGATGCGCATCATCAACGAACCAACTGCATCCGCGCTGGCTTATGGACTCGACAAGAAAGAAAATGAGATCATCCTGGTCTTTGACCTGGGCGGCGGTACGTTTGACGTCTCTCTGCTCGAAGTAGGCGGCGGCGTGGTGGAAGTGAAAGCCACCAACGGCGACACCCACCTCGGCGGCGATGACTGGGACAACGAGATTGTGAACTGGGCGGCGGAAGAATTCCGCAAGGACCAGGGCATTGACCTGCGGCAGGACCGCCAGGCGCTCCAGCGTCTGCGCGAAGCCGCGGAAAAAGCCAAGATCGAGCTCAGCACTGTGCTGGAAACCGAAATAAACTTGCCGTACATCACGGCTGATGCCAGCGGACCCAAGCACCTGCTGCTCAAGCTCAGCCGTGCCAAATTTGAACAGATGACCGAAGACCTGCTCAATCGCTGTCTGCTTCCCTTCCAGGCTGTTATTAAAGACGCTGGAGTGAGCATTGATCGCATCGATGAGGTGGTCCTTGTTGGTGGTGCCACGCGTATGCCGATGGTGCAGGAATTTGTTAAGAAGCAGACCAACGGCAAGGAGCCCAATAAAGGCGTCAACCCGGATGAGGTTGTTTCCATTGGAGCAGCCATCCAGGGCGGCGTGCTGGCTGGCGATGTCAAGGATGTGCTGCTGCTGGATGTGACCCCACTCTCGCTGGGCGTGGAAACCCTGGGCGGCGTCATGACCCGTTTGATCGAACGCAACACCACCATCCCGGTCAAGAAAACCGAAACTTTCTCGACCGCGGAAGATAGCCAGACAGCCGTGGACATCCACGTTTTGCAGGGTGAACGCCCGATGGCAACCGACAACATGACCCTCGGACGCTTCCGCCTGGACGGCATTCCGCCGGCGCCACGCGGCATCCCGCAAGTGGAAGTTACATTTGATATTGATGCCAACGGCATCCTGAGCGTCGCCGCGAAGGATAAAGCCAGCGGTAAGGAGCAAAAAGTTGTCATCACCGCCTCCACCAACCTGGACAAGGCGGATGTGGAGCGCATGGTGCGCGAAGCCTCGCAAAACAAGGCTGAAGATGATCGCCGAAAGGCTTTGATTGAAGCCCGCAACATGGGCGACAGCCTGGCGTATCAGTCCGAAAAATCCCTGAAGGACCTGGGCGAGAAGGTGGACGCTGCCTTGCGCAACGACGCAGAAGCCAAGATCCAGGTGCTGCGTGGGGCGATCACTGGCGACGACGTCAGCGCGATCACCAACGCCAGTAATGCTTTACAGGAAGTAATGCAGAAGATCGGCACCGCTGCCTATCAGCAAGCCGGACCCGCTGATGGCGGTCAGCCGGGAGCGGGATTTGGCGGTCAGCCTGGTCAGCAGCGCAGTCAGCCGGAAGGCAATGATGAAGACGTCGTGGAAGGCGAATTCCACGAAGCGTAAAAGTACCGTTTAGAATGCAAAGAGCCTGTTCATGTTGAGCAGGCTCTTTATTTAATCAGTTGTAGGTCGGAATGAGACCGCTCCAGACCCTTTGCTCTTAATAAACCCTTCGCGGGCTCACTCCGACATCGATTCATTTGGCGGAGTGCGCAAACCCTTGCAGCTGCGCTGCGAGGGCAGGGAGGCGCATTCCGCCCAAAGAACTAAAAAGGTTGATTTTAGCCTTGAGATTTAACCAGACCCGGGAGTAGGGCGAGATTGGAAGCACAGCGATTTTCAACATTCAGAAAACTTGGTGTGCTTCCAATCCGCCACTGGAATTATTTAGGGGAAATTCGGCGGATTGAGGGCACGATACGTTCTTCCATCACGTTGTTCACGGTGCCCTCAATCGCGCCCTACGAACTAACCAGATGCGGACGTAGTTGTCGGCGGAATGAACAAAAAGGCGCATTCTGCCTGACCTCATACATTATAATTAGCCCATGATCAAACTCCTGCACTTTGCTGATGC
>DIVL01000062.1:6247-13001 GCA_002435825.1 Anaerolineaceae bacterium UBA6133
GAAAAGGTCGACCTGGTCATTTTCGCCGGCGACACCTACCGCGATCGTTCGCCAGCGCCGACTTTCCAACGCGAGTGGGGCAAACGCATCATGCGCCTTTCGCGCGCGAAAATTCCAACCCTGCTGCTCACCGGCAACCACGATGTCTCCCCCTCGCAGTATCGCGCGCACGCCATCCAGGAGTTCGACACGCTCAGCCCGGATTACATCCACGTTGTCAGTTCTCTCAAGCTGCTCAGCCCGAAGGACCTTGACGGCGTGGCAGTGCAGGTGGTTGCCATCCCCTGGATAACCCGTTCGGGCATCTTGTCCTCACTGGCGGCGGACTCCTCCAACGAAGAAGATCCCCAGGAAGTGATTGAAAACGCGTTGAACGACTGGCTCAATCATACGATTTCCGGTCTTGACCCCGATCTTCCCACCATCCTGACCGCGCATGCCTCCATTGCAGGGGCAAAGTATGGCAGTGAGCGGTCTGTCAAAATCGGTCGGGATATCGTCCTGCCGCCTGGGCTGGTGGCAAATCCAGCGCTGGATTACGTCGCGCTAGGGCACATCCACCGCTACCAGGACCTTAACCTGGGGTCGCATCCGCCGGTGGTATACCCCGGCTCGATCGAACGCGTCGATTTTGGTGAGATCAACGAGGATAAGGGTTTCATCATTGCTGAAATTGAGAAAGGTCAAACGAATTACCGCTGGCAGCAGCTGCCTATCCGCTGCTTCCTGGATTTTTGGGTCGAATTGGATGATCTGCTGGGCGTCAATGAAAAAATCATGGCTGCACTGCCAGCTTGTGAGGAACTGGCGGAGGCGATTGTGCGGTTGACGCTCGTCTATCCCAGGGATCTGGAAACCTTGATCGATGAAGCGCGCATATATGATCACACGCAAAATGCTTTTGCTTTTCAGTTGATCAAGAAACCCATTTCTGAGGCACGGACACGGCTTGGCGACGGCTTTGAAGCCAGCAGCATGACCGCCGCGGAGTTGCTGGAGCTCTACTGGAAGCGGCAGCACATTGAGGATAAAGACGAGCGCGAACGCCTGCAGAAACTGGCTGAGGAACTAATCTCCCAGTCTCAGACCGGTTAAGGCTTTCCCAAAGCAGAACTTCAATCCGGCCTTGGTTTTTGGGCAACCAATCCTGCCTTACGGAGTCCACTCGTCGTGGATAATAGCCATCAGGTAATAAGTCCCATCCCCGCTTTGCTGAAAGCCCAAACGCAGCGATTGCCAGTCCAGGTAGCCATACTCTTCCGTGCCCGGTTGGAAATACTCAACGTAATGCCCTTCGGGGTAGACCTCGGCGAAGTTATCGATGGTGTTGCTGGCTTTCCGTGAGGGGTCCAGTAAGAGTCCCCATTCCTGGGCTGGGGTTTGGCTGGTGACGTATTCGGTCCAGTACTCTGAAATAGTTAGGCTTATATCCATTCCGCTGCCTGCCTGCATACCCCAAAGGTAAATTTGCTGATTGCTGCCGAATGCTGACACTTCTTCCCTGGTGAAGACCAGGTCCTTGTCCACATTGACATAGCCGTAAGGGGAAATCCGCACACCCAGTTCGGGGTGAATGAAAGACGCCAGCGCGGCAAAATCTTGACTCTGCAAGAGTGGCAGGATTTCGGCAGCCAGCCCCTCAAATGAGGGCTCAGCTGGTTCCAGTGGGACGTTTGCGTTTTCGAGAATCGCAATTTGGGTTGAGAGTGTGTTGATTTGCTCCTGCGCAGCCAGCAACTGGTCTGAAAGCAATTGGTTTTGCTGCCTGAGCTGCTCAAGCTCATTGCTGCCTGGGGCGGTCGCCACGCAGCCTGTTAGGGTCAGGATAAATACGATTAAAAGAGAGAAGATTTTTTTGTTCATGGATCCTCCGGATCGGGACGCGGAATCACGTCTGTCTATCTTAAGACGGACTCACAGGCAAAATGTTCCAATATTAACGAATGAAAATCACAAAACAGGGCTTTTCGTTTGTGATTTTCATTTTTTGGATTTATGGCAGCTCGCTGAAGCGGATCGCGTCCAGCATGCGCGCCAGGCGCACCGTTTCCCTTACGTCATGCACGCGCAGAATATCAGCGCCGTGCAGCACGCCCCAGGCGTTTGCCGCCAGGCTGCCCTCCAGGCGCTCTCCCTGCGGCAAATTGAGCGTGTGTCCAATAAAGCCCTTGCGAGAGACGCCCAGCAAGATCGGGAAGCCCAATTCGCGCAGCTCGTCAATGTGCTTGAGCAGGAATAGGTTCTGCTCGATGGTTTTACCAAAACCAATGCCGGGATCGACGATGATTCTGTCCGGTCTTACACCTGCCTCAATAGCCGATCCAGCAGCCTGTGCCAGCCAGTCGCGTACCTCAGTGACGACATCCTCATACTCTACGCCCTCATAGCGTCCGCCGAGCTCACTGCTGACAGCCTGCGCGCCTTGGGTGCGATTGTGCATCAGAATTGCGGTGGCGCCAGCCTCGGCAACCGTGCCTGCCATGGCTGGGTCAAAGCGAAAGCCCCAGATGTCATTGATAATCTGCGCCCCTTCCGCCAGGCAGACCCGGGCAGTTTCAGCTTTGTAAGTGTCAATCGAGAGAATCACGTTCGGCATTTCTTCGCGCAGGATTTTTACCACCGGCAGCAGCCGGTCTAATTCTTCCTCCGCGCCGATTCCCACTGCTCCGGGGCGGGTGGATTCCGCGCCCACGTCGAGAATGTCGCAGCCATCCTGCATAAAATGCTCAGCCTGCAGCAGTGCTGTGCAAATGTAGTCGCGCTCTCTAAGCAGCCCATCGCCCGAGAAACTGTCGGGTGTCAGGTTGATGATGCCCATGATGTACGTTTTTTTGCCGAGTTCTGGCAGCAGTTCATTTTTCATAATTCACCTCAGGGAATGTTGGCGTGCGCTTCTACGAACAATTTCAAGTCTGCAATCTCCCCCTGCATAGCGTAAATTCGAAAATTAAATGGAATGGAGCTGCTTGTGAGGAGCGGAACTTCTGCCTCCCAGCGGCGCAGCCCAAGCACCTGACCGTCCATGTCATAAACCACCCCCAAAACCCAAACGTATTCCGCATCTCCCTGCGGGATGTTCACCATGCCTGCCGCTACCACAAAGCTTGAGCCTGCAGCAACGACAGGCGGCTCTGCAGTAATTTCCGCTTCCAGGTAGCGCGTGTCGCCCGGCATCACTGGCAGCCAATCAAGGATCTTCGCGCTAACTTCAAAACTTGCCGGGATTGGCGCAGGGAAATATGCCACAACCGGCATGATCTCCTGGGCTGGCAGGATGTTAAACGGCAGAAAGCCGTCCAACTCCAGCGGAGTGGCGCCCGTAGCGCTTAGCGTAAAGCGCACGGAGGGATTTTCCACGGGCGATTCGCTGACGTTTTCAAGCTGAGCGAAGCAGTAAGCTCCCCCGAGCGCGTCCTGGTAACAGACTGGCGCCATCGCCAGGCGCAGCGGGCTGAAGGGGTCGGGCGTTGGAGTGGTGTTCCCCTGACCAGCGCCTGTTGAAAGCGGCGTGGGGGTGATTGGGATGATCAACACGGTCCCGACGCCCATCATGTTGGGGATCACGGTCGGGTTGGCAGCTTTGAGCGCGTCCAACGAGACGCCGTATCTGAGCGCTACGCCAAACATGTCGTCCTTCTCGGTAACAGTATAGGTGACCGGTGAGGGTGTTGGAGTGGGTATGGGAGGGGTTGTGGGGCTTGGCGCAAGCGTATTCGTCGGCAAGGGTGTGGCGCTGGGGCTTGGCACAAGCGTATCAGTCGGCAGGGGCACGATCGTAGGCAGACTGGCATCCCCCGCCGCGCAACCTGCCAGTGCCAGCAAGAAAATGAACATGATATAGGTTCCATATTTCAACTTCATTTTTTGCATTATACCCCGCCATCTGAACCCCATTTTTCGGAACTGGTTTCAGTCTGGCATGGACAGCCCACCCGTGGCTTCCATCCAGTCCACGATAGTTTCCACGGCTTTAGGGACATCGTTATCGCTCATATCAACCCGCAGAACAGGCAGCCTGGACTGCGACACCAACTCCTCGAGCACCTCCTGCTCCCGGATGAATTTTGTCAGGTCATCATATTGGCTGGGATTGCCCGAGACTTTCAAGCGCTCCTGGCGTGCAGCGGCGAAGCTATCGGGTGAACGTGTGCAGAAGATCAGGCGGAAATTAAGCGGCAGCAGTGCCTCCTCCAGCCAGGAGAAATCGTAGCGTTTGCCATTTGTGAGCCATTGGACCATTTGTGTGGAGATGTGGAAGCGGTCGATGACCCAGGAGTAGTAGCGGTTGAGTTCGAAGAGGCGCAGCCAGGTGAGATAGGTTTCGAGTGCCTGGGCTTCTTCTTCAGGCGAAAAGTTGATCAGTCCGCGCCCCCAGGGATAATTGGTGAATGTGCACCACTCTCCCGAAATCAAGGGGGAGTGATAGCGATACTTGCGCGGTCCAGTAAAACGGGGGTGATCGTTGAGCGCAAAGGCGATCTCCGTCTTAAATGTAAGACGCGTGCCTTCCAGGATAACTTTTGGGGTGAGTTTTGGCATGGATTTCCTTTCTGACAGGATAAATGAATTTTACAGGAAAGTGGAAGCAAACAGGTACTAATTCACATTCCACAAATCACCCCAAATCGTCCATGTTTGGGTACAATCCAGGTATGACACAACAAAAAAGACCTCAAATCCTCCTGACAAATGATGATTCAATCAATTCCCCCGGGCTGTGGGCAGCTGCGGAAGCTCTTTCGGAACTCGGATTTGTGCATGTGGTAGCGCCGCGTGAGCAGCAGACTTCGATGGGGCGGGCTCTGCCGCGAGACACCGACGGCTTCATCCGCCCGCAAAAGCTGATGGTGCACGGAAAGGAATGGGAAGTGTACGGCGTGGGGGCGACGCCAGCTCAGGCTGTGATGCACGGTGTGCTGGAAGTAATGGGATTTACGCCAGATCTGTTGGTGTCGGGGATTAACTATGGAGAAAACCTGGCCTCGGGGATAACGGTCAGCGGTACAGTCGGTGCGGCGCTTGAGGGGGCTTCGATAGGGATACGAGCACTGGCAGTTTCACTTGAAACTCCAATGACGGAGCACTTTGACCTTTCTGACCGGGTTGACTTCTCAACAGCTGCCTGGTTCACACGCTTTTTTGCTGAAAAACTCCTGCAGAAGACCATGCCATTTGATGTGGATGTGCTCAAAGTGGATGTGCCTTCAAATGCAACCCCGGAAACACCCTGGGTTGTGACCCGTCAATCGCGTCAGCGCTATTTTTACGCAAAACCGAAGGATCCATCCATCATGGAAGGTTCGCGCAATATGGGATATGAGACGCGGGTTGACCTCGAAGGGCTGGAAGAGGATGGAGATCTCAAAGTCGTAAAACTGGACAGGAAGGTGTCTGTGACGCCAGTCAGCCTGGACCTGACCTCGCGAGTGGATCTGCAGGATTTCAGAAGGTTATTGGAATCGTAATAACCCCAATTCATTCTATTAATGCGTGAGTTTCGAACGCCTAAATATTGAAGCGTATCTCGATGATGTCGCCGTCTTCGATGATATAGTTTCTGCCCTCGACGCGCAGGCGACCCTTGGTGCGGGCTTCGGCAGTGCTGCCGTAAGTGACCATATCCTGGAAGGAGAGGATTTCCGCGCGGATGAAGCCTTTTTCCATGTCTGAATGAATGACACCAGCCGCCTCGCGGGCGTTGGCACCTCTGCGCAGCGTCCAGGCGTGAACTTCCTTGTCGCCAGCGGTAAAAAATGAGTGCACCCCCAGAAGATCATAAGAGAGTTTGATCAGGCGCGACATGCTCGGCTCGGCAATGCCGTATTCCTCCAAAAATATCGCAGCATCTTCAGGATCAAGCGCGATAATGTCGGCTTCGAGCTTGGCAGGCAGGCTGACCGCCTGGGTATGAGGATGGGGACTGGTATAGTCGACCGCAGGCTGGTCGTCAGACTGATTGAAGACCACAATCTGCGGCTTGCGGCTCAGGAAGCCAAAGCTTGAGAGGATTTTGTCCTCTTCGTTGGTGAATTCGTAGTGGCGCAGGGGCAATTCCTGGTTGAGCACTACCTGCAAGCGTTCAAAGAGCTCGATTTCAGCCTGGATAACATCACGCGGGCGGCTCACGCCGCGCCGGTGTTCTTCCTTTAGCTTTTCCAGGCGGCGTTCGACCATCACAAGGTCATTGAGCATAAACTCAGTATCCATGGTTTGGATGTCGCGCAGGGGATCGATGCTGCCGGCGAGATGCGGCACGCTGGCGTTTTCGAACTTGCGCACCACGTGCAAAAATCCATCCATTTGCGCCAGTTGATTTACCATCGCTCCGGGCAGTCCGGCACGACCCGCGCTGCCATCCAGACCGGCAATGTCGGCATAGGTGACCTTGGCACGCACGATCTTTTTTGGGTGATAGATCTCACACAGTTTATCCACGCGCGGGTCTGGCACGTCCACCACGGAAGTATGAACTTCCATCTGACCGGTGGACATGTCCGTGGCGATGTCGGCACGCGTGAGCGCTTTATAGAGAGTGGTTTTGCCTGATTGGGGCAGGCCGATGATTCCAAGTTGCATGATGACTCCAAAAAGATAATAATGGATTATACCCCAGCGGCTGATCACTTCGCGATTTACCGCTTTCAGGACCTGGTAATGGCACGCGAATGCTTGACCGGCAGGGGGCAATACGAGTATACTACTGCAACGAGCCGGAGTGGCGGAACAGGCAGACGCGCACGACTCAAAATCGTGT
>DIVL01000064.1 GCA_002435825.1 Anaerolineaceae bacterium UBA6133
GACAATCAAGACGGTATCTACAAGTGTGTCTGTTAGTAGGGCGGAATGAACCTCTTTTGTTCACTCCGCCAATGATGTGGATGTCGGGGTGAGCCTGCGGAGGGCTTGTGTGGAAAAAAAGCTTTGAGGCAGTCTCATTCCGACCTGCCGCCAAAAAACTGTGTGTGTGGAGTGAGCTAAGCTATAATTCACATCAGAGAATAACATGCAGCCCGAATTTACCGCCATTGCCCATCCCAACATTGCCTTCATTAAATACTGGGGCAACCGCGACGATGCCCTGCGCTTACCGCTGAACGGCTCAATCTCCATGAACCTGAGCGGGATGGAAAGCCGGACAACCGTCCAATTCGATGAAGCACTTGAGCAGGATAGCTTCGAACTGAATGGTGAAGCACAATTAGGTCCGGGTTTGCAGCGGGTCTGCGATTTTCTGGACCAGGTGCGTCGGCTTGCCGACATAAACCAATTTGCCCAAGCCTCCTCCTCGAATAACTTCCCCACCGGCGCCGGGATTGCCTCCTCGGCTTCCGCTTTCGCAGCCCTGGCACTGGCTGCCAGCAAGGCTGCAGGCTTGGACCTTAGCCAAAAAGAGCTTTCACGCCTTGCTCGGATGGGTTCCGGCTCGGCCTGCCGCTCAGTTCCGGATGGCTTCGTGGAATGGCTGCCAGGGGAGGATGATGCCAGTTCCTTTGCCGTCAGCATCGCCCCCAAGGACCACTGGGACCTGGTGGACGCGGTCGCAGTAATAAGCCAAGGGCATAAATCGATCGGCTCCAGCGCCGGGCATAAGTTGGCGCATACCTCGCCGCTAAACGCCCAGCGTATGATGGATGCCCCGGAGCGGCTCAAAGCCTGCCGCGAGACGCTGTTGGGGCGCGATTTTGCGCGCTTTGCCGAAGTAGTCGAGCTCGACTCAAACTACATGCACGCCGTGATGCGCACCAGTGATCCCCCGCTGGTCTATTGGGAGCCAGCCACGGAAGTGCTGCTCTGGCAGGTCTGGCAGTGGCGAAAAGCGGGACATGCCGTCTGTGCCACGGTGGATGCTGGTCCAAACGTGCATGTGCTTGCCCTGAAAAGCGAGTTGGAATGGCTCCAAAAGGCTCTATTAGTGCTGCCGGGAGTAAAAAATGTTCTGGTCGGGGAGCCGGCTGACGGTGCCCGACTGATTGATTGATCCCTAGAAGGGTCTCATTCTATCAAGGGTATTCTTAGCGAGCTCATCAAGCGTGTCCGATATTTTCTCAATTGTTTTTGTCAGATCGGTAAAGCTGCGCGTGTGGGTCTCGAGGATACCGTTGAAAACATTGAGATCAAGGATATATTCTGCCTCACGTGGACTGGATTTGATCCCACCTAAGTAGGTAACTTTCACGTGGTATTGCTTTGGTAAAGTTCCTGAGTTCAGGACGTTTTTGATAACATCCACAGAAGCACGGATCTCATATTCGGGAGGAAGTGTTGGGATTACCTGGTGAATGAAAGCCAGTTGCTCAATGTCGTAATTCTTGAGCGAGGTCTGCAGGGGTGGATCGAAGGCAATTTCCACATCCTGTGCTGCCGTGCGGCCGGTATTCTTGATGACCAGGTCAAAAATCGGTGAGTCGGTCTGGTGATCAAAATACACCACCACGTAGGGTGCGATCTGTTGATCGCGATCCTCCACCATCTCCGCCACGCTTCGGTCCATCGCCTGGGCGGATTGCCTGGTACCCTCAGCCACTTCAGCTGTCTTGATCACATACACAATCAATGCAATCAAACTGAGGAGTTGGATAACAAACATAATGACGTCAAGTGTGTCAGCTTTCATCGGATCCCTCCTGTGGGAATATCAGGTAATCTTACCTCTGCGCGGTTTTTTGGGCTTCGGTTCGGGCACATCCTCGTACAGAGCTCGAAAAAGCAGCCCCATTTTTTCGTCATCTTCGAGGTCTTGAATGATGTAATAAGGTCTTGACCCCTGATATGCCTCGCCGGTGGCAGCGTCTTCACCCAGCACGCGCGTGCTGCCCGGCAGGATTTTGAGGAATACCTGGTCGTCGCACACAAACCCCATCACGCGGTTGAACATGTAGAGCCCGTAATCGCCAAACATTTTCCGGGCATCGATGCCTTCAATGTGGTCCAGGCATTCGAGCACGTAGTCTATATACTCTTTGGAGGTTCCCATCGCAACTCACGTTTCTCTGCTCAATTTATTCTTTTTTCATGGACTTGTTCAGCACCAGGTTGGCTATCCCGGCAACCAGGAGCGGTAAAAGAATGGCAGTCAGGAAGATCCAAACCACGTAAGAAGTCTCAGTCATCTCGAGGAATAACAGCACATTCAGGCTGATCAACGCCAGCAGGATGACCACCAGGTAGGTAATGGTTGTCACATCAAGCAAGGTCTTCCTGCGTTGATTGGCAACATCTTTTGGCAATTCAAGCGAGGGTTTGGAAGCGGAGGAGAGTTGTTTTTCCTTCATTGCCGAGGTGTAGGCCAGCCAGGTGAAAACCGCCCAGTTGATGAAGACGATTGCTGCAATCAAAAACGTCGTCCTGGCTGAAGATTCAAGCGTCGGATGAATCAGAACCTGGATAGCCAGCGAAAGCCCCGTTGCGACATTGACCAGAAACAAGAAAAACTTATTCAACGCTGAACCTCCTTCCCGGGATGGCTTGATACAGTATGTCTAAGTATTTTACATGAATTCCAGATACAACACAGCATCCATTTACAACCAACCTTTTCCCAGGAACCTTAGTTCAAGAACCAGCGAAAATAAAAGACTCGTCCGCAGAAATGTATCTTGTAACAAAAAGACGTATGAATAATTGCGTTATTAAGCAAAAAGACGTTTGTAAAAATGATGTATAATACATAAACACAGGCGCAAATAGGTTCAACTTGCGAAAGAGGAGACGACATGAAAAGAACCGTGATGCAACAATTAATCGAATGGAAGCAGGATAAACAGCGAAAGCCCCTTCTGATCCAGGGTGCTCGCCAAGTAGGTAAAACCTGGCTTATGCGTACCTTTGGAAAAGAACACTTTAAAAATGTTGCTTATCTGTCGATGGATCAGAACCCTCGTCTGCAAGCCGTTTTTAGCCAGGATTTTGATGTTAGCCGTATCATTGAAGCCCTTCGTATAGAATCGCAATTACCTATAGACGAGAATACGCTGCTAATTTTTGATGAAATCCAGGAAATACCTCTTGCGCTCCAATCGCTAAAGTATTTCCAGGAACAACGCCCCGAGCTGCCCATTCTCGCTGCCGGATCGCTTCTGGGAGTGGCTCTACATAGTGGGATTTCCTTCCCGGTTGGAAAGATCCAACTATTGGATATGTACCCTATGAGTTTTCTTGAGTTTCTCGATGCTATCGGCAACGAAGAACTTGCGCTTTTGATACGTAACGCTGATTTCCAAATGATGAAAGTGTTCCGGGACAAGTTTATTTTTCTTTTAAAGCAATACTTCTTTCTAGGTGGAATGCCTGAAGTGGTTCAAGGGTATATAGAAAACCAAGATTACAATAAAGCTCGAAAAATTCAGAAAGATCTCGTTCAGTTGTATGAATACGACTTTTCAAAGCATACATTGGGAATTATCTCCGAACGATTGAGGTTGGTTTACAACAGCATTCCAGCTCAACTCGGAAAAGAAAATAAAAAGTTTATTTATGGACACTTACGTAGCGGTGCAAGATCCAAAGACTATGAAGATGCTATCCAATGGTTAGTGGACTGCGGCTTGGTGGTTCGTGTTCCCCGTGTGAGTAAAGCTGGTTTGCCATTATTGGGATACGCTGACCTTACTGTGTTCAAACTTTTTTTGAATGATGTCGGACTTTTGTCCGCTATGGGTGATCTTGATGCCCGAACTCTGTTAGAAGGATCACAGATATTTGAGGAGTATAAAGGTAGTCTCACCGAACAGTATATCTTGACTCAATTAATATCTGAATTGAAACTAAACCCGTTTTACTATTCAGAAGAACGTTCAACTGCGGAAATTGATTTTTTGGTTCAACTGGCAGGTAATGTGATACCCATTGAGGTGAAAGCAACCGAAAACCTTCAAGCAAAAAGCCTTAAGGTTTATGCGGAAAAGTACAAACCAAACTATGTCATCCGCACCTCGCTTTCCGATTTCCGTAAAGAAGACTGGTTGATCAATCTCCCTTTGTATGCAATTAGTTGTCTCAGAACGATCGTTCAATAACATCATAGTGAGTGGTTAAGAACCAGTAAAAAAGAAACCGGGAAGCGTGTGCTTCCCGGTGATCGTAAATTTGGCTGGGCCTAATTCATGGTCAGCGCCATGACGGCTTTTTGCGCGTGCAGGCGGTTCTCGGCTTCATCATAGACTACAGAATTGGGTCCGTCGATGACCTCATCGGTGACTTCAATGTTGCGGTCAGCCGGCAGGGGGTGCATGTAGATGGCATCGCTCTTGGCAAGCTTCAACCGACGCTGATCCATGATCCAATCGGTGTAGGTGTCCTGCAGTTGTTTTCCCTTCACAGGATCGTCTGTGGTCACGAGCGGTCCCCAACTCTTGGCATAGATTATGTCCGCGTCCTTCATGCCTTCGTCCATGTCGTGCACGATCTCAAAGGAGGTGCCCCATTTTTTGGCTTCATCGGCTGCTTGCTGTTCGATTTCAGGCATGAGTAGGAATTCCTTGGGATAGGAAAGAGTGACATCCATGCCGAAACGCGGCATCTGGAGGATGAGGGACTGTGGCACAGAAATGGGTTTGAGGTAGGAGGCGGCATAAGCCCAGGAGACAACGATCTTCTTGCGCTTCAGATCGCGGCCTTTTTTCTCCATGATGGTCATCAGGTCAGCCAGGCATTGGAAGGGGTGATAGACATCGCACTGCATATTAAGAACAGGCACACGGCAGTTCTTTGCGACCTCATTGAGGTAGGAATTGCCAATGCCCCAGTCACAGTGGCGGATGGCGATACCATCAAAATAGCGACCGTAGATCTCACCGATTTCTTTGGCAGTATCGCCGTGGGAAATCTGGGTGGTTTTGCTCTCGATGAAAGCGCCGTGCCCACCGAGCTGAGCCATACCAGCTTCGAAGGAGCCGCGGGTGCGGGTGCTGCTGAAGAAGAACAGCATTGCCAGCACTTTATCGCGCAGGTAGGGGTGGGGTTCGTTGAGGGCGCGTTTGCGTTTCAAATCCCAGGCGACGTCCAGAACTGTTTCAACTTCCTCTTTTGAAAAGTCCAGATCGCCAATCAGGTCACGACCGTGAAGAAATGTTTGCATTGTTACTCTCCTTGAGCATTCTTTTTTTGATTATACTCAGCAAGCCTAGCTTTGACTATAAGAAATTGAATGTTGACAGTTTTTTGTTTGGGCTGAGAGGGCAGCTTCCCTGTCTCCCACACAAATCGTGAGGATTAAGCCAAACTCTAAAACAAAATCATGCCAAACTCTAAAATGGATGTATGATTTACACACTGTAGCGCGTGGGTCAGGTTCTTCTGCCTGCCCCTGAGCATGGCAAATGGGGTTTCACCTGACGTCACGAATGCTGGCAAATAAAGCCCTTAACAAAGGTAGGTTTCCGTCTTTGACCATAAGAAATGCAGACGTAGATAGGGAAATCCTTTGTACGGAGGGGGGTACTTCCTCCGCAGAATGCGCAAAAAAAAACAGCGGATGGACACAAGGCCCATCCCTACGAGGTTCTTTAGTACGGAGTGGGTTTGCTCCCTCCGTTAATCTCTGATCGTGCCGGTGTCCTCAGTGCGAAGCCTCCCCTTGGGACCGAGCACGCGAACTGACCGAAGGTCTCCAGCTATAACAATCTAAAGCCAGATCGCCATGCCATGTTTCGCGGGGACAGGCTGCTTTGCTCGCGATGACGTGATTGATCGAGCCGGTCTCCAGACCGAGTACGGACTTTGACCGTCTGGTCTCCAGAAAACAAAAGCCGGGTTGAACCCCATTCGCTACGCTCAGGGGCATGTAAAGCGCAACCCGGCCTACTACTACCAAAAAAATGTTTACTTGATCAAACTCGCCACCAAAGCATAAAACTCAGCTGCCTTGACGACATCATCCAATATCACGCTGTCGTGGACCGTATGCGCGGTCACTTCATCTCCAGGTCCAAAGCCAATCGAGGGAATGCCGGCTTTGCCTGCCCAGTAAATCCCGTTGGTGCTGAAAGCCCATTTGCCGGCAGGGGCGTCTTCCAGCCCGATCAGGCGGCGGGTTTCGAGCCCTGCCTGCACCAGCGCGTGGTCTTCCGGGATCGCCCAGGCGGGAAAATACTTGTCCACCGGGAAAACGAAGCCAGTATATGAAGGCACATCATAGAACAGAGCTTCCACCTTGACCCGGTCCTTGCTTTCTTCCGGGATCAGCGCTTTCACCTGGGTAATCGCCTCTTCCTGCGTTTCTCCAAAGGTCATCCGCCGGTCGATGTAAATGACAGCCTCGTCAGGCACCGCATTAATGCTGGGGGTTTTGACAACCATGTCAGAAACCGTGATCTTCCCGTGCCCGAGGAAGGGATCATCCCCAAGCTCAGGTTCCAGGTCGCGAATGCCCGCGATGATGGGCAGCAGCAGGTAGATCGCGTTAATGCCCACGTGGTTGCTGGCAGCATGCGCCGAAACACCCTTGGCAGTTACTTTTAGCTCGACGCGACCTTTGTGACCGCGGTAAACGTTCATTTTGGTCGGTTCGCCGATGACCACGAAGTCAGGTTTGACCTTCGGATCAACTTCCACGAAGGTGTTTGGAGCAATACCATCACACCACTCTTCCATGTTGCCGAAGTACCAGGCAGTCCAGCCTTCGAGCAAGCCCAAATCGCGGGCGGCAGCCAACCCATAGACCATACCGGGGGTGGAGCCTTTCTCATCACAAGCGCCGCGGGCAAAGAGAACGCCATCTTCCACTTTGCCTTCAAAAGGATCCCACTGCCATTCATGCGGATCGCCGATGCCAACTGTGTCGATGTGAGAGTCAAAAACGATCACTTTTTCCCCATCGCCAATGCGCCCCATGATGTTGCCCATTTTGTCGAAACGCACCTCGTCAAAATGCAGCGCTTTCATTTCATTCGCGATGCGCTTGCCAACGGCTTCAATGTTGGATTCCATGCTGGGGATCGCGCATATCCCACGCATAAAGCTGATTATCTGATCGCGTTGAGATTGGATTTTTTGCTGTAGCTGCTCAATTATATCGGGTGAGGGCATTTTTTCTCCTTGGACAGAAATTTCTTATTTAGGTTAAAAAACTGCACCAATACAGTATATAATGTCTATAAACCGCATCGTACAGTCGAAGAATTGAGGTGTTATGGATATCTTATCATCAAAGCCCATAGCGGGCAACTTGTTTCGCAAGCCGGAGTTGAACTGGGGAATCCTTGGAACAGCCAGGATTGCAGAAAAAGCAGTCATTCCAGCCCTGCTGAGTATGAAACACAACCCTGTAATCGCAGTTGCCAGCCGCGACCTAACCCGCGCGCAGGAGTTTGCCGCGCCTTTCGAGATACCGCGTGCGTATGGCACTTACGAGGAATTGCTTTCTGATAGTAACGTTCAGGCTGTTTACATTCCACTGCCCAACAGCGAGCACGCTCCCTGGGCGATCAAGGCGATGCAAGCCGGCAAGCACGTGTTGGTGGAAAAACCATTTGCCCTCACCGCAGACCAAGCGCAGCTGATGGTCAGTACGGCGCTTGAGAATTCGGTCGTGCTGATGGAAGCCTTTATGTATCGCTACAGCGAGCGCTTTGAGAAGATCCATGAGATTGTTCGCTCCGGCACAATTGGCAAAATTCGTTTTTTGCAGTCAGCTTTCAGCTTTACGCTTGGCAACCCGGATGATATCCGCCTCGCGCCAGACCTCGGCGGTGGAGCCTTATACGACTTAGGCTGTTACTGCATCAATATCCAGCGCTTGCTGGTGGGGCGTGAACCAGCCAGCGTGCAGGCAATTTGCCAGATGACCAAATCGGGGGTGGACCTGCAAACTGTTGCCACGCTCGACTATGGTGACCAGGTCTACGGGCAGTTCATGGTATCGTTTAATGCTGACGGCTCACAGTTTCTGCGCGTAGTCGGCTCTGCCGGTACAATCCACATAGAAGACCCCTTCAATCCCCATGGTGAGGGCACCAACGCCTGGTTGAACGTGGCCGGGAAAGAAAGTAAGCGCATTAATTTCCGCTCGGAAAATAGTTACAAACGCATGGTGGAACATTTCTACAACGTGGCTGTCAGCAAGGATGTGCCAAAATTCCCACTTTCCGATGCTGTCAACAACATGGTCGTGATCGACGCGTTGTTCCAGTCTGCTGTGGATAACGGCAGTACAGTTTACCTTAAGAATTGACAAAGAAAGAATTTATTAATGGAAAAAATGGAAACAACAGAAGAAAGAAAAACAATACCAGACCATTTAGGAGCAGGAAAATGGTTACTACCATTTATATTGATTGTTGCCATCATCCTCTTGCTCTTTTTAATCCGAACCAGTCCGGTTAATGAACCTTCAATTCAAATTCCTTATGAATTTGCCTTGGAAAAATTTGTAGGCTTCACAATTTTAATTTGTGAAGTGGCAGCGACCTTGATCGTAGGTGTCTCTGCAATTCAAGTGACATACAATTTTCTTAGGGGCCTGGTTGATGTGAGATATTCCAGAAAACTGCGGTCTTCTGAACGGTTAAGATTGCGCTTGGGTCATCGTCTAAGTTTGGCTTTGGAATTTGCGGTTGCTTCGGATATTTTGCGTCTGACAATTTCACCTTCTTCTTCAGACTTGATGTTCCTCATCACCATCATACTTTTACGGTTCTTAATGAACTTTTTCTTGGAAGATGAGTTTGAAACAATCAAAGCGACAGGAAAGTATCCTGATCTTGACTCATGCGATTCTGATGACGGTTTATGAGGTCTGCAACAACATTAAAAGAAAATATCTCTGGCATTGAAGATACAGAAGAGTGCGGAGATTGACCAAAAAAAATAATAAAAAACGGATGCGGTTGCCGCATCCGTTTTTTATTATTGTGTCGAATCAGGGTGTGGGGGACGGTGTAAACGTGCGTGTGGCAGTTGCTGACGGCACAGGTGTGGCAATATTGACTGGCACCTTGAGCAGTTCACCAATAAACAGGGGTGTTGTGTCGCTCAACAGCGGGGTGATGCCATTGGCTGAGCGATAGCGATTGGTTTCAGCAATGATGCGTTCTGGAGTGGAGCGGAAGAATAAGGCAACCGAATTTAGCGTGGCGCCAGCTTCCACCAGGTAGTCCACGATTGTGCCCGGGCGAATATCGGTTGGAACCGCTGTGGAGGTGGGCATGCGCTGCCAGGGGGCAGGCACCTTGACGATGTCACCAGCTTTGATGTAACAGTTCCCGCCAGTAACATAATCCGGGTTGATCGATAAAAACACTTCCAGGTCCGCGCCAAATTTTTCAGCGATCTGCGCGCAGTAAAAATCGTCTTCCTGAACCACGTAGTCAAAAGGTCCATCCAGCGTGGGGGTCAGCGTCGGGGTTGGCGTTTCGGTGATGGTCGGTGTGACAGTGGCAGTATTGGTTGGGGTGACCGGGGTCGGGGTCAGGGTCAGAGTGGGGGTGGGAGTGTCAGTCGCGAAGAGTTGCAGTCCGCCACCGCCGAGATTGCCAGTTGCCCACAAAGCCAGCATCACCAACCCGGCAATAATCAGAACCGCAACAAGGACCAGCAGAAGTGCTTTGCTGGTGTTTTTGCGCGATTTTTTTCGATAAGAAGAGAGCAAGCTCTGAGATTTTTTCTGTGCCATGTTTTGTAATTCCTTCCTTTGTCAGTCAACAAAGTTCGATTAATAGCATATTAAACGGTGCGACCCGCTTTTGTCAAGTATACCATTTCGCAACAAATCCATAGAACGCTTTGGTGTAATTGTATGCGTTTCAAAAGTCGTTAGT
>DIVL01000017.1 GCA_002435825.1 Anaerolineaceae bacterium UBA6133
TATAAAGATACAAGGTCGGAATGAGACTGCCTTAGTGCATTTTTCCCTCATAAGCCTTCCGCAGGCTCACTCCGACATTAATTAACTTGGCAGAGTGCGCAAACCAAGCGCATTCCGCCCCACCAAGACCGTCAATGACGAATTGCAGGCACGATATGTTCGTCCATCACATCGTTCATGGTGCCCTCAATTTCGCCTTGTCTTAACATCAAAATAGCCAACTCACCATTATCATCACGCGTGGAGACACTCCAATCAAAAAAATGGGGGCGTGTTTGCCAGCACGTGTGATGTCAGGTTGAAATACGCAACCTGACCTACGAAAATCGTTCAATGTAGGGTGGATTGGCGTTAAAGAACTGCAGCCCACACAGGATTCCTGATAGCCAACCCACCATTATCATCACGCGTGGAGACACTCCAATAAAAAAAATGGGGTCGTGTTTGCCAGCTCGTATCATATCACCCGATGATTCACGCTATAATTTCGTCATGGCCGCCATTGACCTGACCCGTCTCAACAAACAAATCGAAGAATTGAAGGAAGTCTATTCGCAACCTGCTGAATTCCGCAAACTGCTGCACGAAACCCTGCAGTTTTACCACCGCTACGCGCACCGCCAGCACAAAGACTCCGTGCCAGTCAGTTTCATGCGCGTTTACGACATGCCTGAGCAAATCCTGCCCCAGGTCGCCTATGGGCTCAGCCTCAAGGCGCGTCAGGACGCAAGCGAAACTCTGGCAGTTGTGGATGAGCTCTGGAAGGATGATCATTTTGAAGCCCGCGATCTTGCGGCGCACTTATTGGGTCAGGTTCTCCTCGCAGCCAAAGCGGATGTTTTCGAGCGCATAGAGCAGTGGTCATCAGGTCCACTGGACCGGGCAGTGGTCAATTCCGTTTTTAGCAAAGGCAGCCAGCGTTTGCGATCTGAAGATCCCCAGAGTTGGACTGAGTTTGTTGGTAACTTGCTTGCCAGCCCCTTGGAACGTCAGCAAAACCATGGGCTTTACGCGCTTTCACTGCTAGTGGATCAATCCCATTCCGATCAGTTGCCGCAGTTTTTTCGCTGGATCCGCCCCTTCATTCAAAGCGATCAGACCTTGATCCAGCCAAATCTGAGCCAGGTGATTGCCGCCCTGGCACGCCGTTCTCCAGCCGAGACAGCCTACGTGCTCAAGGAAGTGATGTCCGATACAGACGGTAGCGGCATTGAGCAGCGCGTCAGGTCTTACTTACCGTATTTTGACGAGCAATTGAGTGAAGGTCTGTTGTCTTCCATCCATATGCATCAAAAGCGCACAAAGTTGGGTTTATAAACTTCTGATGTCAGGTAAATGAATTCCATGACCTCCAGGCAAGGCTTTTCAGTCAGACAACTCTTCCGGGATTCAACCCTCATAATTGCTACCTTAACGCTTACGGGGTGCCTGCAAGCACAATTCGCGACTCCCCTTCCGCAGCCAACCCCGACAACCAGTGTGCCGAGTACTGCGCCCATATTGATAGCCACGCCTACCACTGAGGCTACCCTTTCTGCTCAGCCTACATCCCAACCCAGCCCAATCGCAACGGAAAGGGCTCTTCCCCCTGCCGCCATAATCACCGACATCACTGGTCACGAGCAGACTTATGAGTTGGGCTGCGAGGCAAGCGCGGCTGTGGATTGGGCGGGTTATTACGACGTTCTGATCTACGAGTCGACCTTTCAATTTGAGTTACCTCTTTCCGATAACCCTGACCTTGGCTTTGTGGGCAATGTGACCACCGATGGCTGGGGGCAAATTCCACCCCACGCCTATGGGGTGCACGCGCCACCGATCGCAGAATTATTGAGGGAATACGGTCTGCCAGCCCGCGCAGTGAAGGGAATGACACTTGAGGACGTGAAGACCGAACTGGCTGAGGGCAACCCCATCATTGCCTGGGTAATCGGTAACATGGTCTATAGTAACCCATTGAAGTTTGTCGACGAGGAAGGCAATGCGGTGATCGTTGCGCCCTACGAACACGTAGTAATTCTCACTGGCTACGACGAAACGAGTATCACATATATGAACAATGGGTTCTTTTACTCCGTGCCCACCGAAGTATTCTTGAATTCCTGGGGTGTGCTTGGAAACATGGCTGTCATTCATGACTAACCCTTGGAGAAAGAAAAATCCGCGAAGTTTCGCGGATTTATTTTTGTCTTGATTACAGGTTTTACATATTTGCCGAACGGAACCAGCGGTAGTTCAAAACGCGTAATTCCTCAGCTGTGGGCATCGGATAGTAGCGCATTTCCTTCTTGTTGCCGACATAAAAGCCGTTCTTGATAGAGCGATACTGCACATTTGGGTTGTGTGAGCGGTCAACCATCTTGGTCGTGGCGAACTTAGTTTTTACATCCGTCAGACATTGGCGCAGATGATCCTGATTGCCATATTGCATGTTGATCATGATGCCCATTTCAGGATCATCAGCCAACTCTCCCAGCTGCAGTTCAGTGAAAACGAGCGCTGGCACTGTCACCAAAGAAACCGGGTTGCGCACCAATTGATCAAGGAACTGAATGGGTCCCAGCCGGCTCACCACCAAAGGCGCGACCGGAGCGATTTCCTGGTAGAGATGGAGCTCACCGGTGCCGTCAGGGATATCTTCCGAAGAAGGAAGATCCAGGGTGTGACCATCCTGGGTGGTTAGAAAGAGGTGTTGGAGAGCGCTCAATTTGATGTATTCCAAAGCCCGGTACACCGAAATATAGACTGAGGCCTTGAGGCTGCCGTCTTCATGAGGCACGCAGCGAGTGAAAGCTTTGTCGATCTTGAAAAACGGATGGCGGTAAGTTGGATCAACTTCGAAGAAAATAGCCTGACCGCGCGACTTCTTTGCCGAGCCAAGCGCGTAATAAGAACCGAAATCTTCTGGTGAAAGCATCGAAGCGATCAACGCTTCAGGAAACAAGGATAAATACAAGTGAATAGCCATAATTCTCTCCCATTTCGATTCTTAGTGTGTCAATTTAGCTGGAAAAAATGAACGCTTTTTTTGATCATCTGTCCATTTATTACCATTCTAATTTTACCCCATAATTGGCTGATTTTCGGATTTCTTATGGACAAATTGCCTCTTAACAAAAAAGCACCTGCCATTGTTCAGACAGGTGCTCTCGGTTTCGTAAATCTTATTATTGCTTTTTAAGCCAGTCCACAGCTTTTTCCAAGCCAGTTTCAGTCAAGATCACACGCCCTTCTGCGGCAGTGATCAGGGTTTCACGCAGCTGATCGTCATCTTTGCCAAAAAGGTCTTCAATCGCGATGGTTCCGCCCAGGATTTGCTCGATGTACGCGCGCATATCCGCATCATAAGTCGGGCTTGAGTCCTCTGCTGGATAAGCAATCGCAACGTCCAGCATTACTGGTTCAGCAGGCTGATCAACTGGGTAGGTATCCTGAGGTATCTCAACTTCTGCTGCGGCTGGCGGTACAGGCGTGTTTTCAATTTCACCACTGACAACTGGCAGGTTCACAGTCGTTTCAGTCGGTTCTTTCGAGCCGCAAGCAGCCAAAAGAAGGCTTATTACAAGCAAATTGGTCAAAAGAATTGTTTTGGCTTTCATTTGATTCCTTTCCGTCCGCTTTTTGCAGGGACGCTGGGTTGATTATACCAAGCCTGGCGATTCCCGATACTTTTTTGGCGTAACCACGGCCTGGTTCAAACTTCAGGGATGATCGCTGTTTTGCTGAAATACTCTTCTGTCAGGTCCTGGACGCTCGTGTCGCCCTTTACCTGGATTTTCTGGCTCAAGAGGGGGAAGTGAGGGCGGATTTGCTCCAGCATGCCCCAGCCAACCCGTTGGATCGAAAAATGGGCATTCTTTGCGCATCGAAGTTTGATGAAGTGAAAGAGCTCCCGCAAATTGGCGCGGCAGAGAACCCGCCGGTTGAAGGCGTTTGGAACCACGTAAGCTGCCACTTGTGGATTCCAGGCAGCCAGTTTTTCGTACAAGTCCGCAGCCGCTTGCATCGCTTCGCGGTAGCGTTCCTCAAAGCCTGCCTCGGTGATGGCTTTGGGCAGGGCATAACCCAGCCTGGCGGTCAGATCCTGAACCGTTTGGGTCATCATGCGGTGCCGCTTGAACTCAAAATACGCGCCCTGATCCATGATCAGGCTAAAGGTCAGGTCGCCGTATTCGAGTTCCCGGATTGGGATGTCAAAGTCGGTCATCTCCGCGAATATGGCATCCACCAGGGCTTGTTTGTCCTCCTGTGACATGTTCAGCACCTGGTCAAGGCAGACCTGGTAAGAATCGTCACCGAAACGGTAGAGTACCGCGGCAAGGATCCTATCCTCCGCATTTTCGTCGACAGCTTTCAGGTCGCACCAAGGTGCCCCAGAGATGGTGTCAATTTGATTTGCAAAATCGCGCGCTTTTTCACGCAAGTTTGGCAAGAACGCGATCGGATCGGCATACTTAACCAGCGTTGGCAGCTCCTGCATTGCAACGATTTTCATTTCCGCGCCAATCAGGCGTACTTCTTCCAGCTCGGACGAGAGCATTTTTTTGATAGCATATTCAAGCGCACGGGCATTGATGGTCAAGCCGACGTTCGCCATGGCCGCCGCGGGCAGCAGGAAGCGCGCCACATCAACAGATTTCACACGAGCGCGGTTGGACCAGGATCTCTCTGATTCATTTTCACGGCGCGCTGTGTTGGCTTCCCCCCACGGGCGCAGAGCCTGCAAGGCTTCGGCGTAGACAACAAACAGCTTGTCCATCAAAGCCTGGTATTCACCTTCGTAAGGGCTGCCCAAAATTTCTGGAGGGGTGACGTAAGCTTTGGGGTCCCATTCCTGGTAGCGGGTTGACTTTTCGGTGTAAGATGCCAGGCGATTGGCTTCGATTGTTTCGATTGCCAGGCGCGACACATTCTCGAGTGCCATGTGAAGCACGGCATGTTCAGCCACACTCGAATGACCATAGCCGACAATCCATTTTTCACTAAACTGAGCGCTCTTTTCGTCGTTAAGTTCCGCCGCAATCACATCAAAAGGCTCCGGAGAACGAGAGGTCTTGGCAAAGGTAACAGCGATCGTTTCCGCGCTGAATTGACTGGGGCTGAGACGGTACACACGGCGGTTAAGGTTCATTCTGAAAAATCCTCCTGGTCTGAGCTTCGTCATCCTCAATTTGCGCGATCAAATCTTCCACACGATCAAAGCGACGCTCCGGGCGTAAGAAACTGAGAAACTCAATCCGCATCGTTTCTTGATAGATCTTATCGCCAAAATCCAAAATAAGCGTTTCCACGTTAGGCATCGCGTCCAACTCGAAGGTCGGTCTGACGCCAACGTTTGTGACCCCCATCAACACCTGGTCCTCAAGCAAAACGCGCGTGGCATAGACGCCAAAACGCGGTAAGAGCTGCAGGGGTTCTGGAATGAGATTAGCGGTGGGGAAGCCCAACTTGCTGCCAATTTGCTTGCCAGGCTGAATTAACCCCTCGAGATTGAAAGGTCGCCCAAGAAAGCTGGAAGCCTCTGCGACTTGCCCTTCCAATAAGCTGGCGCGAATACGATTGGACGAAACAACCTCACCACCAAGCGTAAAAGGTGCAAAGCTTTCACAAGCGATGCCTCTGGATCGGCAAAAAATCTGAATAAAGGCGAAGTCTGCCTGGCGATCCTTGCCAATGCGAAACTCAGGTCCCACCAACAATCCAGCAGGCTTCAAACTGGCGAGTAATTTTTCCAGGAAGTCTTCAGCGTTCAGATCTGCGAGTTCTTGGTCAAAAGGCAGGGTCACAACCAGATCCACCCCAACTTTCTGTAATTGGCGCTGTTTTTCCTGCTGTGTGGTGAGTAGGAAAGCCTCGCTAACCTGCCCGAGCACCAAGCGCGGGTGCGGCCAGAAGGTGAGCACCAGGCTTTGACCTTGCTGCCTCTCTGCCTTCTCCTTTAGACCCTGGATGAGCGCCTGGTGACCCAGGTGCATCCCATCAAAGTTGCCGATGGTCAACCAGGCATTTTTTGGGGGATGATCAGGCCAGCCAGTGATGAATTCAGTCATAATTTCCGTATCCAGACAAACAAATAGCCCTTCCTGGTCTTACCAATCAGGGCTATTACAATTTCATCTCATTTCTAATTGAAGAATACTTTTCGAGGCTGCCATTCGTTCGTTTCAGCGTCGTATTCAATCAGCGCGACCAGTTCGCCTTCTTCGCTGACTGCGCGGCCCCAAAGCCCCGCCTCAACTACTTCGGGTGCAGGCACGCGATGACCATGTCGCACCGCGTCTACCTGCTCAAAAGTGAGCACGACGGTATACCAGTCATTCAGAGCTTCAGCTGCGGGGATCAGATATTTGTACCAATCGCCATTATTGAAGGCATCCTGAAGCTTGCTGAGAGAAACCGCGTCCCGTAAGGCAAATTGACCGTTGCGAGTTCTTCGCAAACCAACCAAAGTTGCGCCGCAGCCAAGCTTCTCACCCAGATCAGATGCCAGGGAGCGGATGTACGTGCCTGAGGAACATTGGATATCGATCACCGCTTCCGGTGGATCCCAATCGAGCAGCTCAATAGAATGAACAGTGATCTTGCGCGGTTCAAGTTCAACCGTTTCACCATCGCGTGCATAATCATAAGCTTTTCGCCCGCCGACTTTGATAGCGGAATAGATGGGTGGAGCCTGGTCAAATTCACCCACGAAAGTAGCGAGGGTTTCCTCTAACTCTTCGTAGCTGATGTCCACCGGTGCCCGGCTGGTGATCTCACCTTCCGTATCGTAGGTGCTGGTGGTCATTCCAAATCGGAGCACTGCCTGGTAGCGTTTGTCGGATGTGGACACGTACTCACTCAGACGCACTGCGGGTCCAATCAGGACCACCAGCACACCAGAAGCCCGGGGGTCGAGTGTGCCAGTATGACCGACCCTTCGAATGTTGATGCCGGCACGAACCTGCTGTACCACGTCATGGGAAGTCATCCCCACAGGTTTATCGACAACCAAAACCCCTGAAACACTATTTGCTAAATTACTTCGATCGTTATATTGCTTATCACTCATTTGTATCTCTTTCAACCCAGTTCGACCCGAGTTCTTTTAGGTATCGCTCCGCGCTAATGATTACATCTTCTTGAATACTTTGTAAATTCCCTTCAACATCAGCCCCCGCGGCCGCCTTGTGACCTCCCCCTCCAAATTCTCTTGCGAGTTTTGACACATCCACACCTTCCACGGATCGCCAGCTGATTTTCACTCCTCCACCTTCTTGTTCCACAAAAAGGATGGTAATCAGCGGACCTTTAATGGCAGATAGAATGTTGATCAAGTCAGCATCATCGTTGCCCTGATAACTGGAAACAATTCTATCATTAAGAGTTAGTAACGACCACAAAATTGCATCATTTTGATGAATCTTCGACAAGCCCTGCCCCCAGTAGCGCGCCTCCGCCAGGGTTTTATCGCTCAGCGTTTTCAGGTAAACGTCGTGAAAATCCGCGCCTTTTTCCATCAGGTCTGCTGCCCCACGCAAAGCTGCGGGTTGGGTATTGCCAGTGCGAAAACCAATCGTGTCCGAGAGCAAGCCCGTCAGCAAGCAGGTAGCCGCATCCCGGGTGATGGTAAGCCCCCATTGCGGCAGGCTGTCCACCAGGATCAGGGCTGTCGCCTCAACTTCTGGCAGGACGTACTCCAATTTCCCGAAATCATCATGGGTATTGTGATGGTCAATCACCAGATCAGGGGCGGGAAGCCCGTCCAGCACATGACCGATGCGCATGATGTCAGAACTATCGACTACGATCAGATAATCATATTCCTGGGGCACAGAAGTCATGACTTCTGCCGCGCCAGGAAGAAATGCATACTTCTCCGGCATGCCGTCCTGCAGGACGCAATCAACGTGTTTCCCGCTGGCACGCAGGGCATGCGCCAGACCGAGCATTGAACCAACCGCATCCCCATCCGGGCGAATGTGACCTACTATGACTAAGTTTTGTGCCGCAGCGATCTGCTGCTGGATGGTATCATCCAGTTTGTTAATCGTCATTATCAATAAAGCCGTCCTGATCGATTTCATCCAGCTCCGGAAGGTCATCATCCGATTCCCAATCCTTCTCTGTGATCTCATCAAAAAAGTCTTCATCTCCATTAGGAATTAATTCGTCAGTATCGTCCATTTTTTCGCTTTCATCGTGCAATTTTGCCAACAGGCTGTCGATCCGGTCCGCTCTTTCTGGGGTTGGATCCCAAAAGAACCGCAGACGGGGCATTACACGCAGGTCGACTTCCTGGGAAATTTCATACTTCAGATAGCCGCGAGCGTGGTTCAAGGCGGCAATTACTTCGCGCGATGATTTTGACCCATCCAATGAAGAAACATAGATGTTGGCAAAATCCAATTCGCGATCGACTTTGACATCCGTAACTGAAACGCCAGCCAGTCGTGGATCATCAATCTTGGATATCAGCAGTACCGATAGGACCTGTTTTATCCGGTCGTTAATTCGTTTCATTCTCAAAGGGGTTGGCATACTTTTTCTCCTTAACTGAAAGCTTATTAGCCGCCAAACTTTTCCATCACGAAGCATTCGAACAGGTCGCCCACTTCGAAACTTTCAAAGTTCCTGAGTGTAATTCCGCACTCCATGCCCTCACGCACCTCGCGCACGTCGTCTTTTTCACGGCGAATGCTCGATATTTCAGTCTTCACCACTTCCTCACCTGCGCGCATCACATGCACGGAAGCATTCCTGCGTAACTCACCCGTCAACACCCGGCACCCTGCCGCAGTTCCGCCTTTTGAGACCTTGAAGGTCGCCAAAACAGCCGCCTTACCGATCACACGCTCGACCATCTCGGGTTCGAGCAGACCATTAAGGGCTTTTTCGACATCTTCGATCAGGCGGTAAATGATCTTGTAGAGGCGAATGGACACGCCTTCAACCTCTGCTCCTCGACGGGCACCCTGGTCAACATCCACATCAAAACCAAGCACAATGGCATTGGAAGCAGCTGCCAGCATCACGTCACTTTCGGTCACATTGCCGGTTTCAGCGTGCAAAATCTTTACCCTCAGACCCTTTTGCTTTTTACCCAGGTCCTCGAGCTCGTTGATGATAGGCTCAAGAGAACCCTGAACATCAGCCTTGAGGATCAGGCGCAGGTCTTTTGCACGTCCGGACTTATACTGGCTGAAAAGTTCTTCGAGGGTAGCGCGTTTGGTATTCCGTTTGGCTTCGCGAGCAGCCTTGCGCTGGGCAACAATTGCGCGCCCTTCACGTTCATTAGCAACCACCTGGAAGAGGTCGCCAGCTTCAGGCAGGGCATTCAGCCCCATAACTACTACTGGGGTCGAGGGACCAGCCTTGCTGACCCGCTTGTTGCGCTGATCGAACAAAGCCTTGATCTTGCCGGTGCCTTCACCTGCAACTACCACGTCACCAACTTTTAAAGTGCCGTTCTGCACGAGCAGGGTTGCCATGTTGCCGGTGGATTTATCCAGTTGCGCCTCCACGACTGTGCCAATGCAAGCCCCTTTGGGATTGGCTTTGATGGTCAGATCGTCTGCTACCAATAGGATCGTTTCAAGCAGGTCTTCCAGACCGCGTTTTGCTTTCGCGGAAACTGGCATGATGAATGTATCACCTTCCCACTCTTCAGGCTGCAGACCGATGTCAGCCAGTTGGGTCTTCACGCGTTCCAGGTTGGCATCGCTTTTATCAATTTTATTGAGTGCTACCACAATCGGCACCTGGGCAGCTTTAGCGTGGTTGGTAGCCTCGCGGGTTTGCGGTTGCACGCCGTCATCTGCTGCCACCACCAGAACCACAATATCCGCTCCTTGGGCGCCGCGGGCGCGCATAGAGGAAAATGCAGCATGACCAGGGGTGTCAAGGAAGGTGATGGTACGGTCTTTGTGTTGGATCTGGTAAGCACCGATGTGCTGTGTAATCCCACCCACTTCGCCGCCAGCGACGTCAGTATGACGAATGGCATCCAACAGGGTGGTCTTGCCGTGATCAACATGCCCAAGGATCGTCACAACTGGTGGACGGGATTCGAGGTTTTTGGGGTCTTCTTCCAAAATCACACGTCTCCAAAGGGGAATTTCGCCCTCTTCTTCAACTACCACTTCTTCTTGCTCAAGTTGGGGCTCAAAGCCAAGCTCGGTCGCGACAACCGCTGCAGTATCAAAATCGATCTGCTGGTTGATGCTGGCCATGACACCATTGGACATCAGGATTTTGATGACAGCAACAGCGCTGGTGCCCAGTAAAACGGCCAGCTCTCTTACCGATAGACTATAGGGAAGTTGAATTGTTTTTTCTTCAGTTTTGCTCATATTTACTCCGTCTCTCTTTAACGGTCACTTGCTCACAACCCCTCCGGACGCCATACACGAGCAAAACAAGATCTTTCAGGCGGTCATTGATTCCTCATCTGAAGTCTCGCCCTCAGGCAGAGTCTCCATAAAAGTTCTCAATGTCACCAGGTCTTGCTCCTGGATAGTGGTCCGCAGGGCATGTGCCAGTGAACCCTGCAAAGCTTTGACCCAACAGCTCTTCTGGTCATGAAGATAAGCTCCTCGACCAGGAAGTTTTCCGCTGGGGTCAATCACCACGCCCTCAGAGTTGCGCACAATGCGGGTCAGTTGCCTTTTTGGCAAAACTTGCCTGCATCCGACGCATGTCCTCTGAGGGACGTGCTTAACTTTTTTTGCGGTTTTAGCTGCCACCTTTACTCTGCTTCATCACACCAGCTTTTACCATTCTGCCCAGTCATCGTCATTGCGATGTTTGTGTCTCACAATAGTCGCATCACGATCGGGATCATATTCCACAGTATAGCCCTTGCGCTTCTTGCCTTTTTTCTTTTTGTCGCCAAGCAGACCATTCTCATCTTCTTCTTCAGATGTTTCGCTCGTGCGGCGCATCGCATCCATCTGGAAGAGCTCTTCGAAGGATTTATCTTCCGCAACAGGTTCTTCAACCTCCGGTGTCACGACCGTCTCTTCGACTTCTTCCGGCTGATCGGCTATAGCTTCAGCCTCCGGAACGATTTCTTCTGTCAGCTCAACCTCTTCAACCGTAGCAGGTACCTCAACGATTGTTTCAGGCTCGACCTCGGCAGTTACTTCAGCTGTCTCCAGCTCAACTGGCTCGGTTT
Organism: Anaerolineaceae bacterium UBA6133; assembly: GCA_002435825.1. Lineage (GTDB taxonomy): Bacteria > Chloroflexota > Anaerolineae > Anaerolineales > Anaerolineaceae > Mesolinea. Next base: position 11,156 of record DIVL01000017.1, read on the forward strand.
CGATGACCGGGAATTGATAGTTTTGGACAATCTCGAGAATTTCCTCCTGGGATTTTGGTCCAATGCCGTCGATGGCAAGGATTGCGTCGGGGTCCAATTTCACCTGGAGCATGAGGTCTCCAAAGGTTTCCAAAGCGGCTGACTGCAAGAGGACCTGCAAGTGCTCTCTGAGCTCTGTCACATCAAAGATGTTGAGTTCGAAGGCACGAGGGTCAATAGACTCACGCATTTTCCGGATTTCTGTCTGGCGGGCATCTTCTTCGACCTTGCGTTTGACCTCGCCGCGCTTTTCAACGCGATCCACAAAGCGTGCAATCAGGTTGCTGTCGTCCAGGTTAAGCACCCGACCCTCTTCTTTTTGTTGTAATAAGGCTTCAACTCTTGCGATGGTGTCAGCTTCTTCGGCTGCCAGTTTTGCAAGGCTTGGGTCCTTACGCAATTGCTCCAGTGCCCTGCTGGCAGCTTCAGAGACACTCATGATGTCAATCCGCCAGCCAGTCAGTTTGGCTGCCAGGCGGGCGTTTTGCCCTTCCCGGCCTATAGCCAGGCTGAGCTGATCCTCAGGCACAACGACCATTGCGGTTTTATCATCGCCCTGACCGTGGTTCAGGTAAACACCTGTAACCCGGGCGGGGCTGATGGCTTTGCTGATGTAAAGCGCTGAGTCAGGATTCCACTCGATGACGTCAATTTTTTCGTCATGCAGTTCGCGCACGATCGCCTGGATGCGGACACCCCTCTGCCCCACGCAGGCGCCAACTGGGTCGATGCCCTGCTGAGTGGCAGAGACTGCCACCTTGGCGCGCTGACCAGGCTCACGCGCGATGGACCGGATCTCAACGATTCCGTGGTAAATTTCAGGAACTTCGTTCTCCAGCAGCCGGCGCAGGAAATTGCGATGGGCGCGTGAAAGCACGATTTGCAGCCCCTTGGGCAGGTCCTTGACCTCAGCCACGTACGAGCGGATGCGGTCGTGAATGCGGAAGCGTTCTGAGGGGATCATGTCCTTGCGCTGCATGGTACCTTCCGCCTTCAGGTCCAACCCGATGGTTGCCTGGCGCGAGTTGACCGCCTGTACGATGCCGCTGACGATCTCGCCTTCCTGTTTCTTGAAGAATTCGTATTGCGCGGCGCGTTCTGCGTCGCGGATCTTCTGTTGGATTGCCTGGCGGGCTGTTTGGGCAGCAATGCGGCCAAAGTTTTCAGGAGTGGATTCCACCATTACCAAATCGCCGAGCTGGCAATCCGGATCGATCTGGCGCGCCTCGTCCAACAGGACTTCAGTTCGATGGTCATAAATTTCATCTGTGACTTCTTTTTCTGCAAAGACCTGCATGGTACCCTTGTCGAGATCAAAATCGACCCGAACCTCCTGGGCAGTAGACGCGCCAACCGATTTCCGGTAGGCGGACACCATGGCAGAATTGATCGCCCCCATGATGACCTCACGGGGCAAACCCTTGTCTTCCAGGATTTCGTTGAAAGCTAAGGCAAATTCGCTTTTCATGTTTCTTTCCACTCCAAAATTTCACTAAATAAAAAAGTGGACACCTGCCCACTTTTCATCGAGAAAAGTATTCATTTACGAACGTCTATATTCTACCAGATTTACGAATAAACGCAAGTATTAAAGATTACTTGGAACATCGAATTTTACACCCTGAGTCAGGTGGACACTTCTTTTAAAGCAAAAAGGGTCAGTGGTGCCACCAAAGCTTTCTGTCTGAGTTGCCAGATTTTATTCCAGGCTAAACTTTAGCGCGGTTGTAACTGTATCGCTAATGCGACCATAATTGACGTGCGCCAGGCCTGCGGCAATTCTCATATGTTCCATTGTTTTCCTTTCCCTTTCTATCTTTATTCAACTGTCACAATATCGGACTGCCCGGCTTTGACCACTGCACCAGGATTTTTCACGCTGACCTTTTTATCGCCAGATGTGAAGATAACCGCGGTGCTAATTGCTTTTACTTCCGGTGAGGCTGTGATGACCGCCAGGTCCATTTTTACCAGGGGATCACCGGCTTTCACTTTGTCGCCCTGTCTGACCAGAGCAAGAAAGCCCTTGCCCTCGAGCTTTACAGTACCCACGCCTATGTGGATCAGGATTTCATAGTCCTGGTTCTGCACCGCGGCTGCATGGGCAGTCGTAAATATCATTACCACCTCGCCATCGATCGGTGAACAGATCAATTCACCCGTCGGTTCGATGAAGAAACCATCTCCGAGCTTTTTTTGTCCGATCGCGTCATCCGGATAAGTGCTGATCTCGTGGATAGTGCCGTCGACTACTGCTACGATTTTGGTTTTTTTCTTGAAGAATAACATCTTACCCTCCTGAGCAAGGTCGGAGGTCACTAGCGTGCCTTCCGACATATTTTACGATTAATCCAAACCCAGAATGTCCCTGACCCTGGTCAACAGCGAGGTCACACGCAAGCCGTAGATGACTTGCAGGACATTTTGCAAACGCTGGACGCTAAGCGTTTCAAGGTGCTATTTCCAAATGGCAGTCACCGTTATCAGCGCAACCTGGTTGGCAGATCACAATCAGCGATCCTCTGCCAAGAGGTCAAATTTGAGCTTGCCAATTTGAATTGTACATCGGTTATTTAAATCAGCCGGATTTTGAACCATAAAAGTGCCACCAAATGAATGGATTTTTCTTTAAATTACAATATTGTTAGGTTTTCCTTCGAATCCCGATGTACAATTCATAGTGAGTCAAAAGTCCTTATAGGCAAGGTTGGCGCGATCGCTGTCAGCGGACTGGCAACCCAGGAAGATCACGACCTGATCGTTGAAGCGCTGCGCAAATTACAGGCAAAAGTCAATCAAGCCTGAACACTTCTACGCAAACCTGAGGAGGTATCAGCAATGAATGAAAAAAAATTATGGTGGAAAGACGGCATCATCTACCAGATTTATCCTCGTTCCTTTCAGGACACCAACGCGGACGGTATTGGCGACCTGACCGGCATCATCCAGCACCTCGATTACCTGCAGGAGCTCGGCATCGACGGCATCTGGCTCTCACCTATTACGCCGTCTCCCGATGTTGACTTTGGCTACGACGTTTCAGATTACCATACGATCGACCCGAAGTTTGGTAACCTGCAGGACTTTGACCGCCTGCTAAACGAGGCGCATAAGCGTGACATCCATATCATCCTCGACCTGGTGCTCAATCATACCTCTGACCAGCACCGCTGGTTCCAGGAGTCGTGCATGTCCCGCAGCAATCCTTACCATGACTGGTATATCTGGCGGGATCCTGCTCCTGGTGGCGGTGTACCAAATAACTGGAAATCCGTGTTTGGTGGATCTGGCTGGGAGTTCGATGAGAAGCTGGGTCAATATTATTTTCACATGTTTACTAAGCAACAGCCCGACCTGAACTGGCGCAACCCCGATGTGCGCGCTACCATGCTGGACATCTTCCGCTATTGGCTGGATAAGGGTGTGGATGGCTTCAGGTTGGACGTTTTCAACTGCTGGTACAAGGACGCTGACCTGCGCGATAACCCCAGGCTACCTGGACTTCATCGCCGTGCCTTCGAAAGTTACGATCACATTTATGATGTCTCCCAACCCGAATTGGTCCCTGCCCTTCAGGATATCCGCAAGATTCTGGATGCTTATCCGGATCGCTATGTGGTCGGCGAAACCTTCCTGGCAGATTCTGCCCATGCCCGCACTTATGTTGGTGACGACCGCCTGCATGCGGCCTTCGATTATGCCTATGCGAACTCACCCTTTAGCGCCAAAGCCTTCGGCAAGGCGATCCAGTATTGGGACAGCCTGCATGGAGACCAAGCCTGGCCAAATTACTTTCTCAACAATCACGACACCCCCCGATCCTCCACCCGCTATGCCGGACCCAACGACGATGCGAGGTTGAAGTTGTTGGCTGCCATGCACCTGACAGTGCGCGGAACTCCCTACCTTTATTATGGTGAGGAAATCGGCATGCGCGATATTTCACTTTCCCGTTGGCAGATCCAGGACCCCGTTGGCAAACGCTATTGGCCGTTCAATAAAGGGCGCGACGGCTGCCGTTCACCGATGCAGTGGGACGCACACCCCTTTGCCGGCTTCAGCACCACTGAGCCCTGGCTGCCCGTCCATCCCAACTTCAAGGTCCGCAACGTTGCCAACCAGGCATCCACCCCTGCGTCGCTGCTCAACTTTTATAAGAGCCTGATCGTGCTAAGGAGGGAGCATCCCGCGCTGCATGCGGGCAATCTGAACCTGATCGACACAGGAGAGGATGCCCTGCTGGTCTACAAGCGTTTCACCCCTGAGGAGACCATGCTGGTTGTGCTCAATTTCTCGAAAAGTATACAGAGCTTCACTCTCCCTGTAGCGGAATTCAACCGCTGGGATCTGATCTTCACAGGCAACGAACCACTCACAAGCCATATGACAGATTCAACCCTGGATCTGCCTCCTTATGGGGTAGCGATCCTGCTCTCACAAGCAGCCTGAGGAGGTAATAATGCCCGGCAGCACCGCCCTGACTGACCTGGCTGCCCCGTACGTCAACGGGTCTTCACCGGCTGACCAACCTCAGACAGGACTGCCGCTGGATCGCTTTCTGCCTCCGTATTATCCAGGTTCGATGACTGGCTGGCTGCAGCGCTTTGCCCCACCGGGCAGCCTCGTGTTGGACCCATTCGGACAGGATCCTTTTGTCGTACTGGAGCTGGCTCGGGCTGGCTATCGGGTGGTGGTCAGCGCCAACAATCCCATTGCCGCCCTAATCCTGGATGTGATGGCATCCGCGCCGAGCGCTGAAGAGATCAGTGAAGCCGTCCGCGTCTTGGCAGGGATCCGCTCAGCGGAAGGTTTACTGCTCGAGGACCAGATCAACGCTTATTACTACTTCGACTGCCCCAACCCGGATTGCCAGCAACTCGACGAAAAACCAAAATTGCAGGTTGATTACCTGGTCTGGGCAGAAAACGCAACTGAGCCAGAACTTGCCTTTGGCAGCTGCCCGCGCTGCGGTAAACAAGCAGAGTACCAGCTGACTCCTGAGATGCTTGCCAGCAAAGAGCCCCTGCCCCCGCTTAGCGTGCTCAAAGCACGCTTACTTGAGCTGTCCGCCAACCCAGGCGACCCACTGCGCGAGTTGATGGCGGAAGTGATCGCCTTTTATCCCCACCGCAGCCTGGCATCCCTGCAGGCGATGCTGAGCCGCATCGACAACCCCGTCTTCACTCCGCGACAACGTATGCTCCTCAGAGCGCTCATCCTGACCACTGCCGACCGGGTCAACCAACTCTGGACGCATCCAGGCGGTCGCAGCCGTCCGCGCCAGCTCTTGCGTCCCCCTCTTTTCCAGGAACAAAACCCATGGCAAGCCTTGCTGGCGTCGCAAAAGGTATGGAGTAAAACCGAGCAGGCAGTTCCGCTGCGCGAGTGGCCAGCTCAACCCCCTCAGCTGGGTGGCATCAGCCTGTTCCGCGGACGCTTGCGTGAACTGGACCCCCCACTCACGCCTGGTCAGGTTGACGTGGTCATTACCTCTCTTCCCCGCCGCAATCAGGCCTGGTGGAATCTGAGCGGGCTCTGGAGCAGTTGGCTGTGGGGGCGGGAAGGCAGCGCCACTCTGCGCAACAGCCTGCTCAAACAGCGCTACGACTGGACCTGGCATTCTACCGCCCTGCAAAAAGTGCTGGTACAGCTCGGTAAACTCCTGCAGCCAGACGTGCCTGTGCTGCTGCAGGTGACCGAGCTTGATCCCATGTTCACCATGGCGGGTCTTCTCGCAGCCCAAAACGCGGGTCTGGCACTGCATCAAATGGCAGCCAATGGCGAAATGAACGTCCTGCAGACTGCCTGGCACTTCGATCGCCCCAGCCGAAAAGCTGCCCAGAGTGTTTCATTTTCGCAGGCAGTCAAAAGCGCAGGCGTGCAGTTCTTGCGGCGCTATGGCGAGCCAACAACTTACCTGCGCCTGTTCTGTGCCCTGATCGTTTCACTGCTCTCGGAGGGACTGTTGGAAGGGCGGCCTGGTCCAAACGATACCCTGAACGACCTGCAGGAAGAGATCGACACGACTTTGATGCATCCGGGTCTCTTCTCGCGCTTCAACCCGGGCATCTCAGCCGATTCGGGCTTATACTGGCTGGTTGATGCCAGCGGTACTGCCCCAACCGCCGCGGACCGCGCCGAAAGAGCCATCCTGAACGCGCTCCAAAACCAACCTCTGCTTGCTACGAAGGATGCCCTGGCAGCTGTCAACCTGAAACTTCCTGGTCTCCAGGATGTTGAAATGGAACTGGTGCAAGCCATCCTCGAGTCCTATGCCGATCCAACACCCGATTACAAAGCCTGGTCTTTGCGATTATCTGAAACCACCAGAGAGCGCGAAAAGGACCTGAAAACCATCTTCGAATTGATCGAATCCCTGGCAAACCGCATGCGCATGCCGCGCGAGAAAAAAACCGATTCAATTACCTGGCTTGGGCTGAACGGCTCGCCGGAATTCAGCTTCTTCCCGATCATCACCACCGAGTTTTCGGAGCTGCTCATCCGTCACCAGGATCTGCCAGGCAAAAAGCTGATTGTGCTCCCGGGCAGCCGCGCAAACCTGGCCGCCTTCAAACTGCGGCGCGACCCGCATCTGCAGTCACTCAAAACGGAAAACTGGAGCATCGTTAAGTATCGCCAGCTGCGCAATTTGAATGACAATCCCCTTCTCACCCGGGAATTGTTTGCCTCTCAGATCACCGGTGACCCGCCCGAGTACCGCTCGTCTCAATTGGCACTGTTTTAATTATTCACTGCTATCCAAAAGCAAGTCGTAGGGCGAGCTTGAGGGCACCGCAGGCAATATGATGGAAGAACGTGTCGTGCCCTCAATCCGCCGCTGAATGTGATCTGAGTGGCAAGATTTGTTTTTTGTGAAAAACCAATAACTCTGCACACGGTTTATCGTAGGGCGAGCTTGAGGGCACCACGGGCGATATGATGGAAGAACGTGTCGTGCCCTCAATCCGCCGCTGAATGTGATCTGAGTGGCAACGCTCCTGTTCGTGCCGGTCTCCAGACCGCGTACGTGAACCGACCGAAGGTCTCCAATTGATTTTGGACGCCTTTGGCGAGATACTGTACCCGGGCAGGAGCCCGGCACAATCGTGTGTTGAACGGCAGATCGCCACGCTACGCTCGCGATGACGAGCGGTGCGTCACTGCGAGCCCCGGTTCAATCGACAAAGCTAACATACAAGTATGGAAGGGGCGCGGCAGTCTGCTCTTAAGATTTGTCAAAGTGGGTTTAAAGTTATATTGTGGACTGGCATTCCACGACACCTCGAATTTCAACTTAATTTCACGCCATCTTACGTTAGGAATTACAAAGTCAGGTTCCGCTTTGGAACCCGACTTTCATTTACGCTTAAGGTGTGCCTTCCGTTGGGATAGGCTCATCCGGCGGGGCTGTTGGCGTCGGCGTCTCCGTCGGCACTAAAGTGGGAGTAGGTGTCACTGTCGGGGTCTCGGTTGGCGTAGGCGTGGGGGTAGGCGTCGGAGTTGGCAGTGTAAAGCGCACTGTGTACTTTTTCTGCACCTCGGTGTTTTGAGTGCTGTGCAGGGTCACGCGCAGCGTGATCGTCTTTCCATCCAGTTCACTGACATCCCATTCCGTCAACACCCCCGCGCTGCGCATCGGGGTCGTGATCCAATCCTCCTGCAGCGCGTTCCACTGGGTTGGGTTCTCCCCTTCTCCCCAGTGCAGTTTGTACTGCTTGAAGTTTGCAGTCGCGTCCACCACGCCAACCACCTTGAACGGGTTCTCAGTGATCGCGTTTTGCAGACCCATCAGGTCAATAATTGGGCGTGGGTCATCCAGCCTGCATTCCCTTTCTGGTTTGATCACCAGCGGATCAGGGAAGCCGTAGTTATCCGCCCAGGCTCTGCCAGCATCCGTCTTGAGCCATTTGATGGCGTCCTTGTCTTCCACGTTGATCGTCAGGGCTTCTTTGGTGAACTCGGAACAAGCCGGGGAAGCCTGCAGTCCGGTCCAGGAGTCGATCATGCTCTTTACCCAGAGGTCTTCTTCCTTCGGCAGTGGACCCTGGTCCGAGGCAAAGACTTCCGTACGCTGGCTGGGGCAATACTCGCTTGGCACAGTCCCCGAGACAGAGCAGACTGTCATATCCACCACGTCTGAAGGTCGGGCGAAAGCTGTCGCGCTGCCGCCGCGAAGCTGTTGGATACCGGTCTGCATGATGTTCGCCCAGATGGGCGCGGCACCGCTGACGCCAGAGGTGTTGACCATGGGCGTGTAGTCCGCGTTCCCCACCCATACCCCAATCACCAGGTCCGGGGTATAACCGACAGTCCAGTTGTCGCGGTAATCGTTGGTGGTTCCGGTTTTCACCGCCGCCTGGAAAGGCAGAGCCAGCACAGAGTTGGTGCCAAACATCGGCGCGCGGGCATTGTTATCAGACAATATCGAAGAAAGCAAGTAAGCGTGCGCTGCCCGAACCACCTGTTCTCCATTAGTCGGGACGTATTCATAGACCACATTACCCTTGTGATCGATCACTTTGCTAATTGCCACTGGCGAGACTTTGCGCCCTTCGTTTGCCAGCACCTGGAAAGCGCCCGTGAGCTCGAGCAGGCTCACCTCACCACCTCCCAGGGTTAGTGAGAGCCCATAATCGGGGCGGTTCAGGCTGGTGATCCCCAAACGGCGTGCCAGGTTGATGAAGCCATCCGGGTTGGGCGTGGTTGGATCATCGTAGATGCCCACATACTCGAGCGTTTTCACAGCCGGGATGTTATAGGAGTTCGCCAGCGCATCCCGCACGGTTTCCGGACCGTGGAAGCGGCCGTCGTAATTGACCGGTTCATAGCGGGGGTTGGTATCGTTGGGGTCGCCGGAAGGCGCGAAGCTCGCCGGCACGTCCCAAATGAGTGTGCCCGGGGTCCAATCTTTCTCAAAAGCCGCCAGGTAGGTGAGCGGTTTAATGGCAGAACCTGGCTGGCGTGTCTGGGTCAGCGCCATATTGACCTGCCCGCTGATTTCGGCGTTATGGAAGTCGGCTGAGCCCACCATCGAGAGGATCTCGCCAGTTTTGGGGTCCATCGCGATCACCGCGCCGTTGGTGGCATTGTTTTCCGTCATCAAGGCAAGCTGGTTCCGGACTGCCTCTTCGGCTTGTTGCTGCAGGTTCGGGTCAAGGGTTGTGTAGATCGTAAAGCCGGAGCGGTAGATGGTCTGCGAGTCAAACTGCGACTCGAGCAAAGACTGAATGAACACCACCCAATGGGGAAACCGCATCACAAAATCCTGCTTGGTGAACTCGTAGGCTTCCAAAGTATTGGCAGCCTCAAGCGTCTGCATGGCGTCCAGGCAGACAGGTGCAAGTTGTTCCCCGATGTGGATGCAGCCTTTTTCATTGCTGAGTTGATACATCAGCAAAAGCACGGTTTTGTTCCGGTTGAGCGTGACCTCGCGGTTGTTATAAATATCGTATTCAGCCGGCGTTTGCGGCAGACCCGCCAGGAATGAGGATTGCCAGAGAGTCAAATCCGCGGCAGTGGTATTGAAGTAAATTTCCGCGGCGGCTTCAATGCCGTAGGCAAAATTGCCGTAGAAAATTTCGTTAAGATAAAGTTCCAGCACCTGTTCCTTAGTATATCGGCGTGTGATCTCTGCCGCGAGGATGATCTCGCGTGCTTTACGTTCGTAGGATTGCTCAAAGCGTTCGTCGGGCAGCAGCAGCATGCGCGCCAGCTGTTGGGTGATGGTGGACGCGCCCGAGACGATTTCGCCGGAAGTGTAGTTGGTGTAGAGCGCGCGCGTCAGCGCCACGAGATCGAAACCGGGGTGGTTGTAATATTCCTTATCCTCGGTGGCGATCGTCGCGGCGATCAGGTAAGGTGAGATGCGTTCAAGCGGCACATAGGTGCGCTTGCCAGCGTTTGGATCCACGATCTCGTACAGAATGTTGCCGTTGCGGTCGAGGATGCGCGTGGTTTCAAACTGCGAAGCGCGATTTTGCAGCTCGTCCACCGCCGGCAGAGTTTTGGCGATGTCAAAGTACTTATAGATCGCGAAAGCTGCCACGCCCATCATGACCAGCAAAAAGACTATCGCTCCTATCAGCAGAGTCTTTCCAAAACAACCGCTTTTCTTACCGCCCTTTGCGGGCTTCGGTTTCTTTGGTTTTTTTCCGTTGCTGCCAGCGACGGGGACGGGCTTGCCTTGCCCATTGACCTTTTTGGGCTGGGTGTGCGAGGTCACCACGGGCTGCGTGCCTTCCTTGGCCTGATCGATGTTGGTGGCAAAAACCGTGGCTGCCAACACTGTAGCGTGTGGGTCAACCACCTCCACCATTTCAGGCAGCGGTTCAGCTTGGGGCTCAACAGCCTGGGGTAGGTTTTCTGGCTGGGGAGGGATGGTCGGGATATCGTCTGAATTACGGATAGATTCAGGTTGCCCTGATTCCATCACCGTCTGCCATGGTTCACTCTGCGTTTTTGGATCCACAGCCCAGTGCCCGGTGGTAAAGTCCGTTATTTCTTCAACTTCCCAATCGGGTTCCGGGGAATCATCGATCTCTTCAAATCCAACCAGTTCTGTGAAGTGGTTCGAGTCCTGCAGCGTTTCTGGCGCGGGCTCAGGGGCTGGCTCGGGGGCGGGGACTGCCTCGGAATCTGCTTCTGTCGAAGATTCTCGTAGATCCTCAGCGCCGTAGCCTTCGAAGGTTTCAGATTTGCTGACCGGATCCAGGGCGGGGGTGTATCCGGGCGTCTCTTTAAAAGCACCCAACTCCTGGTACTCCGCGGGTTTGATTTCGTTTTGTTCGTTCTCGTCCATAGCGTGGTCCGTTCTGTTGTCCATAGTCCCATTTTAACATAAGCTGAAAACGTTACGATGCGTGTCAAAGTTCCCGTTTAGAAGGCGAAAGTTTGTAGGCCGGATTGCCTGAGCGTAGTTCGTAGGCCGGATTACAGGCTTGCTGTGTAGGGTCGACGGCCGTGCAAAGCCTCCCCTTGCGGGATGCCTCGACCGATGAACCCCCTCCACCGGGATCGCTGTGTGGATAATCCAATTCGTAGGCCGGATTCCTCTCTTGAATCCGGCTTCTTACATCCACGCACTATTGCCGGATTGAAC
>DIVL01000030.1:0-3779 GCA_002435825.1 Anaerolineaceae bacterium UBA6133
ATGGCATTGTCGTTCCGCTGATTTCCTCCGGAATAAGCGGTACGGTGGCATCGGCTCAGGCTGCCGCGCGCCAGTTTTCCCGCATACCGGTGGAGATTGTGGATACCCGCGTTACATCGGCCGGGCAGGTGTTGGTTGTACTGGCGGCAGCTCGGGTGGCGGCACAAGGGAAATCGCTTCAGGAAGTACGTCAGGCGGCAGATGAGATTGTTCAGCGCCTGCATTTTTTTTTTGCAGTGGATACATTGGAATATTTANNGCGGATAGGCGGGGCTTCCCGCTATCTAGGAACTGCGTTTAGCATAAAGCCAATCCTATATTTCGACTCGGAAGGAAAGCTGGATGCCCTGGAACGTGTGCGGACTAAAGGCAGGGCTCTGCAACGATTGATCGCCCTGGCGGAAGAGAGAGCCAATGGGCATCCCCTCCATATCGGTGTCATCCACGCGAACATTCCACAGATCGCTCAAGTATTTCGTGAGCAAATTACTCAGCATCTCAATTACAAAGAAGTTCTTACCGTGGAATTCAGTCCTGTCATTGGCGTCCACGTTGGGCCGGGAACGATTGGCATTGCCTTATACGCAGATGATCTATAAACCTAAAAGGAGGTTGATATGCGCACCTTGTTTGAACGAAGTCTTTTGGCAGGGACAGGTCTGCTCATAATGTCTGCATCACCTACCTGCGGTATGTCTACTATGGGTATCGTTGGTTGTTTTATAAACTTCTACGCCAATGCTAAAGACTACTTTTCAGCAGCACAATGAAGATCGAGTTGATCAGACTGACACTATTAATCCTTTCATCACCGATTACCACATATATAGCTACTTGCTACTCCTCTGCGGTCTGGCGCTTGTGATGGCGTTCTACCTGGAGTGGTGGAAGAAGAACCATAAATAGATTCAAGGAGATAAACATTTCGTGAGATGGACAAAGTGGATAATTTATATTCTGGTACGCCGGTTACCTGCGCTGGAAATGGTTAATTTAGCTGTAGAAGTGTGGCCGCAGATGTGGAAACGTATCCCGCGCGAGCAGCGGGTGGATTTTCTGAAAAGTGTGGCCGAGAAACACCTCAGTATTTTCCTGGAAGACCTGAGCCGCGAAGAGCGCGTTGCCTTAATGAATGCCTTGCTGCCCCTGGTTGCCCGCGAGTTCCCCTTGGTTGACTTGGATTTCCTGACAGCGTTTTCCTCTCCAGGTAAAGGTTATTAGACGGAGGTCTCTGACTGATGAAGATCGCGCTCACCACCGATTCATTTGTTGAAGGCCAGGGCGGCGTCTCGACCGCCGTTTCCGCGCTGGCCCGTTCTTTGCGCAAGCAAGGGCATCAGGTCATCGTCTATTCAGCCGCTGATCCTTCCCACAAGCACAACGACCTGAGCATAACCGGTATGCGGGCGTTGCGTTATGAACGCTTCCCTGGCGGACGTGCTCCCGTGGACCCTGTAAAACTGATCCGCGAACTGGCTCGCTTCCACCCCGACATAATCCACAACCACTCGATGAGTGTGATGGGCATGCAGAGCTTGTTTGCCGCCCGCCTTCTAGGCATTCCTATTCTGGGTACCTGTCACGTCTATCTGGCAGGTTTTCTCAACTACGCACCGGTTTCTCTGGATGGATTGCCATTGGTAGAGAAGGCAGCCTGGCAATATACGGTAACTTATTTCAACCGCTTCCCGTACGTCACCACGCCATCTAACGGGATGCGGCAGAGGCTATTGTCTTCCGGACTGCATGTTCCGTCCGCAGTTGTCTCCAATGGTGTGAATACCAACCTGTTTCACCCCGGCTCATTGCATTCTCAATCAAAACCGCAATCCCTCACAGCCTTGCACGTGGGACGGTTGGGATATGAGAAACGAGTGGACCTCGTCCTGCGTGCTTTTGCTCGTATTTCTCTCATGTTCCCCCAGGCTCGCCTGGTGATTGTCGGGGATGGACCCCAGGCTCACCAATTACAATCACTGGCCGAGGACCTGTGCATTGCTCACAGGGTGAATTTTACCGGTAAGGTTTCACATGACCAACTACCGGATCTCTATCGTCAGGCCAATCTCTTTGTAACAGCCTCCCCCATCGAAACGCAGGGACTGGTGGTGCTGGAAGCCATGGCCAGCGGTTTACCCATCATTGGTGTGAATGCCTTGGCTTTGCCGGAATTAATCCACTCTGGTGTAAATGGATTACTGGCTCCAGCCGAAGATGATTTGGCATTATCCGAGGAGATGGCCTGTTTGCTTGAATGCGACACGCTACGTCAGAAAATGGGAAGAGCCTCGCGTCAGATCGCACTGCAGCACAGCATGCCTTATGTGACGGAAATATATGAAGCAATTTACAAAGAACTGTGTGAAAAGACTCGGCCTGGCTGGCTTTCGTACCTGCATCCCATCCCAATACTCACCTCGGTCAGGACAGTCTTCAAGGCAGAAGCGCCGGCATTGCAAAGTGCCGGCCTGCAATGTGCCATGCGCTCAACGAAAATCTTTGATCAAAAGGCTAAGCAGGTGTTCGCACCAATCATCGAATTTCTGCAGAGCAGACTGCCGTAACAAAGAAACAAACATTCTGTTCATAGTCTGCCAGCTGCATCACTGATTAATCGGAGGAAAAAATGTCTTTAACACCTGTTACCAGTAAGTCGATCAAAAAGCCAGGAGCGGAAGGGTTGGTTTTAACTACGTCCTTGTTAGCACACTCAGAGCTTTTGCGCCATACGGTCTTACAGGAAAAGCAAAAGTACATTCAGGTTGCTCGAATTCCAATAAGCCCTATTTCCACTCATCAATTTGGAGGAAAAAATGACTACAAATCACTTTAAAAAAAGAACGTTGAAAAATATGGCTTTCGATATGGGGTTGGAATGCGTTGTGCGCTCAACTCCGCTGCTTTCAAAGTCGTCACGATTGCGCAGGGGTGTTTTACAGACCGGAAAGTATATCGCTACTCGTTTACGACCTGCAGATCCACTACTGTCATCTTTACCCCCCGGAGTTCTAACCGATCAGGCGGAATTTGGGCAGGCTTTCATGCAAACTTTCGACTGTATTCTTGCCCGCGGATTGTCTGAGGCAACACTCCGAAAGCTTTCCGGCAACCTGATTCATGGAGCTTTGGTTCAGGGTGGGGAACAATCGGCGATCGCTCTTTTTTCCGAACAATTTGGGATGAATCCTCCCGGTTTTTTGACCATCAGCCCTGGTAAGACATGTAATTTGCGATGTACGGGATGTTATGCCAATGCAGGACCTACAGCAGAGAAGTTGGAGTGGTCTACATTTGACCGGATCATCACAGAAGCGAAAACGCTCTGGGGAGTTCGGTTTTTAGTAATCAGCGGCGGTGAACCGCTGGCGTACCGTTCGGAAGGAAAAGGTTTGTTGGATGCGGCTGAAAAGCATCCGGATGTATTCTTTATGTTCTACACCAATGGAACCTTGATTGATGAAAAAACTGCCCAGCGAATGGCNNGCGCGACCGAACTGATGAACGGCGCGGATCAGGCGTTTTTGACCAGATTCTGGCAGCCATGGAGCAATTGCGCAAGGCCGGCGTGTTTTTTGGTATTTCCTTGACAGCAACCAGGCACAATGCCGAAGAAATATTATCAGAAGAGTTCATCGATTACTTTTTTGAACAACAGGGAGCCTTTTATGGTTGGATCTTCCAATATATGCCTATCGGTCGTTCGTATACCCTGGATCTGATGCCGACTCCGGAGCAACGACTTTGGATGTGGAAGCGTTCATGGGAGATCGTCAAAAAAC
>DIVL01000030.1:3837-4083 GCA_002435825.1 Anaerolineaceae bacterium UBA6133
CTCCCTGTGTTTTTGTGCCTTACTCGCCTGTTAATGCCAATGACATTTATGCAAAGGGAGGTACTTTAAATGACATTTGGGCAAATCCCTTCTTTTCAGACATTCGGAGTTGGCAAGAAAGTTATACGCAAAGCAAAGGTAACTGGTTGGCGCCCTGCCTGAACCGAGATCATCATGCTGTCTTAAGCCGGTTAATTGCCAAGCATGAGCCGGATCCGATCGATGAAAGTGCCAAGGCAGCGCTGC
>DIVL01000061.1 GCA_002435825.1 Anaerolineaceae bacterium UBA6133
ACAGAAAATATGTTACACCAACATGGTTTTAGCGTTGTCTAAGTTTGTTAATTATTCTTATATAGTCTTTCGCTATAATATCCATAAAGAAGTAGTAAGGATGGAAAACGTGAAGAGAGCGCTTTTTGAAGGCTTGGTTTTTGATACCACTGACCAACCATTACCAGTGACCTGGGTGGGCGACGATCCCAGCTATGTCCTGGACGATGGTGGTTTTCTGCGTCACATCCCCGCTGAGGAGGTCGACCGCCAGGTTTGGGATGCTCTGACGGCAGGGATCAGCGGTAATGAGGACTTTCTGAGCGAACAGACCGCGAAGATGCTCGGTCAGGAAGACATTTTTTCGATTGCAGTTATCCGGCAGCAGCTCGAAAACTCCCAGGGTCAATTTGAGCAGTTGCGCGGCACAGGGCTGCCGCAGGACATCAGGAATTACCTGGGCATGGCGGGCTTCAGAATCGTGGTGGATTTTCACGGGGATGTGGTCGAGATCAAACAGCCGGCAATCACTCCGCCAGAAGATGAGGAGTAATTCTGTTAGAATTAATTCAGGTGAGAACATATGGCAGCCGCGAACATTATTGACATCAGCGAAGACACTTTCGAGTTTGAGGTGGTGAATTACTCTGCCGAAGTGCCTGTGGTGCTGGATCTGTGGGCGCCATGGTGTATTCCCTGCCGGGTGCAGTCGCGCGAGCTTGCCAAGCTGGCGCACGAAGCCGATGGGGGATTCAGGCTGGCGCGCATCAACGTGGATGATCAGCCCAAACTGGCTGCCCGCCTCAAGGTACAGCAGGTTCCAGCAGTAAAAGCCTTTGTGGACGGGCGGATCGTGGCGGAGGTTACCGGTGTGCTCAGTGAGCAGAACCTGCGCCTTCTAGTCGACCGGATCTTGCCCAAAGCGGGTAATTTATTGCTCGAGAAGGGTAAGAGCCTGATGTTGCTGGGAGATCTGGCGGAGGCGGAAGAAGCCCTGGCACAGTATGTTTACGAGAGTCATGGCGAACCGGCTGGATTGCTGGCGCTGGCGCGCGTTCTGCTTTGGCAAGGGAGAACACAGGATGCCTACGTTATTTTGAACAATTTTCCTGCAAGCTCTGAATTCAAGACAGCCAAGAGCCTGCTGCCCCTGGCGACGGCTTATGCCAGTTTCGATACCCTGCCGCAGGTGAGCGCCAACCCGCTTGAGGCGGCCTATCGCAACAGCCTGCGCCTGGCACGCAGTGGCAAAATTGAGATCGCTTTGGATGGCTTTTTGGATATCCTGCGGCGGGAAAAGCACTTCCATGAAGGTCAACTGCACGATATCTACCTGGCTCTGCTGGAAGTTTTGGGCGATGCCTACCCGACTGTGCGCCAGTACCGCGACGATCTCTCAAACGTCCTTTTCTAACGCCAAAGTCCGCTTCCACACCATTTCATCAATTTAGTGTGCTTTTGTGCTCACAAACCACTTTTCGTAGTATCATTTCTGGCTGGCAGGATCCAACAAACATAAAAGTTTCTGCAATGTGAGGGCATTATGAATATTGGCATTTTTGTTTTTTCCAAAACAGGCAACACGTTTTCGGTGGCGGAGAAGTTGCGCGACACACTTCTTGAAATGGGGCAATCAGTGGCATGGAAAAATTGGTGCAAGCCAAAGGCAGCAAATTGAGCGCGACAGGCGTGGTTAATTGGATGTTCCCGGGCAAGAGGAAGGCACTCATCGCGGAAACCGTCGGGAAGATTGCTGCGATTTCACGTTAACCTCAAATAACTTGCGTAGTGCTTGCCTGATCCCTTTACACCCACAGAATTCTGTTATAATAGCGGCTCACGCGGAGAGGTCGCATAGCTGGCCTAGTGCGCTCGCTTGGAAAGNNAGGTATCGCGGGTTCGAATCCCGCCCTCTCCGCCAGATGCCAGCCCGGCCAGGCTGGCTTTTTTTTTCCACCGACCTGTTACAATTTAATTATGAAAAAGTACCGAAAAATGCTGAGCAAATGGCAGGCATATCCGATCATTGGCTTGATGCGCCTGATCGAAACCCAGAGCAAGCAGACCATCGTTGCCTGGTGCCTAGACTATGCCCAAACGCACATCTTACCGCTTTACCGCAAGCAGTTCCCCGCAGACTCCCGCCCCCAAAGCGCACTTGATGCCGCAAAAGCATGGATGAATAAGGAAATTAAACTGCCCGAAGCCAAAGCCTTGATCCTTGACTGCCATGAGGCTGCCCGGGAAGCCGAAGCATTTCCCACTGCGCAGGCGGCTGCGCGGGCTCTTGGGCAGGCTGCTTCCACCATCCACGCGCCCACCCATGCCTTGGGTTTGCCGCTCTACGGCAGCCTGGCGCTGGCGTACGATGCGCTTGGTATCGACGCCGACTGGCAGGATCTTGAAAGTTTTGCGCTGCAGGAATGCGAAAAAATGCTGGCTTCCTTCCGTGCTGTGGCATGCAAGGATGAACCAAACCCTGTCAAAGTTAAACGGTTTTGTTAGGAATGAAAAATTGTAAGGCGGAGTACGCAAAAATGACACATTCAGCCACACGAGCCATTATTATGGCGGGTTGTAGGTCGGAATGAGACCGCCTCGTGACCTTGAAGTTTCAAGAAGCTTGCGCGGGCTCACTCCGACGTTAATTAATTTGGCAGTAACATTGGTTTCCTTGACGGAGTGCGCAAACGAGGCGCATTCCGCCCTACCAAGACCGTCAATGGCGAATTGAGGGCACATAGACGTTCGTCCATCTCATCGTTCACGGTGCCCTCAATTTCGCCCTACGGGCTATTCGAGACCAGAGCCCAACCCCGTCAAAGTTAAATGGTTCTGTTAGCTTAGCTGACCTTCAACCCAGTCCAGCATCGCGGCGATGACCGCATCCTTCTCAGGCTCGTTGTGCGTCTCGTGATACAAACCATCCCAACGTTTGTAGGTCACCTTGCTGCCCAGTCGCTTAGCAAATTGATCCGAGCCATTTACCGGGCAGATGGGATCGGCGCTGCCGTGTGCCAGGTAGAGCGGCACATCCCATTCATTGGCTTTCCTCATCACGTCTTCTGCCGCCTCCATCAGAAAGGCCGCCAGGCGCACGCTGGCTTTGGGGTGCACCAGCGGGTCCTCCCGATAAGCCTGGTTGCTGGCAGCATCATGTGAAAGCCCGTCGATCGGCAAGCCGTTATTGACGGCCAATTCAGGCAAAATATTCTTCAACAGCCCCACAAGCCCCCGCTGCGCCTTGGACATGCTGGCAGTGTCCAGCGCGGGGCTCGTGGAGATGATGCCGGCTGGGCGTTCAGAGCCGTTCAAGCCGTAATACAATACTTCCACCGCACCCATGCTGTGACCATACAGGAACACCGGCAGACCTGGGTAGCGTTCTTTGGCAAGGTTTATGGCGTGGGTAATATCCTCCATCAAGCCTTCCGCGGAGTTGATCACACCCCGTTTTCCGCCTGATTTGCCGTGCCCCTGCTGGTCAAAGCCAAGTATGGCAAACCCTCTGGCGTTAGCCTTTTCGGCAACATGCTGATAGCGCTGGATGTGCTCGCCAAGACCGTGCACCAACACCATCACCGCGCGGGCTTTTTCTTCAGGCTCCCAGACCTGCCCCCAAAGCATTTCACCATTTGAAGATTTAAGCGTCAATTCCCGAGTTGTCATGCTTCCTCCTGAAAGCTGAAAATTACGTGTTGTTTGAGAAAACGATCGACCGTTTCGTAGTAATCGATCAGGTTGACTTTCTTGCGGAAGCCGTGCCCTTCCCCTTCGTAAAGCTTGTAAAGGTGCGGCACGTGGTTGCTCTGCAGCGTGCGCACCATCTCCTCCGATTGCTCGGGCGGCACCACCTTATCTTCGCTGCCCTGGAAGATCGCGACCGCGTCGCGGATCTTGTCGGCGTGGAAGATTGGCGACCAGGTATGGTATTTTTCCGCTGCTTCAGGCAGCTCGCCCACCAAAGACGCGTTGTAATGCGCTTCGAATTTGTGCGTGTCCAATTCAAACGTGAACAGATTTGAGACGCCATACGAGCAAATTCCGGCTTTGAAAAATCCCGGGTAGTGCACCAGCGCGTTGAGCAACGTGAATCCACCAGCGCTGCCGCCTTTGATGATCAGCTTAGCCGGGTCTGCCAGCCCGCGCGCGATCAGCGCCTGGCTGCCTTCGATCGTATCCTGCAGATCGATCCTGCCCCACTCGCCTTTCAGGGCATCGCGATACGCCCTGCCGTAGCCGGTGCTGCCGCGGTAGTTGATTGCGAAATAGCCGTAGCCGCGGCTGGTGAAGAAATCCGCCTCGAGGTTGAAGGCGTCAAAAACCTGGGAAGTTGGTCCGCCGTGGATGTAAACAATCACTGGCGGGGCGCCGGCAGCCTCAAAATCAGGGTTGGCGGGCGGGTAGTAGAGCCCGTGCACCGCCACCCCGTCGGAGGATTGCCAGGCGAGGGCCTGGGGCTGGCTGAGAAATCCCGCGGGCAGCACGTCGCTCTGGCTGCGGGCTATCACCTCTGTTCGGCTGCCCGAAATGCGCAGGATGCGCGGAGGTTTCGCGGCAGACTGGGCTACGAGCGCAAGTTCACCTTTCGCCGAGATGCAGGGCTGCTCGATCAGGGTGTAGGGGGTGGTGTCGACATCGGTGATCTCCCTGGTGTTCAGAGCGATGCTGCGAAGGCTGGTACTGCCAACTTGATTTTCGAGAAAAAAGACTTTCTGGCTGTCGGCGGACCATGCCAGCGCGCGCACGCCCTGCATCCAGGCAGGAGGCATCATCACCCGGCCTTGCACCAGCGTTTCCACCTCGCCGCTGCTAAGGTGCTGCAGCTTTAGCTGGTCCAGTTCGCCCGCGTTGCTCAGCCAGGCAAGCCTGGTGCCGTCCGGTGAAAAGATCGGTTGAAAAACGGGAATAGTCTCGTCCCCATCGAGTAATTTCACCTCGCTGAGGCTTCCAGTTTGCGTGTCAAGCTCAGCCAGGTAGAGCTTCGCGCCATCCCAGGGCATGTTCGGGTGATCCCACTCCACCCAGGCGAGCAACTTGCCATCAGGGCTCACCGCCGGCTGCATATAAAAATCCGCGCCCTGCTTGAGGATTTTGGGCCAAGTGCCGCCATCCAGCGGGACGATCGCGAGCACGTCTTTGTTTTCGTAGGTGTGGACGAAAATCACGAAGCGCTCATCCGGCGTGATCACCGGCGAGGCGCAGGCTCCGAAAGCCGGCGTGATAGGGCGCGCCAGTCCTTCCGCGTAGGGTTTGAAGTAAAGCCGCCCGTTGCGGTCGGCAATGACCACTCCCCCTCGCCCGGCGAAGAAGTCACCGCCGCCGTAGCCGACCCCTCCGGAGGGGTTGAGATCGCTGCTGAGGTCGAGGGCTGCGTCGCGCGCGGGTTTGGCAAACAAGCTGGTTTTGCCGTCCAGCGATTGCGACCAAAGCAGGAACTTGCCGTCCGGGGACCACTGCACGTCGTTCAGGCGGATGCTGCCCGCCAGCATGGCGGGGGTGATTGGGGATGGCCAGAGACCGTGGGGGAGAGTTTGCTTCTTCATTTGTCACCTCGTGTTGCAGACATTTGGCTTATTATACCCGTGAGCCGGGCTTAATCCCGCACTTCTGACGAGAAGAGCGCGCTTTGCTGGTTTTGCTTTTTCAATTAACATTTTGACCCAGAAATCATTTGACCCAGAAATCATTTGACGTGCTTTGAAGTGCGTGCTAAAATTGGGCTTCTCTATGGGCGCGTAGCTCAATGGTAGAGCAGCGGCCTTTTAAGCCGTTGGTTCAGGGTTCGAGCCCCTGCGCGCTCATTTTTTTCGCCCCCGGTTGCAAGATCGGGGGTTTTTGTTTTCTTTCCAGGCCTCTCCTGGTCGAAGATCCGTGCAGCGAAGCGAAAGGGAGAAAAGCTGCCTCCCGCCGCAGAGCGGATGGGAGACTGAAGAGGGTTGGCGAAGCTGACATTCCTTAGGAGGCTGACCCAAAAGCAAGTTGGA
>DIVL01000052.1 GCA_002435825.1 Anaerolineaceae bacterium UBA6133
GCGAAACTTATGTTACCTTATCGTTTCACTGTCTTCGATTATCCACTAGAACATCGGAGATCAATCAGGACCACAAATAGCCTGGAGAGGATCAACAGGGAAATCCGTAGGAGAACAAGAGTGGTTGGCGTGTTTCCAAACGAAGCCTCTTGTTTGAGACTGGTCTCTGCAAGATTGATGGAGATCAGCGAAGAATGGCAAATCGGCAAACGTTATTGTGCTGGCAAGTCATTCGATTGTTAAAGAACAATGGGTATTTCTGACCCAAATTTACAGAAAAAAGGTTGCATAATCTTGATTTTTTCAACGTAATATTTGTTGACACAAAGAACCACTCAATCTTCCACAGTTGGCAATTTATGATATTAAACAAAAATGGCTGGGGTTGCCAGCCATTTAATAATCAAATTCTATTAATCAAAATCTATGCCCCAGCCATCATGGCTGCAACATCAGCTTCGACAGTATCAATCGGTTTCAGGTCGTATGCCTCCACGATAACCTTGGCCACGTTCGGGGAAAGGAAGGCGGGCAGTGTGGGACCTAAGCGGATCTTCTTGACCCCCAGGCTGAGCAGCGCCAGGAGCACAATCACAGCCTTCTGCTCGTACCAGGCGATGTCGAAGGAAAGCGGCAGGTCGTTAACGCTGCAGTTGAAAGCCCCAGCCAGTGCCTGAGCGATCAGCACCAGCGAGTAGCTGTCGTTGCATTGTCCGGCGTCCAGAACGCGTGGGATGCCGCCAATTTCGCCCAAACCTAGCTTGTTATAGCGGTATTTGGCGCAGCCAGCGGTAAGAATTATCGTGTCCTGGGGCAATGCCAGGGCAACATCTGTGAAATATTCGCGATTCTTGTGGCGCCCATCGCAACCGCCCATGACCACGAAGCGCGAAATGGCTCCGCTCTTGACAGCTTCAATCACCTTATCAGCCACACTCAAGACGGTGTGATGCGCGAAACCTATCGGAATGGTGCCTGTTTCGAGTTCTCTTGGCTCAGAAGAGGTTTTAGCGCGCTCAATAACCGCCGAGAAGTCCTTGTGTCCGCCATTAGGACGATCGCCGATGTGTGGCACATCAGGATAACCTGCCATGCCGGTGGTGAAGATACGGTCGCGGTAGCCATCGCGCACCGCAATGATGCAGTTGGTGGTCATCACGATCGGACCGCCAAAAGCGTCGAATTCCTCAGCCTGTTTCCACCAGGAGCCGCCGTAATTCCCAACCAGGTGCTTGTATTTCTTCAATTCGGGATAAGCGTTGGTTGGCAGCATTTCACCGTGGGTGTAGATGTTAATGCCGGTTCCTTCGGTCTGTATGAGCAGTTCTTCCAGGTCGGGCAGATCGTGCCCGCTGACCAAAATGCCCTTACCGGGTTTGACTCCAATGGAAACCTGGGTTGGCTCAGGATTGCCGTAGCGACCGGTGTTGGAGGCATCCAGCAGCGCCATGGCCTTGACGCCAAATTCACCGGTTTTCTGGATGAGCGCCAGCATTTCTGCCTGACCAAGTTTGTCGTTCGTAGTCGCTTCGAGCGCTTCCTGCAGGAAAGCCAGAATAATTTCGTCCCGACCCCCCACCAGGTAGGCATGGTCAACGTAAGCTGAAATACCTTTCAACCCATAGACCACCAGTTCACGCATGGAGCGGATGTCTTCGTTGAGATCAGGGTCGTCCATCACCCCAACCGTGCGTCCCTTTGCAAGCAGGGTTTCAATCTCGTAATCATCAGGATGCCAGCCTGCCCAATCCGGACCGCTGTCGGTGCAATTGGAGCTGTGAAGCTGGTTACAACGAGCCTGAGCACGCGTGCGCAGGTCGTCCCGGCGCTCGATTGCTTCCTGGATGAGCGCGACAAAGCGATCAGTGTCGAAGTTGGCATTGGTGATGGTGGCGAAAAGAGCCTTGGCTACGAAGAGGTCCGTCTCATCATTCTTTACATCCATGTTGCGACCTCGGGTACCCCAGAAGGAAATTCCTTTGAGCAGGTAAACGAGCAGGTCCTGCAGACGGGAAACCTCAGCGGATTTTCCGCACATACCGCGTCGGGTGCAGCCTGAGTTTTTCATTGTTTCCTGGCACTGATAACAAAACATTTCGGTCATAAAGATCTCCTTTATTATATTTGCCCTCTGATTATGCCATAAATCCTACTTAAATGGTCATGATTTCAAGGGATTGGATGCCAAGACGGTTCACAGAGGATATAAAAACCTTTGCTGAAGGGACACAAATAGAAACTTACCTTTTTAGCAAGGCGAACTTTGCAGGGGCTTACAGCGACGCCAGGTCAGATTTTATGCCTGGTACAGGATCTCCCAGGCATGGATCTGGGCATGCAGCTGTTCATGCACGCCATGACCAATCACGGTTTCTTCATGCGCTTCAAACTGCTCAAAGAGTTCCACCTGCTTTTCATCACTGATAATCTGGTCTGCCAGTGTGAAGAGGATCTCATTTTCTTTTTGAATGTGCTGTCGCAAAAGATCACGGTACTCGATCGCGTGAAGTTTAAAAGCCTCCAGATCAGCACTTAAAAGATCCTCACTCATCAGGGCGATTAATTGCCGTCCCTGCACGTGCTCCTGCAGCATCACGCCGATTGGGCCGCCTTTATTCGGGACACCACGGTTTTCCAGTTCCTTGAAAAGGATGCCCTCTTCTTTCCCGTGGTGGCACTCGTCGGCGAAGATCCTCAGGAAATGGACTAATTCATCAGCGAAGTTGAGGTCTCTTTCTTCGTCAACGTTCGACGAGGTCAACATTTTATCCAGGATGGTAAATACGTGCAGAATGGCTTCATGTTCATTCAGCAAATCTTGTATGGCCTTACCCATGACGAACTCCTTTCTGTGGCTTGATACAGATTATAAAGGAAAAACCTTCGAATTGGTTAGACTCCATGCTTGAGACTAAAGATTTTCATAGGTACCCGGTTAGGAATTAATGACAGGGTCCAGATTGGTTCCCCCACTGAGAGTGAGTCTCCTAACGTTTGAGTGTGCGAATTGATTATATTTTGTGTTTGCTGGAATGATATTTCTGTTTAGGGTTAATGGCTACGCGCATTGTTAAGTAAGCGAAAACCCTGCGCCGGCAAAATCACCCCATCGGTTGGCATTTTTCGGTTGGAATCTTCATCACAGCAGCATATTCTCCTCACGCCAGGTACAGAAAAGCGCCAGAGGCAATCTGGCGCTTCATGGACTTTCAAAACACACTACACAAAGCGGTTGCGGATCTCCGAGCTGACGTAATCCAGGATAGCTACGGTAAAAGCGATGAACCAGATTGCAATACCCGCAGAACGGTAATCCAACAGGCGGATCCACTGGATCAGCAAGTAACCGATACCACCGCCGCCAACCATACCGATGACAGTGGACATACGTACGTTGATGTCCCAGCGGTAAATGGTGAAGGAGACAAAAGGCGGCACGATTTGAGGAATGACCGCGTACCAGACCGTCTGGAGCCAGTTCGCGCCGGTAGCCTGGATAGCCTCCACTGGTCCGTGGTCGATAGACTCTATCGCCTCGGAATATAGCTTGCCCAGGGCGGCGATGGAGTGCACGGTCAGCGCCAAAATGCCCGCGAAAGGTCCTAACCCCACCGCGATGATGGCAATGACTGCCCAAACCAGCGACTCGATCGAACGGATGATATTAAGGATCGTTCGAACCACCATATATATTGTTTTGGTCAACCAGTTGGCTGACATAAGGTTGCGTGAAGCGATAAAACTGACCGGGATGGAAAGAATGACGCCAAAGACAGTGGACATCATGCCTAAGAAGATGGTTTCGATCATCTTTTCAACCGAAAGTTTCAGCTCCTCGCTCAATACCGGTTCACCCACAGAGGCGACCTGGCGTGCTTCTACCTGCCAAACAGCGTATCCCTTCCCGCCAGTGGTTGGAATGACCCGGTAAGGGATAATAACATCCATTTCAAAGCTGCCGTTTTCGTCGGTAACGATCTTGACATACTCACCGCCATAGCGGTAGCGGAACTCATTGCGCACCTGATCTACCCACCAAATCTCGGTTTCATCGTTGGGCGCAAAATTGCTGCCTACCATCCTGAGTTTGGTGCCCTCTGCGCCAGCGATTTCCGAAAGATCACCGCAGTTTGGTGTGACAGTTACGTAAGGATCGCCTTCTTCAACCACGCGTGGCGGCACTTCCGCATTTTCGGTACAGGGAATAACCACATCCGCGCTGCCTATCAGCAGTTCTTCAGGATAGTAAAGAGCTTTTTCCCACGGCCAAAGCACTCGCATTAGCAGCGGTAGTGAGTTTTTACCGTCGCGAACGAGCACATCCGGTCGGATTTCACCGATCTGCCAACCCAAAATGAAAAAGGAAGCTAACACGAACACCCACAGCAAGAATGAGTTCGATTTTGCCTTGGCAGCGGTTTTATATGCATCATAGGCAATCAAGAGGTAAAGCAAGACAAGAACGACCAAAATTATAAGAAGGATAGGCTGGAGCTGGATGGCCTTTTTGAACATGGCAGTAAAACCGACTTCCCTCCGCGCCGCGTCACTTACCCGCCAGATCCACAAACCTGCCGCGGAAAGGAAAACCAGCAGCAGCACCAAACCCTTCCTAAACTGCCGAGCCAGCATGTGCCCTAAACCCGGCACAACCAGGGAAAGCAATCCCGCCAAGACTGGGGGAACCAGGCTGGGTTTTTCTTCAACGGTTTGAACTTTTTCGCTCATTCTGTTGCCTCCTCACCGGCTGAATCCTCGTCATCTGCGGCAAGGTCACCCGAGATACCACCCATCCGTTCGGCTTCTTCACCGTAAATGGACTTGAACTCCGCGTCAGTCATGCGCAGGATTTGTTTTTTGTTGCCTTGGTAGACTACCTGACCATCTCGCAAACCGATCACACTGGTGCTGTAGCGCTGCACCAGGTCAAGGTAATGCAGACTGCAGACGATCGTGATGCCATCCTCTCGATTCAGGCTTTCCAGATGTTGCAGGATTGAATGTGCCAAAACTGGATCCAGGCTGGCAACAGGTTCATCCGCGAGGATCAGTTTTGGTTCCTGCATCAGTGTCCGGGCGATGCCAACTCGCTGCTGTTGTCCGCCGCTGAGTTCATCAGCCCGCTTGTTTGCCTGATCAGTGATTCCCATGCGCTTCAGAGCGGATTGGGCTCGTTTTCTATCTGCTTCATCAA
Source organism: Anaerolineaceae bacterium UBA6133 (assembly GCA_002435825.1). GTDB lineage: Bacteria > Chloroflexota > Anaerolineae > Anaerolineales > Anaerolineaceae > Mesolinea. The sequence continues at coordinate 5,195 of DIVL01000052.1, forward strand.
ATTGATTGGTGATGCTGCGCCACGTGGGCGCATACCCCAGCCTGCCAGCCATCACATTGGTCATGACTGTCGAGCGTTTGACCAGGTTGAATTGCTGAAAAACCATTCCAATTTTTCGGCGCATCCTTCGCAAGTCATCCCCTTGGAGAGCGGTGATATCCACGCCATCCCACAGGATCTGCCCTTCAGTTGGGTCGATCAGGCGGTTGATGCAGCGCAGTAGGGTCGACTTTCCCGACCCGCTCAAACCAATCACTACCAGGAATTCTCCGTCCGGGACCGTGAAACTTACATTATGTAGAGCCACCGTCCCGTCATCATAAATTTTTGTTAGGTTGCGAATTTCGAGCATAATCACTCACCCTAAGAATTAATACGGGGGACCAATTGGTCCCCCGTTCGTTGATCAAATTAAATCACCCGAAAATCTTAGAGATCTTCAGCAGTGATTCCAGCCGCGTCTAACAACTGGCGGAAGGCATCATAGAAAGTGTTGTCGTGTTTTTCCAGACCGTCCCACTCGTAAGCGGCATCCATGGCGGCTTTACCTTCTTCGGTACCGATGATCTTGATCAGGGCGTCAACAAGCTTGGTCTGGATCTCTACGGGGAAATCCTTGGCAAATTGCACACCGTCGTTGGGGATTTCAACGGAAATCTCAATCTGGAGGACTTTGTCCATCACATCCGGGAATTCGTCTTCAACTGAAGTACGGGCATCCACAAAGGAAGCGCCGGCGTCACAATCACCATTGTAAACACCAAGCACTGCTGCGTCGTGGCTGCCTGCGAAGATGACTTCGACATCTTTGTCGGGGTCAACGCCGGCTGCGCGCATCATAATGCTGGGGATAATCCAACCGCTGGTGCTGGTTTCATCGGTAGCGCAGAAAACTTTACCGGCAAGATCAGCCACGGAGGTTATGCCGCTGTCGACATGAGCAATGATCTGCCCGGTGTAGGTGGGGCTGCCATAGCGTGTGGAGACGAGGGCTGGATAAGCGCAGTCGCGATCCGCGGCAGTGATGGCGGCGAAGGTTGCCAGGGAGCCCATGTCGGCTTGCCCGGAGCATTCCGCTTCAATAGCAGCGGTGTAGTCGGTGGCTACAAAAGTATCCACCACCAAGCCAGTTTCCGCGAAGATCATGTCGGCAACTGCATCAGCGCCTGCTGCGACTGATTCCATTTCACCTGAGGGAACGAAGACCCATTTGATTGGGTTTTCTTCCGTCCCTAGCTCCGGTGCTGCAGGCTGACAGGCGGCGACCACCAATACAGCAATGACAAGAATGGGAACTATCAAACTAAACTTTTTCATTACAACTCCTTTTTATTTTAAGACTAGAATAATTAAAAAGCTTTTTTAATGATACACCCAAATAAAAAATCCGGGAAAACCAAATGTTTCTGTATCACCTATTTATTTGCCAATCCCAATCACGCTAAAGCCTAGTTTGGTAAGGTGGTCACGATCGAGGAAATTACGTCCGTCGATCACCGGCACTGGTGAAATCGTGTCCCAGGAGAGCTCACGGTAGATGGGCCACTCGGTTATCAGCACAATTGCATCTGCTGCGTCGAGTGTGAATTCAAGGCTGTCTGAATATGTGATACCTAAGTTTGGGTATTGACTACGCGCATTGTCCAGCGCTACCGGATCGTGCGCCCGCACAATCGCTCCACGCTGCACCAACAGCCTGCTGATATCGAGCGAAGGTGCGTCGCGCAGATCGTCAGTGTTGGGCTTAAAACTGAATCCAAGCAATGCGATATGCTTCCCCTTCAGGATCTTGAGCTCTTCCTGCAAACGATCCACCACCCACACGCGCTGAGCATAATTGACATCCCGCGCAGCACGGATGATGGGCATGTCTAAATGGTAATCTTTTGCCGTTGCCACCAGTGCGGCAGTGTCCTTGCCAAAGCACGAACCGCCCCAGCCGATGCCGGCATTCAGGAAGCGATCGCCAATGCGCTTATCAAGCCCAATCCCTTTGGCAATCGCCGAAACATCCGCGCCTACCTTTTGTGCCAGGTGCGCGATCTCGTTGATGAACGAAATTTTGAGCGCCAGGAACGAATTGGCAGCATACTTGACCATCTCTGCCGATGTCAGGTCGCAAACAAGCATGGGAACTTCACTAAGACCTACAGGTCTTGGCAGGCAAGCCGGAGCTTCAAAGTCCTGGCGCATGATCGGTCCAAACAATTCCTTCAGGCGCTCCACACTTGGCTGATGTTGGGAACCGACAATAATCCGATCTGGATAAAAGGAGCCTTGCAGTGCTGCGCCTTGTGCCAGGAATTCGGGGCTGGATACGACGTTGAATAAGCCGTTAGGCTTGGTATTGCGGACTTCGAAGTAGTGCTCGCGGATGATCGCCTCTACCCAGTTGCCCGAACCAATTGGCACGGTGGATTTATTGACCACCACCACGAATTTTTCTCCCAGGTTCTCGGCAATCGACTCTGCTGCCATGCGTACATAGCTCAGGTCCGCGTTGCCGTCTGCCAGAGATGGGGTATTTACGGCGATGAAAATGACATCCTGGTTGGGAATATCCGCCTCGACGTAATCGCTGACAAAATGCATTTTTTTGTGGACCTCGGCGAAAAGTTCGTCCAGATGAGGTTCAAAAATCGTAACTTCTCCAGCCTGAAGGCGTTTCACCTTTTCCTGGTTGAGATCAATACAGGTCACATCGTTGCCCAAATATGCCAGCATCACTCCCGTATTTAATCCAACATATCCTGTTCCAATTATCAGTACGCGCATACCGCCTCTTTCAAGATTTTATCTGCTCAATTATACCTGAGCGATCGCCGCTCAGAGATCTCACCAATCTGCCTTAAATTTTCTACTCTACCGGTTCAAGTTTCGCCATGAAATGCCGCAAGACCTTCGGTGCCCAGGTGATCTTCAACCCGCGAATCTTTTCGGCTTCACGCATACATTTGGCGGCAGATTCGCCGATGTAATCGAGGTGACTGCGGGTGTAAACCTGGCGCGGGATGGCAAAACGCAGCAGCTCCAACGGCGCAAATATCGGCGCGCCCGTCACAGGATCGCTGTGCTCAAACATCAGGCTGCCGATTTCGGTGGTGCGCACACCACCAGCCAGATACAAGGCATTCCCCAGCGCCACCGCCGGGAACTGGCTCGGAGGGATATGGGGCAGCGCCTTGCTGCCATCCACGTAGACCGCATGCCCACCGGTCGGCAGGTAAACCGGCATCCCTGCCTGCCTGAGCACTTCGCCCAGGTAGCGGGTGTGCGACTCGCGGTAATTCAGGTAAGCTTCATCCACGCCGTCGTACAAACCCACCGCGACTGCCTCCAGGTCGCGCCCCGACAAGCCGCCATAGGTCAGAAAACCCTCGTGCACGATCAGGTTCTGGGCGATGCGCTGCTTGAGTTCAGGGTCTCTAAAGGCGATAAATCCGCCAATGTTGACAATCGCGTCCTTTTTGGCGCTCATGGTGCAGCCATCGGCATACGAGAACATCTCGTGCACGATGTCGCGCACGCTGACATCCTTGTATTTTGGATCCCGAATCTTGATGAACCAGGCGTTTTCAGCAAAGCGGCAGGCATCCACAAAGAAGGGAATGCCATATTTGTGATAGATCCCGGAGGTCTGGCGGATATTTTCCATCGAAACAGGCTGACCAGCCGCGGAGTTGTTGGTGATGGTGATCATTCCGATCGGGATATTCTCAACCCCGGTTTCCTGGATGAACTGCTCCAGTTTCACGAGGTCCATATCACCCTTGAATGGCGCTATCAGGCTGGAATCTTCCGAATCAGCGATGGTAAATTCGACCGGATGGGCGTTGAGCACCAGCAGATTCGCCTGGGTGGTGTCGAAATGGCGGTTATTGGGCACAAATTGACCAGCCTTGACGAGCGTTGAAAAGAGCATGCCTTCGGCTGCGCGACCCTGGTGAGTGGGAAGCACGTATTCAAAGCCGAGCACATCCTGAACCGCGCGTTCAAAACGGTAATAGCTCTTTGCGCCAGCGTACGATTCGTCTGCCTGCATCATGGCCGCCCACTGGCGGTCACTCATGGCATTGGTGCCGCTATCGGTCAACAGATCGATAAAAACATCCTCCGCGGGCACGTTGAAGATGTTATAGAAAGCTTTCTTCAAAGCAATCTCCCGTTCTGACTCGGTAGTGAGTTTAACGCGTTCGACGACTTTGATGCGGAATGGCTCAATAAACGGAATAGTCATGTTCTCTCCTTGGATAATTTTCGTTGTAAACTGGCCAGGTGCGTCCCAGCCAGATAACCACTGCCAAAGGCAAAATGCAGATTGAAACCCCCGCAAGGACCGGCAACATCCAAAGTCTCTCCAACCAGGTAAAGTCCTGGAATAAGCCTGGATTCCATGCTTAGTGGATCCACCTCCCCCACTGGCACACCCCCCACGCTCACCTGGCTGTTCCTGAAACTGCCGGCTCCGGTAACGCTGAACTTCGCCTCAGCGCTTACCTCAAGCAGCTGGCGGATTTGCTCCTCGCTTAGGGTGTTCAGCTTTGCGGCTGGGTCCAGCTTTGCCCGCCGGATAAAAAAGTCGGCTGCTTTTGGGGAGAAATAGCGCAGCAAGCCCGCTCGCAGGCTGCAGGGATGGGCGACCTGCCCTGTGAGGATATCTGCCAGGTCGGACCAAAATGGGGCGATGAAGTTCACCTGCAAGGTCAGGCCCGCGCCAGGGTTCAAGGCAACCAGGTGGCTCAGGTTCATGACCCCCGGACCATTGAAACCATCCTGGTTGATGATGATGTTTCCCGTCGTCTGCCCCAAACGCTCCTCACCACGCCAGATGCTCGCCAGAACGTCAAACCGTTGCCCTTTTAGCTCTTTAAACGCGCCGAGGTCAGCATAAATGGGACCAAGCGCCGGCACAAGCGGTCGTACGGCGTGCCCGAGCTTTTCAAGAGACCCAAAAAGCTCCCCCCGTGAACCGAGCTCCGGGTACGCCTTGCCCCCTGCCCCGAGGACAAGCCGATCACAAGACTCTGTCTGATGCAGTCCCAATCCGGTTACATGTAGTTGAAAAGCTTCATTTCCATAGATAATATCATGTACATGAGTGGCTACGCGCAGTTGTATGCCGCGCTCTGCCAGTGCTTCACCCAAAATCTCCACCACTGCCTGCGCAGACTGAGACCTGGGATAATACCAGCCGTCGTCTGTTTTCTGCGTCGGGATACCCAATCTGTCAAGCGCGCGTCTGAACTCCTCCACCCCGAAAACTCCCAGAATGGTCTCCATCCAGGCTGGATCCTCGCAATAAAAGGCTGCCGCTTCCACCGCGTCATTGCTCAGATTGCAGCGGCTGCTGCCTGTCACCAGTAATTTTCGCCCGATATTAGGGTTGTGTTCAAACAGGGTGATCCTGCCGCCCCCCTCTGCAGCCTGGATCGCAGCCATCAGTCCTGCTGGTCCTGCCCCGATCACCGCAATATTCATGGCTAAATTATACCCTCATCACCGCCCTGTTTGCTCTTGTTTTAGCAATCTCTTCAATTCAATGAGAGGCGAGCAATTCAATACACCACCCTACTGCACGGATATAACGTCCTTGTCAATGAAGCGACCTGAATTACGGTAAAAGTGAAGTTATACAGTGTGGCTACGCGCAAGACAATGCAAGAGAATGATTGCGAAGGTAGATTGCCTCGCCGGTATGCCCTTTGCATGATGTTTCTCCCGTCACTACGAGACCTTTTGCCCTCAAACGAATAGGGACGGCGATCTGTTGTGTGGCAAAGGGTCGTGGCAGTCTGCATTTTTTTGTGGGCTTGCAATATCGCAACAACTCAGAAGGCCAAACTTAGCACTTGGAGTGAATCCCAGCCCTACTCAGTTCTCGCAGGTCTCCTGACCGTGCGAGGTAGTTGACCGTTAGGACTCCAACCACCACTTCTTTGTAACAGACAAGGGGATGGACTGAGTCTTTAACGTTCGGAGGTGGTCACGATGCTGGGAGCAAAGCGAGCAGTACTTGCTCCCTCCGCCTTGATCGTGCCGGCGTCCCCGGTGCGAAGCCTCCCCGTGGGACCGAGCACGGGATCTGACCGTCAGGTCTTCAACTAATGCAAGGAAATGCAGATTGCCACATAGCGTCACTCCTCGCAAAGACAGGTTTCTGTCATCGCGAGCGTCTGTTGCGCCTGTGCCCGCTAAGCAGGGCATGGCGATTTGCCCCAACACCGCCATCGCGAGCGAAACACGGCGACATGACCTACTACAGTTCATCAACCAAGGCCTGCAGCTGATCTTTCACGGTTGAAAAAGACAACCCCTGGGAAGTTGCCCAATCTTTGATGAGTAGATTCGCGGAAGGTAAAGGTTGACCGATTAACTTTTCAATGTCCTCTTGTTTAACACCCCAATCCAACAGATGCTGGAAGGTGGTTTTACCGCCCACTTTATTGGCTTCCGGCGTGTGTTCGGGGTCAGGTGTGCCAGAACCCCCTCCAGGTGTGCCAGCTCCTCCCGTCAGCGTGAGCGCAGGTGTGCTCTCGGGAGTGACTTCAGACGATTGAGTCACCACCTGAATCGCGGGAGTTGCAAGTTCGGTCGCTTCATTGACAGTATGGCTATCGAGATAGACCAACTGCTCCGGGCTTAAGGAAGCTTTCTGTTTTAGCAGTTCCGAGGCTTCAGGAAGCAAGAAAATGTCTTCTCCACTCAATTCAAAAGGTAAACCCTTGTAGAGTGCCACAAATAGCCTGACAGAGCTGGTTCCCAGGTCCACGCCCAGGTCCACAAATTTCTCTTCGAGCGTCTTGAGGGAGACAGCGGCAACATCTGGTTCCGACACCCGGAAGGCAACCGCAAGATCCTCAAGCGGAATTTCAAACAGCCTGGAAACATCTCCAAAGGTGTAGGAGCCGCGGATATCTGCTGGATTGTACTCTCCGGCAAATTCGCCTTCGGTGAATTTCAGAGGCTCCTTGGTGCTTTTCGTCGTCCATTCTCCCAGGGCAATAGAGAGCAATATCCCACCAAAAAGGACAAACACAACAGAGACAGCCATCCAACGTGGTGTGATCCTCATTTTTTACCTCCAATGACAAAGTCCACCGTCCGAGGCACTGGACAATGAGCGGACGAAGTGCATTCCATGCATGAGATGCATTGGTGATCGCGAACGATAGTCTTACTGCTGACCTCGATGTTCATCGGGCAGGCTTTGTCGCAAGCCTTGCAATCGATGCAGGTATCAACGTTACGGCGCAATGAGGAAACTCGGAAAAGGTTGAAAATTCCCTGGAATGCGCCATAAGGACAGGCATACTTACACCAGGGACGTTCAACAAACAATGACGCAATGATGGTGAGGCCCAAAACGATCAAACCACCGATCGCAACTTCACTACTCCAAAAATTGAAGAGCGCGAAATACGGGTCAACATTGGCAAATATCAGGGTCATCGACTTGGCGGTCATGAATACCACCCAGATCAACACGCCATAGCGAAAATATCGCAGAACATTGTCGACTTTTGCCGGGACGAAATGGTTGTAGCGTTTCTTGAATATCTTCTTGCCTATCTTTGCGATCCATTCCTGAAAAGTACCCAATGGGCAGACCCAGCCACAAAAAACCGGTCCAGCAAATATAGCCAACACGATGCCGATGATCATCAGGATCAGCGAGGATTGATGTACCTTTTGAACTAAAGTTCCTGTGGTAATAAATTGATAAAGACTGACAACACCCCCGAACGGACAAAGCGCGTGTAATGAAGCAGAAGAGAGAAAAGCAATGCCTTTTCCATCTTCTGCCAGGGTGTGATTGATCGAGATCAACGCGATCAGGACAAAAAAGAATAATTGCACCCAGGCGCGGATCCTGTTGGTCTTACGGCGCTTGATCGGTTTCTTAGCTGGCTGAGATAACTCCATTTTTCTCCTCATTCAAAAAAATCCCTGGGATACTTAAGTTAATCCCAGGGCGATTGGTTTTATTGGTTACGGAATGCAGGCTTCGAAAGCGGGTAGATGATTATTTAGGGAAGCCCGTTGCAGGTTGGTATAGACCCGGATTAGCACTGGATTGGTGGTGTTAGCCAGTAGTTCGTCGTAAAGGGCTGCGTCCATCTGTTCAAAGGTCACACCCATTTGACAGGCGTCTTCAAGAGTGCTCCATGCGATCTCAGCCACCTCACCGGCGTTCTCAGGCACATCAATCCCAAAGCGTTCTGCAACGCGGATCAGAGCGTTCACATGCTGCTGCTCGGACCGGGCAATGCGAGAAAATGGTTGAACATTCCCTAATTCGTCCATAACAGCCTGGTAAGTATTCATGGCGGTGTATTCTTCTTGAATTGCTGCTGCAAGATCCGCCGCTTCCTGTTCGGAAAGTGTTGTTGCAGCGGTTATCCCTGCCGCGTTTGGCTGCTGGCTCCATTTATTTGTAGGACCACCACGCCCAGCCTCAACTGCGGCTTGGGTTGGGCTATAGACAAATGCGGTTCCTACCATTACGAGAATTGCGATTGCAATTAGTGTGATTGATTTTATATTTTTCATAGTTATCTCCTAGTTTTGTAATACGATTTTAAGAGCAACTTATTTAGATGCGCTTAAGCGAGTATTTGTTTTTGGTATATTCACAGGGTTTAATAGGTAGTATGGGCATGCACAAGCCTTGTGCAACACCATATTATTCGAAAGTGGAGAAAACTATGAGGAAACCTGGACAAAACGCAACCAGGCACCTGGAGACAGCCAGAAAACATCTACTAGAGACTGCTTTGAGCCCCACCCACCCAACATTGACCTCATCCATGTTAATTTTTGTGGCTACGCGCAATGTATTGTTGTCAGGAGAGGTGTAACGGCGAATTGCCGCGTTGGGTTGCTCCTGTTTTGTACCCAGGCAATCGTGATGACGAAATGCAGACGTAGGTCAGTTAGGTTTATTTCTTCAATCTGACATCAAAGTTTTATGTCTCTAGGATGCGCTCAGACTCACCCTTACGGTCCTGGATGAGATCTTAGATCTCTCTAGCGTACAACATAATCAATATACAGGATGGTTTCAGGCTTTACAGGTTGAATTAGCATGCAGCCAAAAAGGTATGGATAACAAGAGAACCCCTATTCCCTTCTTCATCATGATCCTCCTCAAGGAAGGACAATCATCTCTTCAACTAAACCATGATATGGATAACGATCAGAAATGTCCTCATTATAAGCATACTCTAACAAAATACTGACAATCTGTCCCACCGCAAGGTCCTCTTCTGTGATCAATTGGTAGCCTGTTTCTGTCTGCTGCCAGAGCAGGCTATGAGAAACAAGTGCAAAAACCGTTTCTTCTACCTCAGGGTGTTTGGGTGAGTTGATGACATCCAGGTGGATCAACTTGGTAGTGTTACTTTGTACATAATCGTCAATTGAGGTGATGGTGCCTGTGAATTGGGGGGTGAGGAAGTTGGAGATGGGCGTCCGTAGTGCCTCAATAGAAAATGT
>DIVL01000059.1 GCA_002435825.1 Anaerolineaceae bacterium UBA6133
TTGAGATCACTATAAAGATACAAGGCCGGATTGCGTTTTTCAATCCGGCAAAATAGCGCAGGCAAAATAATGATGTAGGACGGAATAGCGTGCTTGCCCACCCCTGCAGCGAAGCTGCAAGGGTTCACTACTCCACCGTCTGTTATGTGCAATTGATGTCGTGTTGTCATCAAGTCTTGTTCGGTTTGAAGGTTTTTGCCGGAGTGAGACCGCGCATGGTGATCGGGAGGAAGAGGTGTAGGGCGGTCTCATTCCGGCCTACGAAAGACAATTTCATTACGCGTAGATGAAAATCTCGTTTTATCGACTAAACTATTACCAAGGAAGGTGAAAATGATTGAATCTATACAACAGCGCAGAAGTATCCGTAAGTACACATCCGATCCAATAGACCCGGAGAAGCTGCAGAGCGTGCTCGAGGCTGCCAGGCTGGCACCTTCGGGCAATAATATGCAACCCTGGACATTCATTGTGGTTCAAAGCGAGCAGCAGCGCCAGGCGGTTATGGAAACCTCTCACCATCAGACCTGGATGATGGAAGCGCCTGCTTTCATCGTTGCAGTGGCAGACATGGCTGCCCGCTCCGATGCAGATCTGGCTATCTACCTTGACGAGAACAGCCCTCACTGGGAGTTAAAGCGTGCCATCCGCGACACCGCAATTGCCATCGAAAATATGCTGCTTGAAGCGGACGCTCAGGGTCTGGGAACATGCTGGGTCGGGTTCTTTGTTCAGTCAGAAATTCGCCCGGTTCTGGGCATTCCCAATAATAAGTTTGTTTTGGGGGTCATCCCGATCGGTTATCCAGCCGAGCAGCCTCCAGCCAGACAGCGCAAACCGCTTACCGATATTGTGCGTTACGAGAAGTGGTAGGGTGTTCTATGAAACCGTCACTGCGAGCCCCGGTCCAAGAGTGTTAGCAAATCCAGTTATGCGGTAGGGGCGTGGCAGTCTGCAGTTTTCCCAATTACCGTTGTTGAGTTTATCGGTAGGGGCGAAGCATTCTATATGAATGATTTGGAAATAGTATTGCATATTCAGTGAAATGCTTCGCCCCTACGTCTGAATTTCATAGGTCCAGACGAAGAAAGGCAGATCGCCATACCCGGTTTCATCGGTGCATCTAATCGTAGGGCGTGACAAAGTGCCCGTCAGGGTATTGAGGGCACCGCGAAGGATGTGATGGACGAACGTATCGCGCCCTCAATCCGCCGTGTGAACCATCCACGGCTTGATGGCGGATTGGAAGCACGTAAAGGTCTATGTATGTTGATGTGCGTTGTGCTTCCAAGCTCGCCCTACGAATGGAATCCAAAGGCAGATCGCCGCGCTTCGCTCGCGATGACGAGATTGATCGTGCCGGTCTCCTGAGTGCGAAGCCTCCCCGTGGGACCGAGCACGGCATTTGACCGTTAGGTCTCCATTTGTTCTTGCCAGTCTCCATCAGGTTGTAGGGCGTGACAAAGTGCCCGTCAGGGTATTGAGGGCACCGCGAAGGATGTGATGGACGAATGTATCGTACCATCAATCCGCCGTGTGACTGAACGATTGCGTGATGGCGGATTGGAAGCACTCCAAGGTCTCCACATGATGAAGTGTGCAGTGCTTCCAAGCTCGCCCTACAGGTACTTCGTCTCACCTTGCAGGTACTTGCTAAGCATCAAGATCCGCGTAAGCCAGACTGAGCTGCTCAGGCAGGACATTCAACCCTGAAAAAACTTCAAAGCTTATATCCCGGAAGCTGTTCCCGGTGTTCTGGTTATACAGGCTGAGCAGCGCCGTGTAACTCAGGTTGATGCGCTGATCCCAGTCCAACCCAAGCAGGGCGGCAGTAGCGCGCACGTGCTCCGGGCTGTTTCCCTCAAGCTCGATGAAATTGCCGTAGGGCATCTCGTCCACTGAAGCCACCAGGTCGTTCAATTTGAAGTTTTGACGATACTTTTCGTAGGTCATGAAAACTTGAAAGCCGAGTACTTCGAGAATTGCGCGGGTGGTCTGAAAATCACTGACACTTACCTCCAGCTCGGTGCGCGAAATAACCCCATCCACAATTTGACCCGGGCTTTTGAAAGTCAGGAGTGCCTGGTCGTCCTGCCTGAGGCGCAGCACCTGGGCTCGGTCGCGAAGTTGCATATCGCGGGTGTCGAAACGGAGATTTACCTCCAGCATCCTGGTTCGGAGCGTAAGGGCGCCAAGCTTCTCGATCTTTTCCAGCAGGGCAGGCAGGTCAGCGATGAGGAATTTGACCTCAATTTCCTGATTAGACGTGTTCATTAATTCTCCGTTTCATTTGCAGTTGGCTGATTACCGCCAACAATAGCCAGGCAAAGTGCAGCCCAATCACCCAGGTTGCGTTCGTGCCGCGCTGGGTGGGCGCCCAGAGCAACTGTCGTTCAAGCCAGTGGGCGCTGACGTTCATCAGCACGCCTGCCCATGCCAGCCACGCAGGCCAACGCGGCTTTCGCTTCAGCAGGAGCCAGATGGTCAGATTGAACAGCCCCATCAACCCGCCTGCCGCTATCAAATACGCCGGCAGCCAGGCTTCCTGGCTGAATTTTTGAATGTCTGGGTACTGCGTGATAGCGCCATAAAGCCGAAAAAATCCAGTCAGACCAGCCATGAGAAAACTGAAGCGTAAGAGCTTCGAGGAAAAGCCCGGTTTGGACGATGTCATTCATCATCTCCTGGAAGGTCGGTCAGGATGCCCAGTTCCCAAAGGGCAGCCCTCACCCTGGACGCGCAGCCTGGCTTCACCAGGACGGCGGTCGGTCCTAACACTTCGCCAAGGCAAGCTGAAGCCTTCGAATCGCGCAGCTTTTCGAGCAGCTCAGGTTCCGCCAGGCGCAGCACCAGCAGAGATTCGATGCGGGCTTCCAGTCCGCGGCTCTCCCAGCGTGTAAGCGCTTTCTGTAGGGCGGGCGGGATGCCAGGTCTGCCGTATTTGCGCAGCAATGCGCGCAAATGTTTGAGCTCCAAGCCCTGCTCCGCGGCTGCCTGCAGTGAGGTTGGCGTAAGGTGAAAAACAAAACGATCTGGACGTAGCAAGCGCCACTCAGCGAAGCGCGAGAGCTGATAGCGCGCGATGCGCGGCACGAGGGGCGTCAATTCGAGTTTGCCATCCCTGCCAACCAGAACCGGCTGTTTCTCTTCCGGAAGTTCGAGCTTTTCCTCCAGGTTGAGCGATTTGGAAAACCATTGCGTGATTAGAAAAACCTGGATTTCAGGTTGCTCTGTCAGCTGACCAATTTGGAGCATACCCAGATCAACGAGCAACTCAGTCAGCAGAAAACGAATATACTGCCCCTCCACCTCCTGCCAGTGTTCAAACCCATGCAGCAAACGGGCGTCGGGGGCGGCGCTGCTGATGATCCAGGTGTTGTATTCTGTCCCGCTGCGCAAAAAATCCGGCTGATGTTGATGGATATCATCCACCAGATCCTGGGTTTTGAACCAGGTGTCAGGGGCGAGCGCACCCAGGCGGTCAAGGATCTTCCGCCGGGGAGTAATCGCAGAATGCTGCCAGTTGCCCTCACAGCGTAATTGCGGCACCAGGCGCAGCTCATCAATATCCGGGGATTGTGCCCAGCTTTGAACCAGCCATCTCAGGGCTTCCCCCCGCGGTTTTTCGAGAAACACACGCGCGTTTTCGTTGGGCTGCCCGGTCTCATCCAGCAAATTGAGGGTTTTCGCCAGGGTCAGCAATAGCTGCCAGTAGTCAGCCCCTTTTGCGCTCAGGCGCGGCAGTTGCTCCAGCAGTTTCATGCGCAGTGCGGCAAAAAGTGTGCAGAGGTCATCCAGCGCCTGGTCTCCTTGAGGTGGGAGAGCGGTCACTTTTGAGCCAGACCAGGCTGGAAGTTGCTGCAGCTTGGTGTCATCCGCTTTGGCTCGATCGGGCTCAGGCAGCCAGTCGAGGAATTCATCAGGGATGAAGGCAAACTCGCTCAGATCCTGGTTTTCGCGCAAAGCAGCCCGTCCGACAAGCCCCAAATACCAGAGCTTTTCAGCGGTGTTTTGTGGGAAGCGGTGGGGTTTTTCGCGTTTTCGGCGGGCAGGTCCCATCGGGCGGAGTTCGCCATGGGCGTGCTCAAAAGCCTGCCATGCCATTTTGCCGCCGAGCGCTTTCAAGTCAGTGAGCGCGGCAGCAGCTGAAGGGTGCAGCGAGACAAACACCTCATCGAATAACTGCCTGGAGGTCATTGCTTTGGCTAGTTCAACCAGAACTGTGCGGCGCTCGACTGCCTGGAGTTCAATCCCCCAGAGCTCAGCGATATCGCGCAGAAAAGCAAGGTCGTAACTTGCTAAAAGGGTCTTCAGATCCGGCATGGTGTTGAAAAGTATACATCAATCGCCCCCTTTCTTGCATTGAGGTCTACTCTATTTTGATGCCCCTTACACTTTCGATAGCGGAGATGACTTCCATCATGTCCTCAAGCTTTTCGTTGCGGTTGAAACGTGCCACGATCTCGATGCGCAAGTGTTTGTTCTTGATGCTTTTCTGCACGTTAAAAGCCATAACGGCATCTGCCATTTTTGAAATGGTTTTGCGCACCTCGCGAATGATGCCTTCGCGGTCGCGAACATCTATCACGACTGTGCGGATGACATTAACGCGTACAAACTTCTTTTCAAAACGTTCCACCAGAGTCAGGACGATCAGCATGATGATGACCGCAAAAAGCGCAACCAGGTAATAACCATAACCAATCGCCAGGCCAACCATGGCGGTGGTCCAGAGCGTGGAGGCGGTCGTGAGACCTTTTACGTTGAAGCCAAATCGCAGGATAGCACCCGCGCCGAGGAAGCCGATGCCTGAGACGACCTGTGCCGCTAGGCGGGCAGGGTCAGAACCGTATTCGATGCCCATATTGATAGAGAGGATCATCACCAGAGCAGCGCCCAGGGAGACGATCATGTGCGTGCGCAATCCAGCTGGCTGGCTGTCACGTTCGCGTTCAAAACCGATAGCACCGCCAGCAATCAGTGCGGCTGCCAGTCTTATGAATATTTCATACGAGGGTATCACAGTCATCTTGAACTCATTTGTTTTTCCAAGGAAGTCTATTTTACTATAAATGTTAATAAAAGGTTAACTACACACAAAATGTGTAGAAGGTTACAGCATAAAAAAGTGTTTATGATGCTGTTTTGCTGGATATCTGTAGTTAAGCAGGCGGTAGATCTTTCAGTTTCCGGGTCGCAATCAACCCCAACACCAGTAGAACCGTGAAGACCACGTGCACAATAGTGCCAACCAGATCGCCCGACAGGATGGATAAAGCCATGTCCACCAGGTAAAAAATGATACCAACGATGTAAACCGGAATATTTCTGCGCCGGGAGAAAACACCAAAAAGGACGAAAATGATTGCCAGGGCGATTGTGATGCCCCAGATCAAAGCGGGGTTGGACCCTTCCAGCAAGCGGTCGACGTACTGGGGAGCGCCCAGACCAAAGACAAAGCGGCGTTTGGTGCTGAGAATATCCATCACTTTATTAAAGATTGAGAAAAAAGCAATCCAGAAAAAGTAAGTGGAGCCGTTTCTTGCGTTTTGTTCAAGTTGTGCGCGTTTAGTGCGCTTGAGGGCTTCATTTTGGGGCGTTTGAACGCCGGGGTTAGGGTTGGTCATTGTGCCTCCAATGAAAGGTTAGCGTTATTATAGCGGTTTTGGTTTGCTGCTGTCAGGAGGGCGTCAAAACAATAATGGTTTACATGTTGTTTAGGGTTATTATTTACACTTTTATCTATCAAACAGATCATCTCTGATCGTAGGGACAACGCCGTTGTTTGCCATGTAGACGGGTAACCACAGGGGGTTACCCCTACATCCGGGTGCTTGGTGGAAAGGTAGCTTTCGTAGGGGGAGACCCCCCGTGTCTGTCTTGAAGACTGTAAACAATCACTCCGGATAATGTGTAAACAATCATACCTGGCTAAACAGAGGGATGGCTGCTTGTGGGATCGGAGTAAAGCAACTGGCGGTTGAAATCGCCCCGTCGCCATTTGCCTTGGCAGAGCGTTGCCCATTCGCATTCGCCGCAGACCTCAGCCAGCAGCCCTTGCTGCAGAATGGCATCGCAGACACTCTGGCAGAGTTCATAAAGGGGCATGGGTTGGTCAGCCTGGAAATGCGCGCCAGTGAGACTCAAAGCGCGCTGATCAAAAAGCGCAACTTTGGCTTCGTCGCTGCACTGACCGTTGACATTGTTGGGGCACGCCATGCAGAGAATGTCGCATCCGGCTGTGATCTGGCATTGCCGGCTGGGGTCGACCAGAAACGCTGTCATATTCTCAACGAAAGCCTGGCTGTAGCCTTTGCCCTCGAAGAACAACACGCACAAAGCATGGTGCGGGCGCAAGGTTGCGATTGGATTGATTGAGTGGGTGTCTTCCATCAGGTGAGTCTTCCCATCAAATTGTAACGGATAGAGCGATCAGTTGTAGCGAGGTTAGAGATGTTGGGTCGAAATCCGCAAAAATACACGGGGCAGGCTCCGCATACTCTTCGAGCACGATGAGCCGATCTCTGTTGGAAAAAATTGTAGGGTAGGTTGATGTCAATAACTTTTGCCTACCTGAGTCTCGGTTTAGCCAACCCACCGGATAGTAGCTTGCTTTGACACTGGTGGGTAGGCTTTCTGAATTTTCTCAAATATCAACTTTCTTTTACGCCAACCCACCCTACCAGTACAGCAACCCGACCGACGGCTGAATGTTTTGCTACCGCTAATTGCCCCAATCCTTGCGATACCTCGTCTTACCTCTCAACCACTTCTCTGCTGAAATCGCCGCGACCGCGCCATCTGAAGCAGCGATGACTGCCTGCTTCACGTGCGAACACAAAACGTCTCCCACCGCGTAGACACCCGGAATTGCCGTCTGGTTCTCGCGATCCACCTGCAAACAGCCTTCATCGCTGATCTCCAACTGCCCTGCGACAAAATCGGTAATGGGTTTTGCGCCCTGTAGGTAGACAAATACTCCCTCTACTAGCAAGGATTCTTCTTCTTTGCTGCCCCGGGCTGAAACCCGTAAGCATTCCACTTTCTGCTCGCCGCAGATCTCTCTGACCACACTGTCTGGGTGCATCACGACGTTTTCCTTCTCAGTCAATTCCGCTAATGCCTCCGGCGGCACATTGACCTGCTCGGTGGGAGAGAAGAAATGCAAGGTTCGGGCAAAACGGGTGAGGTAAAGCGCCTCTTCCAGCGCCTCGTCACTTTTACCGATGACTGCCACATCTTTGCCCTTGAAGAATGCCGCGTCGCAAACGGCGCAGTAAGAAACACCCCGTCCCAGTAGTTCTTCTTCACCTTTGATCAGGTTGGTACGTCCCATTGAACCCGTAGCGATAATGATGGAGCGGGCAGAATAAACCCCAAAATTGCCAAAGACTGCCTTTGGACTACTGGACAGATCGCTGCCGATTGCTTTGTCGTTGATGAATTCCGCACCAAACTCCAACGCTTGCTTGCGCATAACCTGGAGCAGCTCTGCCCCGCCAATCTCCCCATCTATACCAGGGTAATTCGCGATTTTGCTGGTGGTGCCAAGCGCGCCGGTGGTCAAGCCTTTATCGAGGATGCCCACTTTCAAACCAGCCCGGGCAGCGTATATTCCCGCGCTTGCTCCCGCAGGCCCGCCGCCAATAATCAGAATGTCGTATAGGGTTGAATCAGATAATTCCAAGTTTCACCTTCTTTCCAAAATTCAACCTTAGTATAACGAGCAGCCGTAGTAATCTCCAATGCTTGTAAGAACTATTCCGCGCTCGGTTTTTGCCGATGACAGCGAATATTGAGAGTTTTTTAGAGGTTTTGGTTGCTATATTTGATCAGATTTAAGTACAATGAGATTGTTATGACCAAAAAATTCTACAAAATGACCCTGCCAGAGCGCCATGAGCACCTCCTGCAAAACAGCAGCCTGGATGAAGATGACCTGAAAACCTGGCTACCTGGCACGGGGCTGAGCCTTGAGACTGCCGACCATATGATCGAGAACGCGGTAGGTCTTTTTAGCCTGCCGCTGGGGATCGCCCGGAATTTCATCGTGAATGGCAGGTCAGTCCTCGTGCCGATGGTGGTGGAAGAGCCTTCCGTGGTGGCGGCTGTTTCGTTTATGGCAAAGCTGGCGCAGTCCACTGGCGGCTTCAGAGCCTGGATGAGCTCCCAGGAGATGATCGGCCAGGTACAGTTGCTCGACCTGGCGGATATCGATGAGGCGCAGGACTTGATCGAAACCCACAAACCCGATTTGCTGCAGCAGGCACGCGCCCTCAACCTGGGTCTGACGCGCCACGGCGGCGGCATCCGCGACCTGGAAGTAAGACAAATCACTGAATCTCCGATCGGGGCTTTCCTGGTGGTGCATCTGATCCTGGACGTAGCGGACGCGATGGGCGCCAATGTGGTTAATACCGCGGTCGAAAGCCTGGCGCCTTTACTAGAGGAGCTGACAGGTGCCAGGGCGCATTTGCGCATCCTCAGCAACCTTTCGGACCGCCGCCTGGCAAGCGCCGAAGTCTGCCTGCCTGTACCATTGCTGGCTTTTGAAGGCTACAGCGGTGAGCAAGTGCGCGACGGGGTGATTGAAGCCTGGGCTTTTGCCGAGGCAGACCCTTACCGCGCCGCCACCCACAATAAAGGCATTATGAACGGTGTGGACGCGGTTTTGCTGGCGACCGGCAACGACTGGCGCGCGGTGGAAGCCGGCGCGCATGCTTTTGCTGCACGCGACGGGCGCTATAAAGGCCTGAGCGCCTGGACTAAGACCGAAGATGGCAGCCTGAAAGGCAACCTCACGCTCCCCCTGGCAATTGGCATCGTGGGCGGCGCAACGCGCGTGCACCCTGGCGTGAAGACCAACCTGAAACTGATGGGCATCCAGCGGGTTTCAGACCTGGGTGAGATCATCGCTGCGGTGGGTCTGGCACAGAACCTGGCCGCACTGCGGGCGCTGGCTACGGAAGGCATCCAGAAGGGTCACATGGGCCTGCATGCCCGCCAGGTGGCGCTGGCAGCTGGCGCAGCAGCCGAACAGGTGGAGCTGCTGGCGCAGGCCTTGATCGCCGCAGGCAGGATCACGTTAAGTGAAGCAATGAGTATTCTTAAACAGTGGAATGGAACTGACGATGGAAACAACGCAAAATAGTACTGCTGAAGGCAGCAAACTTTTGATCCCAAAACGCAAAGTCGGCATCACCGGCTACGGCGCTTACGTGCCGCGCTACCGCTTGCCCGGGGTGGAGATCGCCCGCATCTGGGGAGGGAATGAGGACGGACTGCCCGTGAAAGAAAAAGCGGTGGCAGGCTTGGACGAAGACGTGATCACCATGTCCATCGAAGCGGCACGCAACGCACTGAAGCGCGCTGAGATTTCCCCTGAGCAGCTAAGGGCAGTTTGGGTGGGCTCGGAGTCGCACCCGTACGCGGTCAAACCCAGCGGCACGGTGGTGGCGGAAGCCATTGGCGCTTCGGGCAGCGTGAGTGCTGGCGATTGGGAGTTTGCCTGCAAGGCTGGCACCGAAGCGATGGTGGCGGCGATTGGCATGGTGGGCTCCGGCATGGCAGATTACGCCATGGCAATTGGCATGGATACCGCCCAGGGCAAACCCGGCGATGCGCTCGAATACACGGCAGCCTCTGGCGGCGCAGCTTACATCATTGGTCCCCAGCAGGGTTCGCTTGTCAGCATTGAAGCGGTTTATTCTTTTGTCACGGACACGCCTGACTTCTGGCGGCGTCAGCACGCCATCTATCCTGAGCACGGTCAGCGCTTCACTGGGGAACCGGCTTACTTCAACCATGTTTCTACTGCGGCTTCAACCATCATGCGCGAGACCGGTTTGAAGCCATCCGATTTTGCTTACGCCGTCTTCCACCAACCCAACGAGAAATTTCCCCGTCGGGTCGCCAAATCGCTTGGTTTTACCAACGAACAAATCGAAACCGGCTTGCTCTCTCCAACGATTGGCAACACCTATAGCGGAGCTGCCATTATTGGTCTGACTGCCATCTTGGACGTAGCGAAAACAGGCGACCTGATCCTGATGACTTCTTATGGTTCTGGTGCTGGCTCAGACGCTTTTGTGCTGAAAGTACGTGGTGCGTTAAAAGAGCGCCGCGGGAATGCCAGAAGTACGCAGGACTATATTGCCAATCGCGTCGGAATTGACTATGCCACCTACCTCCGTTACCGCGGAGAGATCGTGACCGGTTGAAATGGCGGGCTACCCTGAAGTCGTTATCGTCGGCATCGGTCAGATACCGGTGCGCGAGCATTGGGATGTTTCGTTGCGGGAATTGGCAGGGCGGGCGCTTAGATCTGCCCGGAAAGATGCGGCTGATCTCCAGCCGCAGGCAATTTATATTGGCAGCATGCTGGCTGCCAGCGCCTCCCACCAGGCTAATCTTGGTGCCTTGGTCTGCGAGGTAGCAGGCCTGGCAGGACAGGCAGAAGGAGTAACAGCGGAGGCAGCCGAAGCTTCCGGCGCAGCCGCGCTGAACCTTGCCTGGCAGGCTATTCGCTCGGGCATGGTGGATGTGGCGGCGGTGGTGGGGGTGGAGAAAGTGACCGACGTTGTCGGCGCCGGGCAGGAATTGGACCTTTTGGGGGCAAGCCTCGACGCGGATTATGAAGCCTCTGAGGGGCTTACTCCAGCCGGGCAGGCAGCCTTGCTGCTGCAAAGGTATCTGTACGAAAACCAATTCCCGCGCGAAGTTCTGCAGGGATTTGCGATGATTGCCCGCAACAACGCGGTCAATAATCCAAACGCCATGTTCTACAGAGCTCTGTCAGCCAAAGTTTACAACCAGGCTGCCACAGCGGCAGCACCACTTAATGCTTTTGACCTGGCGGCGCATGCGGATGGCGCTGCAGCCTTGATCCTGACCCGGGCTGACCTGGTTCCCAAGGATTTGCGGCACAAGCCAGTCAGATTGCTGGGCTCCAGCCTGATTGCGGGTCGGCTGGCAGTACATGACCGCCCGGATCCCCTTTTCTTCGAAGCAGCTGCAGTCTCAGTTCGTCAGGCTTGCCTCAAAGCAAATGTTTCGTTGTCTAACCTTGATTTTTTTGAATATTCCGACAACACCACCCTGCACGCGCTTCTGTCGCTCGAAGCAGCGGGTTTTGCGGCGCGGGGACAAGCTTGGAAGCTTGCCATGGACGACTCGCTGACGCTGGGAGGATCTTTGCCAGTGGCGACGATGGGCGGGCACATGGGGCGGGGCTTCCCGCTGGGAGCGTCGGGCGTTTACCAGGCGATTGAAGCCTGCTTGCAACTGCGCGGCGAGGCGGGGGCTAATCAAATCTCCCATGCCCGTTACGGCATGATCCAATCCCTGGCTGGCACGGGTGCTGCTGCAGTGACTCACATTCTGGCTGGATAGTGCGTGGAAGTCTGGCTGTACTGTTTAAGTGATGCCCGGAACACGGGCTGATGGTACAATCGGCTTATGAAAATCAAGCGTTGGCACATAGCGCTGGGAATGCTGATCAGCGCGGTTTTCCTTTACCTGGCTTTTCGTGAAATAGACTTTAATCAACTCTGGCAATACCTGCGCAGCGCAAAATGGGCTTGGGTGCTGCTGGGGTTGGTTTCTTATTTTATGGGTGTCTGGGTGCGTACCTGGCGCTGGCAGGTGCTGCTCAACCCCCTCAAGCGAATCCCGCAGCGCGAGCTTTTCCAGGTGGTCTGTATCGGCTACATGGGCAATAACGTCTATCCTGCCCGGGCGGGTGAGGTGCTGCGTTCGATCCTCCTGAAACAGTCAGACGATGTGCCTATCTCAGGCTCCCTTGCGACGATCGTGGTGGAACGTCTGTTCGATGGCATCACCATCCTGGCTTTGGTACTGTTAAACTTCCGCCAGTTGATGCAAATCGCGCCGGACGCTGAGTGGATGCGGCGCATTCAGACCGGTTCAATCCTGGTGGGTGCCATTTTCGCGCTGATTTTGCTGGTCTTTCTGGCGATGCTCTTCCTCCCGAAGCAGACACAGGCTGTGAGCGGCTGGCTCATCAACAAGCTGCTGCCGCAGAAGCTGCGCCCGAAAGTAAGCGGGATACTTGAAAAATTCATCGATGGTCTGCGCGTGCTGCGTTCTCCTGGACAATCCTTGCTGGTTCTGGCGCTTTCCATGCTGGTCTGGATTTTTGAAGGCGGCTTATATTGGGGCGTGATGAAAGCGCTCGGGCTCGAGCTGAGCTTCATGAGCTTGCTGCTGATAGAGGGTGTGGTCAACCTGGTGCTGCTGATTCCGGCAGCCCCTGGCGGCTTGGGCACCTTTGATGCAGCTGCCAAATTCATGCTTTCGCTGTTTGGCATTCCAGCCGAACAGGCCCTGGGTTATGCGCTCATCCTGCGCGTGGCTTTGTGGATCCCCATCACCGCTCTCGGAGCGATCTTTTTCATCAAAGAGGGCTTCAGCCTGAGCACCAACTTGCAGCAGATACAAACAAATTACCGTTCGGATGAGGGAACGGAAAACTAACGTGAGAAGGACGTGACATGACTGAGAACAAGCGCCATATTGCCATCATCGGGGCAGGTTTTGCCGGTTTGAGTGCCGCCTGGGACCTGGCTAAAGCCGGGAACAGGGTGAGCATCTTTGAGGCTTCAGCAGAACCCGGAGGTTTGGCTTCCGGCTTTAAAGAACCTCATTGGGATTGGTCCGTTGAGCGTTTTTATCACCATTGGTTTCAAACAGACTCCCATCTTCTCAACCTGATCGAAGAGTTGGGCTGGTCTGACCAGGTGCTTTTCCCCAGGCCGGTCAGCGTCATGTATCACAAGGGCAAGTATTACCCTTTTGATTCCATTCCGGCTGCCCTGGCTTACCCCGGGCTGGGTTTTGGCATAAACAAGATCCGCTTTGGATTGGTAGGCGTCTACCTGAAACTGACCAAAAACTGGCGAGCGCTTGAGAAGACCACCACCGATGCCTGGATGCGTAAATATGCCGGCAACCAGGTCTACGAAAGCATGTGGCAGCCGATGATGATCGGCAAATTCGGCGAAAATTGGCACGACAAGGTCAGCATGGCCTGGATGTGGGCGCGCTTACACGTCCGCACCACGCGCCTGGGGACATTCAAGGGCGGTTTCCAGGTCTTTGCTAATAAGTTTGCAGCCAAAAACGAAGAAGCCGGGGTAACCATTCGCTACAATACGCGTGTCAGTTCCCTCAAACGCCAGGAGGATGGACAAATCACCGTCAACCTGGTGGATGGTGAGCCGGAATGCTTCGACCAGGTCTTGGTGACGCTTTCGCCGGGCATGATGGCGAAAATGGCACTGGATTTGCCCTCGGAGTATCTTGCGGGTTTGCTCAAGCTGAAAAGCATGGGAGCGGTGGTGATGACAGTCTCCATCAAGCACCCGCTTTCTCCGCAAGGCTACTACTGGTACAACATCCCCAAGCAAGCTGGCTATCCTTTCCTCTCGTTGGTGGAACACACCAACTTCCTCAAGCCGGAGTATTTTGGCGGCGATCACATCCTCTATATTGGCGACTATCTTGAAACGGATCACCCCAACTTCAACAAGAGCGACGCGGAACTGGCAGATGAATTCCTGCCGCACCTGAAGAAGATCAACCCGGATTTCAATCGGGACTGGGTCAACAAGATCTGGGTCTCCAAGACGCCTTACGCCCAACCCATCCCACTGCCAAACCATTCTGCCAATATCCCGGCGATCGAGACGCCCATACCCGGTCTGTATTTTGCCAGCATGAGCCAGGTGTACCCATGGGACCGCGGCACTAACTTCGCCGTGGAGATTGGTCGCAGAGCTGCAAAAATGATGCTGCTTGAGAAACACGCGGGCGGCGCGTAGTCTTTTAAATCTTAAAGGCCTGATTCCAAAATCGGAATCACTATCCTTTTATTTTGGCAATTTCTGGTGTCTTTTTGTGTGGGATTCCAGCTCCCATCCGTTGGTAAATACCAGAGAAATTAGCACCCTACACCCATATATGGGGGTTCTGAAAGGGCAGTTTCCCTGCTAATTAGTGGCATGCGAATTTCTTGCAAAAGTAAATGCCAGCCGGGATTAGCCTTGAAAATGCGATTTGATTCTCAATCTTAAAGAATCGCAATTTTTTAAGACATGGAACCCCGAATCCCTGTTTTTAGGTGTTAGAATCTGTTTACTCACGGAGCAAGACAATTTAGCAAAGCTCACAAGTGATGCGTATTTAGAGGAAATCGGATCGCTCATTTCAACGTCGATAAATCACAATCCCCCACAAGAAGCGGGAAGGGAGAACGCCAATGGATGCTCAACAGGCTTGGCAGGCAACAATCGGACAATTACAAATGGACCTCTCGA
The DNA here is from genome assembly GCA_002435825.1 of Anaerolineaceae bacterium UBA6133. Classification (GTDB taxonomy): domain Bacteria; phylum Chloroflexota; class Anaerolineae; order Anaerolineales; family Anaerolineaceae; genus Mesolinea. The sequence continues at coordinate 14,337 of DIVL01000059.1, forward strand.
AGGCGATCTTCGATACCTGGGTGCGAAACACCCAGCTGATTTCCTATGAAGAAGAATCAGGGACATTTGCTCTTGGTGCCAGCAACGCTTACGCCTGCGATTGGCTTGACAGCCGCCTTAAGAGCATCATTGCTAATAAACTCTCGGGGATGATGGCGCGCCAGGTGAACGTTGAGTTCAAAGTCTGGTCTGCGCCAGCTCCGGTAGTGGAAGAGCAAAGTGTTCGGGCTCCCAAAAGGGCGGAAGTAGTGGAGCTCAACACCTTCGATACGCATCTTAATCCGCATTACCGCTTCGATAACTTCGTCGTGGGTTCGGCAAACCGACTGGCACAGGCTGCCAGCATGGCTGTAGCCGAGAATCCAGCCCGCGCCTACAACCCGCTCTTCATTTACAGCGGCGTTGGATTGGGCAAAACCCACATCCTGCACGCGATCGGCAATGAGGTCGTTAAGCAAGGTAAAGTTGTTCTCTACGTTTCCTCGGAGGAATTTACCAACGACCTGATCGATGCCATCCGACACAAAACAACCCCGACATTTCGCGAAAAATACCGCCACGTGGACGTGCTCCTGATTGATGATATTCAATTCATCGCCGGCAAGGATAGCACCCAGGAAGAGTTTTTCCACACCTTTAACGCCCTGCACGGGCAAAACAAGCAGATCGTGATCACCTCCGACCGCTCACCCAAGGCAATGGCAACCCTGGAAGAACGCCTGCGTTCAAGGTTTGAGTGGGGGCTGACGGTGGATATGCAAGCGCCAGATTATGAGACGCGCCTTGCCATCCTGCGCAGCAAAGCCGAGAAAGCCGGCAGGGAAATCCCCTTGGATGTGATGGAGACGATTGCCCGTGCCATCCCCACCAACGTGCGTGAGCTTGAAGGCGCCTGGAACCGTGTGAACGCGTATGCTGATCTGAGCGGACAGAAACTAACCTTGGATCTGGCAAAACACGCGCTTGCGGACTATCTACCCCAGAGGACCAGCCTGACGCCGGCTTACGTGGTGGATGTTGTGGCGGACTTCTTCGGCACCACCAAGGACAGTCTAACCAGCAAGAATCGCTCGCGCGACATAGCACTGCCACGCCAGGTAGCCATGTATTTGCTGCGAGAGGATGGGGGAATCTCATTGCCGCGCATCGGGCAGGAACTTGGCGGGCGCGATCATACCACCGTGATGTATGCATGTAACAGGGTAGCAGATATGATGGAAAGCGACGACCGCATGCGCCGCCAGGTGACGCAGCTGCGCGAGAAACTTAACAGCCACTATATGCCTGCATAGATATTGGTTTTTCTGTCATCGCGAGGATCGAAGCGATCTAAACTCCCAATCTTGAGGGTTGCTGGTGATTCACAACAACTACCGAACTGAACGTGATTTTTTTATTCGATCAACCTTGCTCTGAAGGGATTCGAGATTGTTTACAGAATAGTACACTACGTGTCACAAAAGAGGTTCGCAATGACAGATAGGAAACCCACCTCTGGGGAAGGCATTACTTGCTAGCATTCGTGATGTCAGGTTCAAATGAAGAACCTGACCTACGCGCTAAGGGCGTGGCAAACTGCATTTCCGTTTTTTCCATTACTGTTGTTGAATTCATCGATAGGGGCGAAGCATTCTACACGGATAGCTTGGAATCGGCAATACATTTATATACAAATGCTTCGCCCCTACATCGAAATTTCGTAAAATCCCTTGATTTAAGTCGAGACGAAGTGCGAGTAGGGCGAGATTGAGGGCACCTTGAATGATGTGATCAACCAACGTATTGTGCTCTCAATCCGCCGATGACAGTGATTCGGGTAGAAAGCTCGATTATTGCGACTGATCGATGGCGTGATGGCGGATTGGAAGGACACCAAGGTTCCTGCATGATGATGTGTGCAGTCCTTCCAAGCTCGCCCTACAGGGACTGTGTTGATTTAGTTGGGGGATGGCAGGCAGATCGTTGCGCAAAAGAGGCTCGATGCGGACGCCGGCACAATCAGGCATTCACGCACAAAACCGGAACTGATCGTAACGGCATCCCTGCCGATTACGAGGCAAAGTTATTCGTAGGGCGAGATTGAGGGCACCGTGAACGATATGGTAGATGAACGTATTGTGCCCTCAATCCGCCGATGACAGTGATCCGGGTAGAAAGCTCGATTATTGCTGATCGATGGCGTGATGGCGGATTGGAAGCACAACAAGGCCTTTGCGGGATGATGTGTGCAGTGCTTCCAATCTCGCCCTACAGGCACTTTGTCTCAACCTCGGGTACTGTTTTGATTCTGCAATGGGATGACAAGTAGGCAACCCTTCCCCCCTCACCGGTACAATCAGGCATTCACTTGCAGACTTGCATTACTCTTCCAGGTCTATCACCACTGGTTCCTCGTCCACCTTTTCCAGCTCACCCCAATTGCTGCCAAGCCGTGCTTCCGTGACCAGTGGGACGGATAGCTCCATGGCGTTTTCCATGACTTCTTTGACCACTTTCATCGTCTTTTCAATCTCCGCGTCAGGCACCTCAAAGATCAACTCATCGTGCACCTGCAAGAGCATTTGCGTTTTCAGTCCTGCCTTGCGCAGGGCATCAGGCAAGCGCACCATGGCAATTTTGATGATATCGGCGGCAGTCCCCTGGACAGGCGCGTTGATGGCTTCGCGTTCTTCCCTTTGGCGCATGATGTAATTTGTGCCAGCCTTCAGGTTAGGGAAGTAGCGTTTGCGCCCAAGCAGCGTTTCCACGCTGCCAGTTTGGGCAGCCTCGACGCGCGTCTTATCCAGCCAGGCCTTCACCCCCGGGAACTCTTTGAAATATTCCTTGACGAAGTTTTCGGCTTCCGCCAGGGTCAGGTCGGTGGTGCGCGTTAAGCCGAAGGGGCTCATGCCGTATATCAGGCCAAAATTGATGGCTTTGGCATGGCGGCGCTGCTGCTTGCTGACCTGCTCTATCGGCACATCCTCGATGGCGGCAGCGGTGGCAGCGTGGATATCCAGCCCCTTGTGGAAAGCATCCATCATTGCCTTATCCTGGGCGATATGCGCCACGATCCGCAGCTCAATCTGGGAATAGTCCACCGCCAGCAGCTTTTTACCAGGCGCGGAAATGAAGCCCTGCCTAACACGCCGCCCAAGGTCGGTGCGGGTGGGGATGTTCTGCAGATTTGGGTTTTGCGAGGCGATGCGCCCGGTCACGGTGCCGGTCTGGTTGAACGTGGTGTGCACGCGTCCGGTTTTGGGGTTTACCTGCTGCGGTAACGCGTCCACGTAGGTGGATTGCAGCTTGGTCAGTTCGCGGTAGTTCAGTACCAGCTCGATGATTGGGTGGATGCCTTTCATTTCTTCGAGCACGCCGGCAGCAGTAGAAAACTTACCGCTGCTGGTCTTTTTGGTCACATCCGGCGGGTCGAGCGCCAGTTTCTTGAAGAGCACATCAGAAAGCTTTTGGGTGGAGTTGATGTTGAATTCCTCGCCAACCTGCTGGTAAATTGCCTGCTCAAGCTGGCGGATCTCCAGTTCAAGTTCATGCGAGAACTGGTCAAAAAGCGGCAAGTCCAACAGGATGCCAGCCTCTTCCATGTCTGCCAGGATGGGGATGAGTTTGACTTCAATCTCCCGGTTGAGTTTATCCACAGCGTGAGTTTGCAGGTCAGCTTCCAGCAGCGGAACCAACCGCAAGGTCATGACTGCATCAGCAGCGGCGTAGGGTGCCGCCTTGGCGATGGGCACCTGCGCCATGGTGATCTGGCTTTTGCCTTTGCCGATCAAGGTCTCTATCAGGGTCATCTCCACTCCCAAGCGCACCCAGGCTAAGGCTTTGAGACCCAGGTGGCGCGAGTTGGGCGTGATCAGCCACTCCGCCAGCATCGTGTCGAAGGTGATTGGGCTGACGTCGATCCCCTCCTGGCGCAGAGCCAGCAGATCGTACTTGGCGTTGTGCGCTACTTTGGCAATTTTTGGGTCCGTCAGCAGCGTTTTCAAGGCTGAGAGCGCGTCCTCCAGCGGTAATTGTTGCCCGTCATCGTGCCCAAGAGGAATGTAATAGCCTTTTTCCGGGCCACCTGCCAGCGAAATGCCCACGAGTTGGTCCTGAAGTGGGTCGATTCCGGTGGTTTCGGTGTCGAAAGCTATCATGCTGGCTTTTTTGAGATCACCCACACATGCTTTTAGCTTTTCAAAGCTGTCTACGACAACGGTTTCGAACTCAGAGTTGTGCGGCATGGTGGTTTCCGGTTCTGCTGGAGCGGGTTCATTGCCAAAGAGGCTTTCTTGCTCCGGCTGGGGGTTCAGCGAGGGTTTGAGGCGCTGATTGAGCTTCTTCAAGCGCTGAGTGAGGGTGCGGAACTCAAGCTGGTGAAACAATTTTTCCACGGCGAGAGGATCAAACCGGCTTGGCTTTGCCTGATCCAGGTCAAGCGTGACCGGTAGGTCGGTGCGGATGCGCGCCAGGTCCTGGCTGAGGTAGGCGGCTTCTTTGCCGGCACTCAGGTCTCTTCCGGCTTTTCCAGGGATCTCTTCCAGGTGGGCATAGATATTGTCCAGGCTGCCATAGGCGCTGATCAGCTTCACGGCAGTTTTCTCGCCCACACCCCTAACACCAGGAATGTTATCCGAGGGGTCTCCTCGCAGTGCTTTGTAATCCACGACCTGTTCCGGCAACACGCCCAGCCTGGCTTCAACATCCTCGGCGAAGTAGTCGTCATTCTGACCGCTTTTATTGGGCAGAGCAACCACGATGCGGTTGTTCACCAGCTGCAGCAGGTCGCGGTCGCCAGTGATGATCTTGACGCCCAATCCTTCCTTGGTGGTTGCCCAGGTGGCGAGGCTGCCGATGACGTCATCCGCCTCGTAATTCTCCACCTCGATACGGGGTATGTTAAAGCAGTCCACCATCTCGCGGATGCGTTCAATTTGCGCGCGCAGATCATCAGGCATTTTGGCGCGGGTGCCCTTATATTCGGGGTACATCTCGTGGCGGAAGGTTTTGCCGGTGTCGAAAGAAACCGCAAGATAGTCAGGCTCTTCCTGTTCGAGCAGTTTCAGCAGCATGCTGGCAAAGCCATAAATTCCGGCAGTTGGCTCACCGGAGCTGGTTGCCCAGCGGGTGGAACCCCCGGATGTCAGGGCAAAGTAAGCGCGGTATGCGATGGCGTGACCATCGAGCAGGTAAAGGATTTTGGGCATAAGCACCTCGTTAGAAGATTTGATACCAGTAAGGCCAGTAGAGCGCGTGCGTGGCAGACTGGGCTGAATTTGGGGCAATTTGCGCTCCGCTTACGCGCACCGGCTGCGTGTGGCTTTCAGCGTCATGGGCGTATTTTGAACTGGCAGCAGCCTGGATGAATTCCGCCAGCACCGCTTCCTCGCGGCTGCTCAGACCGCCATTTTTGGGGATACTCAGGGCTGTCAGGTCTTCCATGGCTTTGGCAGCCTGGCTTTGCAGCGAGGAGAGGCGAACGTGGGCGGGGAAGATCAGGCATACCTGCTTTTTATCCGGCAGGAAGTCGCTGTAGATCAGGCAGGGCTGTTCGTTCACCCTGCGCGCGTTGATCTTGTTGGGGGTGGCCGCAGGTGGCGGAAACTCCTCCAGCGACGCAGGTAAAAGCGATCCGCTCGAAGCCATGAGCTTGGAGTCATCAAACACCAACACGCCAAGCACCCCTTCAGGATATTGGGGTCGGTATTTGTTCAGCACGCTTTGATAGTCAATCTGCTGTTCCGGAGTTGCCATGAACCGCCTTTCACCTCGCTTAAGTGTAGCATCCGCAGGCTCTGTAGGCAAGTTTTAATGGTTGAGATATCGTTCCTACTGGCATTTGACAAAACTTACTTGTTCTCTATGCAGCAGTGTTATCATATTGGGCAGGTTAAACAGGAGGTAGTGAATGCTTCAGGATTATCTTCAAGCTTATGTCAACAAATATGGTTTTTCGGGATATACCGAACTTCGTGCCCAACAGAATCGCAATCGCTCCGTGGTGATGCTCAACGGCAGCCTGACAGCCAACAACAGCGGCACCAGCCGGGGTCTTTCAGCGCGGGTAGTAAAGGGGGGCGCCTACGGCTTTGCCTCTGGCACTGGCTACGGGGACGACCTGGAGGCGATCGCAAAGGTGGTGCAGACCGCCAGCAGCCACGCCGCTTTTCTGGACAGTCGCGTCCAACGCGGCAAACCGGACTTCCCTGCCAACGCGCCTTTCGTTCGCAAGGATGGGCTGGAACACGATGTGCCGGTGGAGCAGAGTTACCTGCTGGGCATCGTCGACGAGCTCGACAGCTACATCGCCGAGCGTTTCCCCAAGTTGCTAAGCCGGCGGATTTTTGCCCGCGTGCTCGACATGGAAAAATTGCTCTACACCAGCGATGGCGTGGTCTCGCACTCATATGTGCCGCGCTCGAACGTTTACGTTTTCATGACCACCCAGGACAAAGACGGTCAACCCGTGGAACTCTATGACGTGATGGGCGGTTATGGCAACTTTCTGAGCACTTTCCCGAATGCCGGGGACTTCTTTGGCAAGCTCGAAGAGCAATACGAGCAGTTGATCCTGAAGGCTGAGGGCGTCTATGCCAAACCTGGCATCCAAACCGTCATCCTGGATTCAGACCTGGCAGGCATCCTGGCGCATGAGGCTGTCGGGCATACCGTGGAGGCGGATTTTGTGGAAACCGGCTCGGTGGGCGGTCCGATGTTTGGCAAGCAGGTTGCCAGCGAAAAGGTCAGCCTGGTGGATATTGCCCACACTGCCTTCGGCAAGCTGGCACCCGTGCCGGTGTTCGTGGACGATGAAGGCACGCTGACGCAGGACCAAATGCTGATCGAAAACGGCATCCTCACCGGATACATGCACAATAAAGAATCAGCCCTAAAATATGGGCATACGCCAAATGGCAACGCGCGCGCTTTCGATTTCTCTGACGAACCGCTGATCCGCATGCGCAATACCTGCATCCTGCCCGGAACCGACAAGCTGGAGGACATGATCGCTTCGGTTGAGGACGGCTATTACTTTACCGACATGAATAACGGTCAGGCGGATTCGACCGGCGAATTCATGTTTGGTGTGCCGATGGGCTTTGAGATCAAAAATGGCAAGCTGGGGCGGGCAGTCAAGGACACTACCGTTTCGGGTGTGGCGTTTGAGGTGCTCAAAACAGCCGACATGGTCAGCGACACCGTCACCTGGACCAACTCGGGCATGTGTGGCAAAAAACAGATGATCCCGGTGGGTATGGGCGGACCGGCAATCAAGGTTCAGATCAATGTGGGAGGTCGGTCATGAAACAGGGTTTTGAAGTGAAAGATAAAGCGCTGCTCGAGGCAGCTGAGTTGATCCTGGCTGAGGTCAGGGCAATTGGGGCGGATGAAGGTGAAACCTGGGTGAGCCGCAGCGCGCTGACCGAGGTCTATTACGAGCTCGGAAAAGTCAGCATGGTGCGCACGGTGTTCTCGGACAAGGTCTGCCTGAAACTGCTAAAGGATAAACGCAAGGGCAGCACCACCCTCAATAGCTTCGCTCCGCAGGACATCAAGGCAGCGGTGCGGGAAGCCTGGCAGGCGGCGCAGTCGGCTGCCCCGGACGAAGCGGAAGGCATCGCCGAGCTCCAGGAAAACCTTAGCTTTTCTGCCGGCGACGAGCAACCTGACCTGGATGCCATGTACCGGCAATTGGAGCAGATGCTGAAGGATGTCAGGCAGGACTTTCCAAAGATCAGCTTTGATTCTATCGGCATTGAGCATAATTTCGGAGAGAAACTCTATGCCAATACCAACGGCGTCAGGCTTTCTGACCAGCGGGGTCTCTACCAACTGAGCAACATGTTCATGGCAAAGGAGGAGGAGAAAACCTCTTCGTTCAATTACTTTGCCACGGTCTACGAAAACCCTGCCGATCGGATCTGCGAGGAAAACCGGGTCAGGCGCTTATTGGATGAAACCCAGCGTCAGATTGTGACGGAACAATTCGCGGGCAGTTTTGAGGGCGATGTAGTCATCACCCCGGGCTGCCTGGAAAACATCCTGTATTACGTGGCGGACACCTACCTGCAAGATGGAGCGTTGATCTCAGGAACCAGCCCATGGAAAGATAGAATTGGCGAGCAGGTTGCCAGCCCGCTGATCAATTTTGAACTGGTCGCAGAGCATCCCGATCTGCCTGGCACAAGTCCGTTGAGCGGTGATGGCTATGTGGCTGAAAACATGCCCCTGATTGAAAAGGGTGTGCTCAAGAACTTCAGCCTCAGTCGTTACGGCGCCGCCAGAACGGGCTTGCCGCGTTCCAAAAACAGCGGAGGGACCTACGTGCTTGGCAATGGCGATACGCCTCTTGATGAAGTCATCTCCGGGGTGGAGAGGGGCATCCTGATGGGGAGGTTCTCAGGCGGGAATCCGGGTCCAGCGGGCGATCTGAGCGGCGTGGCAAAGAACAGCTTCTTGATCGAAAATGGGCGGATCACCAAGCCTTTGAGTGAGGTGATGATCTCCGGCAACCTGGCAGACATGCTGCGCGATACGGTTGCAGTCAGCCAGGAACGTGAGAACTCAGGCTATTGGTTACTACCCTGGATCAGGGTTAGCGGTGTCACGATTTCAGGCAAGTAATTACAGGTTGGGAGTCTAAGCAATTGGTACAATGCGGGGTCCGACTGGACCCCGCTTGGCTTAATTCCTTTCGTAGGGAAGGGGCTTGACCCCTTCCGCAAACACAACCAAACGGAACCACGCAATCATTCACCACAAACAAGCGGAACGGCGCAAGACCGTTCCCTACGACGATCATCTGCCACGCCGGATTGGCGCAAAAATACACCCTTGTTGAAATCCTTTCGTAGGGAAGGGGCTTGACCCCTTCCGTAAACACAACCAAACGGAACCACGCAGGACCGTTCCCTACGCCCTGACTTACCCACCATAGGTTGGCAATAATTGTCGTAGGGTGGGTTGGCGTCGCATTAATTCAACCTGTCTGAACATCTCAATAGCCAACCCACCAACAGCAAGGATTACCAGTGTTTGTGGTGGGTATGCTATAGCCAGGTGTGCCTCCTGTAAATGCTTTGCGACGCCTACCCACCCTACCTCTTATTTTGTCAGAAACCCACAATTAAAATGCCACTGCTGATTAATTGTTTTGGTAGAGAAGGGGACCCTGCCCTGGTAGCGAAGCGGAGAGGGTGACCCCTTCCTCAAACACAACCAAATGTAACCAGCAAGACTGTTCCCTGCAACAATCATCCGCCACAAACAAGCGGAACGGCGCAAGACCGTTCCCTCCAACAGTCATCCGCCACGCAACGACAAATTGGCGCAGAAAAATCCACTTTCGTTGAGGACTTTAATTTCCACCAAGTGTGACGTCAGGTTCAACCCCATTCGCTTTGCTCTGGGGCAGGCAGAAGAACCTGACCTACGCGGAGATTGCCTGTGTAGGTCGGAATGAGGCCGCCAAACAATCTCTTACTCTATTTAATGATTTGCGGGCTCACTCCGACAATACTCTTCGGATCGATCTCACATTTCACCATTCCAAAGAATTATTTGCCAATCCGTCTATAATTCATCCAAACCCGCTACTAAAAAGGACAACCCATGCTAAATCCCGAAACCCAAAAGAAATTGATCGCTGACGGTCGCAGTTTCATGAAAAGCTTCTCCACCAGCCCTTATGATGACTTTGTATCAGACCAGCAGCTTAAGTTGCCACAGCCTCCGCTGGTAAAAGCGCCCATGACCGACCAAGCCATGCCGCTTTCCAGAAATTTCGAGGATCTCGACCTGCAAAATGATTTCATCACTCTGCTGACCAAGCGCAGGAGCTCGCGGGTTTACACCCAGCAGCCCATCAGCCTGCTGCAGCTTTCCTTTTTGCTCTGGGCTACCCAGGGGATCAAGGACATCCGCGGCAAATCTTACGCCACGTTGCGCACGGTTCCTTCCGGCGGCGCGCGACATCCTTTTGAGACCTACCTGCTCGTACAGCACGTGGAGGGCTTGCAGCCGGGTGCGTACCATTACCTGCCCATGGGTCACCAGCTCGAATTCCTGCATCCGGTGGAAGACCTGCCCGCGGCTATTTCAGTTTCCCTTGAAGGGCAAATTTGGGCGTCCAAAGCCAGCGTGGTCTTTTACTGGAGTTTTTTGCCCTACCGCTGCGAATGGCGCTACGGCATTTGGGCGCACCGGGTTGCCCTGATCGATGCCGGTCATGTCGATCAGAACCTGTACCTTGCCTCCACCGCCCTTGGGCTGGGCACCTGCGCCATCGCTGCCTTCGACATGGCAGTTTGCGACTCCCTGTTTGGTCTAGATGGTGAGGAAGAATTTACGGTCTACGCTTCCCCGGTCGGCACAATTTCCCCTGCTGATCAAAAGTCTGAGAAAGCCTTTTACCAGTTCGTGGAAGACGAGGGTCTGTAGAGAAAACCTGTTCAGCTTGTACACCATGGCAGTTCCATCAGGCGTCTGGTTTTGGTACGATTGTGGGCAACTATGAGTTATTTTGCAAGCAGGATCCGCGGATGCAATTCTGTTCGCCTCGGTTACAATTTGGTAACCTGGAAAAACAAAAAGGTTGTCAATGATCAGACGTGACAAAATCAACTATTATCTCGACCTGGCTGAAACGGTCAGCCAGCGCGGCACCTGCCTGCGTAGGCAATATGGCGCGGTAATCGTCAAGAATGATGAGGTCGTTTCGACGGGTTATGTTGGCGCGCCGCGGGGGAGAGCCAACTGCATTGACCTCGGCTTCTGCATCCGTGAAAAACTGCAAGTCCCGCGCGGGCAGCGCTACGAACTCTGTCGCAGCGTGCATGCCGAAGCCAATGCGATCATCAGCGCCTCGCGCGACCGCATGCTGAACAGCGCGTTGTATCTTTCCGGGATCGACCTGAAAGACAATGGCAATTACGTCAAGAATGCCAATCCCTGCTCCATGTGCAAACGCTTGATCATCAACGCCGGGATTGAGCAGGTATTTATTCGTGATGATAAAGATAACTACCGCCGTATCGCGGTTCAGGATTGGATCGAAAACGACGAATCACTGACCGGCGAATTTGGCTATTGATTTTGCGAGGATTTAAAAAATGAAGATAAGAAAAGTAACTCGTGTTGTACAGGGCAAATCGGCTGTCGATGGTGCCGGAGTTCGCCTCACCCGGGTTTTGGGGGGCAGCACCATCGAGGATTTTGACCCCTTCCTGATGATGGATTCCTTTGACTCGCGCAACCCCGATGATTATATGCGCGGTTTCCCGACACATCCGCACCGCGGCATCGAAACGATTACCTACCTGGTAACGGGAGAGATCGCGCACGAGGACAGCCTGGGCAACAAGGGTCTGATCACCTCCGGTGCCTGCCAGTGGATGACGGCAGGCAGCGGCATCCTGCACCAGGAAATGCCGCAGGAAGCTGAGCGCTTGCTGGGGCTGCAGCTCTGGCTGAACCTGCCTGCTGCCGAAAAAATGACCAATCCAAAGTATTTCGACATTGAGCCGCAGGATGTGGGCTGCATGGAAGAAAATGGCGGGATCGTGAAGGTTATTTCCGGCGAGTATGAAGGCATCCGAGGGGTGACTCCGCACCACATTCAGGCAACGCTGTTGGACGTGAAGCTCGACGAAGGTCAGAGCATTGAAATCCCCGTGAAGGATGGCGAGACAGTTTTTGTCTTTCTGATCGAGGGCGCTGGCATGCTCGATGGCGAAATTTTTGAAGAGAAAACGGCTTTGCTGCTGGGTGAGGGCGAGCTGGTGGAGGTTAGCGCTTTGCCGGGTGAGGTCTTGCGCTTTTTCCTGGCTTCAGCGCCACCGCTGCATGAGCCAGTCGCCTGGGGCGGACCGATCGTGATGAACACACGTGAAGAACTGCAGCTGGCGTTTGACGAACTCAGAGCCGGAACATTTATCAAGTAAGAATGAGCAACCATGAAGCAGAATGTTTTTTTGGTGTGCAATTGTGGCTAAACCTTCCCGCCACAGAAAAAATGACTGATCCTTACTATTTTGATATCCGACCTGAAGATGTCGGAGTTATTGAGTAAATGATGCGCGCTCATCAAGGTATCACTTCGGTTGGGGAAGTGTTGTTACATGAGAAGAATGGTAAAAATGCGATATCCATGGCTATTTTTGGAAGATGGTCTCTGGTAAATAACTTTTAAGGAAAATGCAATGAACAATCAAACGAAATTCGCAATAATTGGTGCAGGTGCAATGGGAGAAGCCATCATTGCTGGTTTGCTCAGACAGAAACTAACCTCTCCGGAGAATATTCACGCATCAGAACCACGCCTGGAACGTTGTGAAGAACTGCAGCTCAAATATGGAATCAAAACTTCTCCTCAAAACGTTCAGGTTTTAGCTAATGCAGATATTGTTTTGCTCTCGGTAAAACCACAAATATTGGATAAGGTATTAAAGGAATTAAAGGGGTTTATCCCATCAGAAGCTGTGGTTATCAGCATCATAGCTGGTGCTACGATTGAAAAGATTTCCAACGGATTGGCACATCAAGCGGTTGTTCGCACTATGCCAAACACACCGGGTCAAATTGGCAAAGGGATCACGGTTTGGTTCGCTTCCAACGCTGTTACTGAAAAACATTTAGGGAAAGCACACCTCATGCTACAAGCATTGGGGGAAAATATCCAGGTCGATGAAGAATATTATCTGGATATGGCAACCGCGGTTTCAGGTACCGGTCCTATGTACGTTTACCTTTTCATGGAAGCATTTATGGACTCAGCCGTTCATTTGGGGTTCTCCAGGCATGTGGCTGAAAAACTTGTCATCGAAACGATTCGTGGATCTGTCGATTTCTATGAGAGCCAATCGGTCCATATAGCTGACCTGAGAAATAAAGTGACTTCGCCGGGTGGCACCTCTGCTGCCGCATTGTATTATCTGGAAAAAGCCGGATTTCGCACCGCAATTTCACGAGCCATTTGGGCTGCATATTCACGTTCACAACAATTAGGAAAAGGGAAATTAGATCAAAATCCAGAAAAAAACAACGATAAAACTGATTAGGAAAAAAGAATGAAGGTTAGAAATCTTGGTAAAAGCGGTGTAAAAGTATCTGTGGTTGGGCTTGGGACCAACCGCTTTGGATCAGAAAAAACTCCTCAATCCGAAGTCAACCGCATCATCGATCACGCATTGGAGTTGCGAATCAATCACAATGATACGGCCAATGCAGATCAAAATTAATTCCCTGAAAGGGAAAGGAGCGACCATGAAACAATTTGATGTTGTAGTATTAGGAGCAGGACCTGGCGGTTACGTCGCGGCAATCAAAGCCGCTCAACTTGGCAAGAAGGTGGGTATTATCGAAAGGGAGTACCTGGGTGGAGTGTGCCTGAATGTCGGCTGCATCCCCTCCAAGGCACTTTTGAGGAATGCTGAACTGGCATATCTTCTGCGAACCGAAGCAAAAGAATTCGGCATCAGCTTCGACAACCTCCAGCTTGACTATGCGGCTGCGTATAAACGCAGCCGGGAGGTCAGCCAGCGGCTGACCAAGGGTGTCAGTTTCCTGATGAAGAAGAACAACATCGAAGTCATCAACGGCGAAGGCAAATTGACCGCTCCGGGTAAGCTCCTGGTGGCGCTCACGGACGGCGGCGAAGAGGAAGTACAGGCGCAGGACGTCATCCTGGCTACCGGCGCGCATGCTACCGTGATCCCCGGCATGGAGCCTGACGGCACAAAAATCCTGGATTACAAGCACGCAATCCTGCTCGAGAGCCTGCCGAAATCCGCTGTGATCATTGGCGGAGGGGCAGTCGGGATCGAGTTTGCGACGGTTTGGAGCGGCTACGGCGTGGAAGTGAGCGTGGTGGAAATGCTCCCGCACATCCTACCCAACGAGGATGAGGAAGCCGTCGCTGAGCTTGCCAAAGCCCTGAAAAAACGCGGTGTGAAAGTTTTTGCTGGCACGAAGGTAAAGAGCGTTGAGCGTACGGAGACTGGCACCAAGGTGCTGATCGAGAGTGAAAAGGGGGAAGAAACCCTCGAAGCTGAGGAAACTCTTGTGGCGGTGGGCTTTAAGCCCAATTCCGAGGGGATCGGCTTGGAAGAGGTGGGCGTTGAAACCGACAAGCGCGGGTTCGTGGTGGTGGATGAGCGCATGCGCACGAACATACCCGGCATCTGGGCGATCGGCGACCTGACTGGCAAATTGCTCCTTGCCCATACAGCTTCAGCGATGGGAATTATCTGCGCGGAGAATATCGCTGGCAAGGAACCGCGAACCCTGGATTACCGCATGATCCCACGGGCAACCTATTCCTCGCCGCAGGTTGCGTCCTTTGGCTACACCGAGGCCCAGGCGAAGGAGGCAGGCTTTGCGGTGAAGGTTGGCAAGTTCAACTTTCAGGCTAACGGCAAGGCGCTCGGCTTGGGAGAGTATCAGGGCTGGGTGAAGGTCGTAACGGATGAAAAGTACGGTGAAATTTTAGGTGCCACGATCGTTGGACCTGAAGCTTCCGAGCTGCTGCCCGAGCTGGTCCTGGCCCAGGCAAACGAACTCACGGTGGAAGAGATTGCCCATTCTGTCCACGCCCATCCCACGCTGGCAGAAGCGGTCATGGAAGCGGCTGAAGCCGCTCTTGGCGCCGCGATCCATAGTTAGAAAGAATTAAGAACCGTAAGTCGGGATGAGGATTTTTACCTCATCCCGTTTTTGTATCAGAAACCGTACCCGTAGGGCGAGCTTGGAAGCACTGCGCGCATTTTCATGCAACGACCTTGGTGTGCTTCCAATCCGCCATTACACCATTGATCGTTCGCAGGGCGGATTGAGGGCACGATGCGTTCGTCCATCACCTCGTTCACGGTGCCCTCAAGCTCGCCCTACGAATTTCTATACCCGCGAAGCAGGGTATTGCGATGTGCCTTTATTTATTTAAAAACCAAAACAGTATCCGTAGGGCGAGCTTGGAAGCACTGCGTGCATCCTCATGCAACGACCTTGGTGTGCTTCCAATCCGCCATCAATTTCGGTCCTCGGTCGAGGGATTGATTGGAATTCAGACGTAGGGGCGAAGCATTTCAATATTATTTTAATACTAATTCCAAGCCATCCACATATAGAATGCTTCGCCCCTACCGGTGATCTCAACAACGGTAATGGGAAAAAAGGAGACCTTTGGTCAGTTCGCGTGCTCGGTCCCACGGGGAGGCTTCGCACCGAGGACACCGGCACGATCGATTGTGTAATCCCTTAACAAAATCGAAAAAAGTATCTGTAGGGCGGGATTGGAAGTACTGCACACATCCTCATGCAACGACCTTGGTGTGCTTCCAATCCGCCATCACGCCATTGATTGTTCGCACGGCGGATTGAGGGCACGATACGTTCGTCCATCACCTCGTTCACGGTGCCCTCAAGTTTGCCCTACGAATTTCTGTACCCGCGAAGCAGGGCATTGCGATCTGCCTTTATTTATTTAAAAACCAAAACAGTATCCGTAGGGCGGGATTGGAAGTACTGCACACATCCTCATGCAACGACCTTGGTGTACTTCCAATCCGCCATTACACCATTGATCGTTCGCACGGCGGATTGAGGGCACGATACGTTCGTCCATCACCTCGTTCACGGTGCCCTCAAGCTCGCCTACGAATTTCTGTACCCGCGAAGCAGGGCATTGCGATGTGCCTTTATTTATTTAAAAACCAAAACAGTATCCGTAGGGCGAGCTTGGAAGCACTGCGCGCATTTTCATGCAACGACCTTGGTGTGCTTCCAATCCGCCATCAATTTCGATCCTCGGTCGAGGGATTGTTTGGAAATCAACGTAGGGGCGAAGCATTTCAATATAAATGCAATGCTATTTGCAAGCCATCCGTAGAGAATGCTTCGCCCCTACCGGTGATCTCAACAACGGTAATGGGAAAAAAGGAGGCCTTTGGTCAGTTCGCGTGCTCGGTCCCACGGGGAGACTTCGCACCGAGGACACCGGCACGATCGATTGTGTAATCCCTTAACAAAATCGAAACCAGTACCCGTTGGGCGAGCTTGGAAGCACTGCGCGCATTTTCATGCAACGACCTTGGTGTGCTTCCAATCCGCCATTACACCATTGATCGTTCGCCCGGCGGATTGAGGGCACGATACGTTCGTCTGCCACATAGTTTACGGTGCCCTCAAGCTCGCCCTACGAATTTCTGTACCCGCGAAGCGGATGATTTTGCAGATAAGCCAAGGATAATTTTTTCCTATCCGCGACTCATGATATGCTATACTTTATCCATGAAATCAGCGGCTGGTTCTCTTTGCTGTGCATTAAAGAAAACCCGTATTCAAGGAAGGGTCTAAGGCGAAACAATGCTCTCTGCCCTTACGCTCAATGACCAGCTCGCCCTTGCCCTCGGTATTGCCGGGCTGCTCTTCCTGCTGATCAACCTGTTAGTCCTCAAAAGAAACCAGCCCAAACACACCCCTGAACCCGCCAAAGAAGCTGTCGAAAATCTGCTGCATGTCTCATCCGAACAGGGTAAACGCCTGGTGGTCGGATTAGGGCAAGCCCTTACCAATGCCAGCTTTGACCTGGCGGGTGCTTCTGGTTTGAACCTGCAACGGGCTTTGCTAAAACGCTCACTCTTCAACGATCAACCGCTACAATCTTACAGCGGTGACGGCGTTTTGGCATGCCTCAGCCGCATGGTGGTGCATGGAGCCTATCGAGGCGCGCTGGCAAGCGAACTCTTCAGTGGGTCCCTCAGCCAGTTGAGCGGAACAAGCCCCCTGGCGTACACCGCCAGCTTGGTCAATCAAATTCCTGATTCCTCGAATGCTGGCTTGCTGCTTGCAGGGCAGATGAGCCCGGTGATACTCCTGGTGCTGGATCAGGCTGATCGCCATTTGCTACCTGCTATCAGTGCAATTTCGTCGCTGAGCGGACAAGCAGCAGGCTTTTTTGGAAATTCAGTTAACCTGATAGGCGAGGATGTCTTCAATGCCGCGGGTAAGCTGGATCAGCGCAAGTCAGCGCTGGCGAGTTTGAGCGCGCAGGACTGGCTGCGCATCGCCATCAGCATCGGCTTGCTGCTCGGCGCGATCCTGACGATGGGGGGTGCGCTGCCATGAAACGCCCAATACCCCTGATTGTTGGTGCTTTGAGCGGTCTGATTGTGCTGGCTGCGATGTTCATCGTGCCCCAGGGCGGCGGCATCCTTGCAATAGTCTTGAACTGGGTGATTATCGTTGCGGGAGCGGCGCTATTGGTGGCGATTGCCAGCCTGGTTCTCACGCACGTGCGTTTCATCGCTAAAGGTAAAAAGGGCTTTCTACTCAGCCTGGTCCTGGTTATCAGTTTCATTACCACGCTGGCTCTTGGTCTGCTGCTTGGGGTGGATCGCCCGTCCTTTCTCAAATTCGTAGGTGCCATTATCCGACCAATCGAGACTGCCTTACTGGGGCTGGTAGCCTTGGTCATGATGAGTGCCGCGATGAAAATCTTCCGCGAGAGAGGTTGGTCTTCCCTGACGGTTTCCTTTGGTGTCAGCGCGATCATCTTCCTGATCCTTGGGCTCGGTTTCCCGCAAAACCTCAACATCCCTGTGCTGAACGAAGTCATTCGCTTTGTGGAAGGGCTGCCGATGATCGGCGCGCGTGGATTGCTGATCGGGATTGGCATTGGGCTGCTGCTGATGGCATTCAGAGTGTTGTTTGGAATGGAAGGATTCGGAAATGACTGAAGATCATTCTGAACTCAACCTGTGCCCAAACTGCGGCAAGGAAAACCTGCCAATGGCAACACGCTGCGTGCACTGCGGATCGGAAATGGAAGACCTGTTTACCATTTTCGGGCAGCCCCAATCGCCTGATGAACAATCGGAAGACTCCTTGCCAGACATCATTGAAGAAATCCGCAATGATCCTTCCCTGAAAACACCCACTGAGGTTGAGCCAATCCCGGAGGTTCCACCAGCTGATCAAATTAATGAATCTCTGCTCAACTCAGAAGAATTACCCGACTGGTTGGCCAAGGTGCGCGAGCGCGCCCAGGGGGAAGAGGATGCCATCGGCGATTTGGCAAGCGGAACGATTGCCATGGATGCAGCTCGCAGCGAGGAGGTTTCTGCTGGCGTGGAAGGGGAATTCAACGCCTGGATCAACCGCGTCCGCGAGAAAAGTCAGCAGGAAAACAGCGTGCGGGCTCGACAGCTTCCAAATGAAACCGAGGACTCCGACCAGGTTCCGGAATGGCTCCAGCGCATCCGTGCCCTGCGACCGCACCTGGAAGAAGAGATCACGCACGAAGTCAAAACCAAACCCAACTATGCGGATGAGATGCCGCGGGAGTGGACAGACGAAGCGCTGGATGAGCTGCGCCGGCAAGCTTTGGCGGAAGATTTTGAGCAGGAAGCAGAACCACTTCCCACCACCAGCACTGGCGCTGAGGAGGAAGAACTTCCTGCTGAACCTGAAACGGAAGAATTGAACGAGCCTGTTCAGGATGAACCCGAGCTGACCGAAGACGATTTTCACAACATCCCAGATGATGAGGATGAAATCCTGGAGCCGATTCCCGCTGAGGACCTGGCGCTCTCGCCAGAAGAAGCGGACGAAGCCATCACTGATGAGTCTGAGAAGGAAGAGCAGGGGGCTGGAGAACTGGAAGCGCTGGAAGAAGAGCCAGAGCCCCAGATTGAGGAGATACTGGAAGCACCCGGGCAGGATGTTTCCCTGACCAACGCCTCCCAATCAGAAGAAGTTGAAGAAGCTTTGGTTGAGGAGCCCGCTTCAGAAACAGAGGCAAGTGAAACGCCCGAACAAAGCGAACTTGAACCCTCCATGACTGAGGATGAAACTGGATTACCGCCTGAAGAACAGGCAGAAGCACCTGAAGACATTGAAGAGCCAGCGGATAGCGACTCTGTTCCTCCGGACCTGCTGCTTTTGCGCGACCAGCAAGACCGCGCCAGTTTGCTGGCGTCTTTGATCGAGCAGGAAGGACGCGTCACAGCCGGCAAGCAGCTGACTCGAAAACCTTCTGGCAGGGGTGGTCGCCTGGCAGTGGCTTTGCTGCTGCTGATCGGTTTGATCGTCTCAATCCTGATTGGTCCTGCCGCCATGCCGACAGATACTCCCAAGAGCATTCCGGCGTTGGCATTGGATGAAAAAATTCAAACACTGGTTCAAAACGACAGGGTGTTGGTTGTGCTGGATTACCAGGCAGCAACCAGTCGTGAGCTTGAATCCCTTGCGGCGCCATTGCTTACGCAATTGCATTCCCAGGGCATTCAGTTTACCGTCCTGGTAAGCCAGCCATCTGGGCTGTTCCTGGCGCAATCGCTGCTGGCGCAGGCAGGGCTGCCGGAGGATACGCTGGTGGAACACCTGCCAGGCAGCTACCTGAACCTGATCAGCCGGGCAATGAATCCCGCGATCTCAGATGGTCAGGACACTCTCACGCAGGTGAAAGACTTACGTTCTTTCAAGTTGGTTCTCTTGGTGAGCGACTTTTCTGACAACATCCGTGGATGGTTGGAGCAGATTGCTCCCTGGATTGGGAGTTTGAACTTTGCCGCGGTCACTACCCAGATGGAAGCCCCGGTTCTTTCACCTTACTTCGACTCAGGTCAGCTTGTTGGCTATGCTGCGGGCATTGGTGACGGCAATATCGGCGCACAAACCACTTTCAGCTACCGTGCCTACCGTGTTGGTTTGCTGCTGATGCTGGTAATGCTGCTGCTGGGGATGATTTCAAAAGGCGAAGAGGATGCCATTCGAAGAGAAGAGGAGCGAGCTGAATGAGCCCTTCTGAGCTTCTCACCCTGATCGTTGGCGTCGCCCTGACGGTGATGGTCTTCAGCTACATTCTTGGAGACCGCCTTTTCTTTGGGATTGCCACTCACATCCTGATTGGAGTCAGCGCTGCCTTCCTGGCGTTGGTGGTGATGCAAAAAGTCATTTTGCCTTACCTGGTCCTGCCCCTGGCTGAACCGAATGGTCCGGGCTTCTGGCTCGCGCTGGTACCCCTGGCGCTTTCGATCCTGATGATCCTGATGTTTTTCCGGCGGGGGACCCAGGCTGGCGCAATCCCACTGGCGTTCCTGGGTGGGGCATTGGCAGCGCTGGCGATCGTTGGAATCACGCGCGGCACGCTAGCGCCCCAGATCCTGAGCATGCTCGGTCGTTTTGAACCTGACCAACTGATGCGTGAGGCGCAACCGCAATGGTCTGCCATCCTGGGAGCCGTAATGATCCTGCTTGGCGTGATCTCTGTTCTGTTTGTCTTCCACCATCGCGGGCAGTCGAAGGCTGGCGAGGTGGTACGTCCTGTCTTCCTTGAAGGGGTCGGCAGTATCGGTCAAATTTTCATCGGGATCACTTTTGGGGCTCTGTTCGTTGGGCTTTTCAGCTCTGCTCTGATCGCCCTTATCAGCAGCCTTTCAGACATCATCCAGTTCATCCGCCTGTGGTTTTAGAGGTTAACGTGCCAAAAACCTATCTCAGCCTCGATATTGGAAAAAGCCAGACGCAAGCCTGGCTATTCGCTCAGCGAGAAGGTCTGTGGGCTGTGCAGGCAACCTCCAGCGTTCCGACCGTGATTGAAGGCGACGGCTCCCAATTCCGCATGGGCATTCAAAACCTTCTGCGCCAAATCGAGCGATCCAGCGACACCCGTCTGCTTGACGACCGCGGGCAGATCACACATATCCGCCGCCTGGAAGGTGCGCCAGCTTTCATCGGGCTGACCCTTTCAGCCGGCAAGCCCATCCGCACGGCTGTGATCGGTCTTTCTGAAGCCTACTCCATCGCTCCTCTACGGCAGTTGGTAAGCTTGTTTAACTGCGAGGTCGTGCTGGAGGTCAATCTGCAGGATAACCTGAACGCGACAGCCCAGCTTGAACAACTTCTCACCAGCGATGTTGAGTTATATGTGATTGGTGGGGGTGCAAATGGCGGAGCCCAAAAGACGCTCAAGGCTGCCATCGAGAACCTGCGCCTGGTCTACCACCTCATCCCCCAGACCATTCGACCTCAGATCGTCTATTGCGGCAACCAGGAGCTGGCAGAATACGCTCAAAGCGAGATTGAAGCCGGGCTCGACATGCACCTGGCAAGCAATATTCAGACGAATCCCGGTCACGAAGACCCAACGCTGGTCTGGAAGGCAATGCTGGCAGCATTTGAACGTCTGCAGTTTCAGCGAATTCCTGGATTGGCGGAGCTTGTCAATGATCTGCATACCTGTGTGATCCCCAGCGATTTTTCCGCCGGCAGAATGGTTCGCTTTTTGGAACAGAGCGGCGGAAACGGCAAGGGTGTGCTGATGCTGCGGATCGACGCGGACACTGTCAGCATAATTGCAGCACGAGATCAGAGACTCAACGGTATCAGTCATTGCCTCCAAGTGAACGACGTGGTCTTGGATATGGCAAGAGGGCTCTCCAACCAGCTGACGGATATCAGTAGCTTCGCGACTTATGTCTACAACCGCACGCTTTTCCCGGATTACACGCCTGCCACCCTCGAGGATCTCAGTATCGAACAAGCCTGGGCGCGTGTCCGCATCCGGGAGGCGTTGATTGCGCTTCAGAAATTGGATCCAGACTTCGGGTACAACCCCAGCCTGGGTTTGACGCGTGCTTATGAACCGATCATCCTCTCGGGGTCAGAGATGCAGCGGGCATTACCGCACCAGGGCTTGATGATAGCGCTCGATAGCATCTTACCGCACGGGATTACAACCATCTTGCAGGATGAACAGCAACTTCTGACTGCCCTGGGAAGCCTTGCGCCTCACGATCCTTTGCTGCCAGTGCAGGTTATGGATACAGAGGTGTTCACCAATCTGGCGACCGTCATCACCGTGGATACCCTGGCTTCTGGAGGACAAAAGGTGCTCCAGATTGAGGTAGATGAAGGCGAACAGACGCCAAGGCTATTCCACAAGATCCAAATGGGCGATCTCAAGCGCATTGAGACCTTGCTTCATGGTAAAACAAAACTCTACCTTGCCCCTGAGGATGAGAGTGATGTCGGCATGGGGATACCCGGGCTCGGCGGCTGGGTTGGTGTGATGGACTCGAAGGTCGGGGTGGTGGTCGACGCCCGCGGCAGACCTCTGAACTTACCCATGAATGAAATTGCGCGTGCAGAAGCCCTGCGCAACTGGCTTTGGGAGCTGGGAGGATAAACATGCGCAAAGTTATTATCCAATCCGGTCAGCCAGTCTATAAGCTAGTCCGCCTTTCACAGCCGGGAACTGTCCTGGTGCGGACTGGGCAGGAAGTGAAAGTGGGCGATGTGCTGGCTGAGGCAGTTATCCCTGAGGAGTTCCAGATTTTTGACATCGTGAATCACCTCAAAATCCATCCCAGCCGCTTGGATCAACACCTCAAACGCTTGAATGGCGAACCGGTTAGCAAGGGCGATGTGATTGCTCAAAAACCTGGCTTGATTACCCGCATTTTTAGAGCCTCCAGGGATGGTCGGATCGTTTCGCTGCGTGAAGGGCGAGTGACCCTGGCAATGGGGGAGCAAAAACTGCAGGTAACGGCACCGATTGCGGGCACTGTTGTGGAGTTGATCCCGGGTTTTGGCGCGGTTATCGGTTTGGCAGGCAGCTTGATCCAGGGCGTCTGGAGCAACGGTCTGAACGCCAGCGGTAGCTTTACACGCCTGGTGTTTGACTTTAATGACCCTGCGCAAAGGGAAAATTTGCCGGTACTGAAAGACAAAATTGTTTTTTCAGGAGCCATCATCACTCCTGAGCGATTCCGGTTACTTTTGGCAAAAAAACCAGCCGCGATTGTGCTGCCTTCGCTGGTGCCCGGATTGGTCAAAGATGCTCTCAGTAGCCGCGTTGCCGTGATGAGCCTGAATGGTTTTGGCGACCAGGAAATTGATCCTTTCAGCCTTGTTTTGCTGGAAAAGATGAGGGATCAGGAAGTTTTTTTACTTTCTGATGGCATTGGTCAACCGGCGGAATTAGTCCTGCCTGGCGAAGCTGGGCAGAACTCCGCGTTGTTTGATGAGGAAGTCACGCTGAAGGTGGGCAGCCTGGTGAGACTGCTGGGTGAGCCCTATCTGGGCAGTACCGGGCGGGTTGTAGAGCTGCCGCAACGTGAGGAACGTTTTGCGAGCGGTCTGACTGCTAAAGCCGCCGTCGTGCAACGCCAGGATGGCGCGCTTATCCGCGTGCCAGTCTCAAATCTGCTGCTATTGGATGTTACAGCCTAAGGATTAATAATCTCCAGATAGCGGGCGGAAACCCAGCCGATTCCTCCATCCGCTGCCACAATCTCATCCCATGTTATTCCCTGGTTTGTTTCCTGAACGCCCGTCAGCCAGACGGTATCATCGTAGTTGGCATACGCCAGGATATAGGCTGAGGTGGATGGAGCATCACGGATGATCAGACCGTTTGGCGCCGTTACACGAGCAGATGTATAGGTTGGGACGGTTGCAGTCGGCTCCGGACTCGGGGTGGGTTCCGGAGTAGGGCTGGGGATGCTCGTGGCTGTGGCAGTTGGCGGGGGAGAGGTCGGTGTGGGGGGCACTGGTGTGGCGGTCGGAATAATAACAATGGTAGGCTCTGGAGTCTGGGCTTGAACAAAAGCCTGTTCACGGTGGATGATCTCGATCAAACTGACCGATGCCAGGGTAAATATCAAAACAGCGATGAATATCCCAAATGCCTTGCGCGGCGGGAATCCCAAGACCCAGGTGGTCAGAAACGTCACTAATAACGCAAGACCGAGCCTGCTTAATCCGACGACGAGCAGCGGTAAACTACCAGCGGTAATACCTGCTGAAGCAGCTTGCCCTGCGGCAAAAATTGGCATCAACACCAGGTAACCAAGCAAAATCGAAGAGAGCCTTGAGAGGGCTTCATGATAAGTGAACCAGTAGGCGGTAAAAATAGAGGTAACGACCAGAATTGCCCAAAACAGACCTCCTTCAGTTACTGCTGAGAGGTCCACCTCGGATAAAAAGCCAACCATTTGCACAGTGACAGCATTGCGAACAAACCAACCTGCTAAGAAAAAACCTGCAAGTGAGACGACTAAACCCAGAATCGCATGCCAGAAATGCCTGGCTGATGGGAGAGCGCCGGCATAGACCAGGCTCAGCAGTGGTTTTGCCATTGGAATAGCGATTATACCAGCCAGGAAGACCAGGTTTGATCCCAGAAGATTTCCGATCACTAACAGAAGCAAGCAGATCAAAAGCTGCCAATAGTAATGCGCGCGGGGCAGGGTATGCCGCGCGATGTCGCGCAGGAGGTCATTTTTGTCACGGGTGCTGGCGGTTTCGATGTATTTGCGCAGGGAACGCCTTTGCTTTGGGGGAAGAGAATGTAGCCCATCTGGTTTGGTTTCGGTTGTTGGTATGCTCATTGTGCTATCCGGTTCCTAAGATATAACAGCGGTTCTACTTCCGCTATAGTTGCACTATCCGTGCCTATAATATTAACTGGCTTCTCAAATTAATACCCACCTAAGCTAAAGCTCGCTCAGAATTCCAGTAATATACAGTGATGGTATTAGACACGCATCTTTGCTCGTGGCAGCCTTGAGGTAGAATTGGGGCATGTTAAATGAGAGAATCCACCTTCCACTGATCCTGCTCGTATTGGTTCTGTTGCTTTCTGCCTGCATCAGCCAACCCCAGCCTACTGCTACTGCAGAAGTGACCCAACCGCCTGCTGCTGAAGTGCCAACAGAAGTCGGGCCAACTGAACTCCCGACCGCCACTCCGATTGTTCTGCTGGATGCGGAACTGTTATTATGGGCGCCGCAAAATGCGGATCAAGATCTGGCTGAACAAGTCGAAAATGAACTGAGTGCCTTTGCGGATGCCAATGGGCACAGCTTTGTCCTCACCGATTCTCTCAGTGCAGCCCAATTAAGCCCTGGGGTGAAGGTTGTAGTGAGCCTTGCCTCGCCAAGTGAGGTTGAAACTCTGGCTGCGGTGCTGCCGCAAATACAATTTTTGGCGTTGAATGCCCCAAATCTCGTTCCTACTGTCAATTTAAGCGTGGTCGTCACGGCTGAATCCAGCCGCGATCAGCTGAGTTTCCTCGCCGGTTACGCCCTGGCGCTTGGCGTTCCAGACTTCCGTGTAGGGGTGCTGAGCCAGGCTGCCACGCCGGATGGGCAAACCACGCGCGACGCGTTTGTCACGGGGGCCCGTTTCCACTGCGGACTCTGCAACGCCCGTTTTGCGCCCGTGGAATACTATCCTTTCACCGCCGAAGTCAATGACCCAGCCAACCCTGCCGACTGGCAGGCTACCGTGGATGCGCTGTTGGCAAAATCCGTGACTAGTATTTTCGTTCAACCTGAAATCAGTACACCTGAACTGATTGCTTACTTGAACAGCAAAAACATTACCCTGATCGGCATCGAGAATCAGCCCAATCTCGAAAGCATCCAGAAACTGCTGGGCGTGCTTAGCAGCGGCATTGATCTTGAACCGGCGTTGGGGCGGCTGCTGCTCGGAGAATCCGTTGGCGTGGTTAAAGCCGGCATCGAATTGAAGCAGGTCAACCGCGATTTGTTTTCTGATGGTCGCGTGATCCTTTTTGAACGCATCAAGCAGGATCTTTTGGACGGTTACATCAAAACCCTCCCCTAATCGCCTGCCTGGCTGCCTCCGGACTGATCTGCCTCAATTCTTGGTAATCTAAGTGGGTTATAGCTTTGATCAATTTGCACCTCGATGTCTTTATATCTTATCCCCCATAACTCCAAACATCGATCTCGGTACAACTCGTATGACTTATCTAAAAAGTGTATACCATGTGCTGACCTCCTCACAACAGCTGTAAACAATGCATTGACGCATCGAATTTTGCGTGATATTATTTCTACCTTGACGCCCCCATCGTCTAGTGGCCCAGGACGCGGCCCTCTCAAGGCCAAAACCAGGATTCGAATTCCTGTGGGGGCACTTTTTGTTTAATCGGAGCTGACATGAAACAATCGAAGCCCCTTTACAGCCTTCCGTACCCACGCTTACAAGTCAGACGCAGGATTTTGGGCTTTCTGGCACGCGGCTTACTGAGGCTGTTAACCCGCACAAAAGTTGAAGGAATTGAAAAAATCCCCAGTGAGGGTCCGGTCATCCTGGCAGGTAATCACGCCGCTTACATTGAGCCAATACTGATAACAGTCTACCCCAGGCGCCTGGTGGAACCAGTTGGAGCGGGCGATCTGCGCTTTGAGGCGATTATTGATAGCGTGGTGTCTTTTTATGGATTTATCCCGTTTAACCGTGGCAGCCTGGACCGAAAAGGGTTGAATCAAGCTATGGATGTGCTCAAGCAGGACGGTGTGATTGGCATTTTTCCTGAGGGCGGGACATGGGCACCGGGTAAGATGCAGCCTCAGATTGGCGTGGCGCTGCTCAGTCAGCGAACCGGCGCGCCCGTAGTGCCGATTGGCTTTAGCGGACTGCAGAACTCCTTCCAGCGGGTAATGCAGTTGAAGCGACCCAAGCTCCTGATGAGGGTGGGTGAGGCAATCCCTGAAACCTTCAGCCGGTGTCGCTGACAAAGATCAGTTGCTGGGGTATTCGCGCCAGGTAATGGACGCGGTTTATGAACTGATCACTGAAGATGAGAAAAATCTCATACCCGTTGAGTCACTTTATTCGCTCTCACTGGAAATTGAAGGTGAGCAGATCCAGGACCTCCCCTGGGGGTCGGCGTTCGCGCACTTTTTACACGCGCCAGTGTTGCTGGAAAGTCTCAGAATTAATCTAAAGCTGCCGATAGGGGCTTTGTACGAAAAGGCTGTAAGCGTGAATGCTCTTGCCATGCAGAACGCTTTGTCGGTGGCGCAGGACTACCTAAAGGTCAACCCGGCTTTCTTTACCTATCGCTTTGGAGTGGAAGAGGGAGAGCAGGTGGCAGTCGGAATTCAGAAGCTGCAAGCCTTGCTTGAAAAGGCAAATACTGCTGGCAAGTTTTTTCGGATGAATACCCATGAGGTCGTTACTTACAAACACGAACGGATCGAAACGAACGAAAAGCATTTTGTAATCGAGCCGGCGAACCCCACAGGCTAAGCGACAACAGGCTGAATGTCGCGTACATTAAGCTGCATCGTACTGCGCCCATTAAATTCATTAATCTCAAAGGTATAAGCAATATCCACGTAATCAGGCAGGTTTTCAAGCAGCGCGCCCTGCCGGAAAGCGATAGCCTCAAGCTGATTGCTGCCTGCCCCGATTAATAGCTTTAGATGTTCGCCCTTGCCAACCGCGTTGGCGCGCAAGACGCGGCAATTGCGGCTGCAAAACAACGCGCTTGGGTTGGAAGCCCCGGTGGGTTCCAGTTGATCAACCGCATCCAGGATACCCGGAAAGTGCTCAGCCTGTAATTTCTCGAGGGCAATTTCATAATCAATGTGAAGCGCAGGGGTCAGATCCAGCCCCTTGAGACTCTCGCGGGCGATATGGTTGAGGCGCTCCTGAAATGCCTGGGCATTTTCGGCACGTACGGTGAGACCAGCGGCCATCGGATGACCGCCATGCCGCACCAGTAGGTCGGAGCACTGATTGAGGGCATGGTTGATATCGAATTCGGGGATGGAACGGCAGGAAGCTTTGATCAGGTCGCCCTCCACCGAACCGATGATGGCGGGTTTGTAGTACGCCTCGGTCAGTCGACCCGCAGCCAAACCTACCACACCCGCGTTGTACTCGGGAGAAGCGGAAAACAATATCGGCACGTCCGGGTCTTGTTCTGCGATGCTGAGCATGGTCGATTCGATGATCTGATTGGTGATCTCTTTGCGGCTGGAATTGAGCGAGTCGAGTTGCTGCGCCAGCCAGCCAGCTTCAAACACATCCTGGCTGGTAAGCAGGCGGAAGGCATCCAAGGCGCTCTCCATGCGACCCGCAGCATTCAGGCGCGGACCGATGGCAAAGCCGAGGTGACCCGCGTTGAATTTGGCAGGATTGATTGAGGCGACCTGCGCCAGTGAAAACAAGCCCTGCCGCTGCGGCTGGCGCATTAGCGCAAGACCGCGTTTGACCAGGGAGCGATTTTCGCCGGTAAGTGGAGCCACGTCCGCCACAGTGCCAATGGCAACCAGGTCGAGCCAATGGTTGAGATCAACGGCAGGATTTGGGTGGGTGTGGAACCATGCTTCAGCCAGCTTGAATGCCAGCCCTACACCCGCGAGCTCCTTGTAGGGGTAGGGGTCAGCTGGCTGATGGGGGTTTATGACGGCATCAGCCTGCGGGAGCTGATCGCCGGGTTGATGATGGTCGGTGATGATCACGCGCAAGCCAAGGTCTTTGGCTCGCTGTACTTCCTCCAGTGAGCGGATGCCGCAGTCGACGGTGATGAGCAGCTGTGTGCCTTCAGCAGCCAGCAGTTCGATGGCGTCCAGGTTGAGCCCATAACCTTCATCAAAGCGATTGGGGATGTAGACCCGTGGTTCATGACCGAGCTGGCTGAAGAATTCGAACAGCAGCGAGGATGCGGTTACACCGTCGGTATCGTAGTCGCCATAAATGGTGATGTTCTTGCCTGCCTGCAAAGCTTGTTCGATCACAGCAATCGCTTCGCGCATGCCGATCATCAGGAAGGGATCGGTTGGGGTGGGAGAGTCAATTCCCAGGTAGGCTTGGGCAAGCTCCGGGGTGGTAACGCCGCGGTTAAAGAGAAGTTGCCGCAGGAAAGGCGGGTAATCTCTGAGGGTGTTTTTGACGTCGTTTGGGATGAGGGGTGCGATGACCCAGCGTTTTTTGGGGGTGGTGTGTTTGATTACAGTCATTTGCTAATTGTACCTTGTGTTTTGTTGGCATCTTCGAAGAATTACTGCTCTCAAGAATTCCAACACAGCAGCCCGAACGTTTTTTTCGTCGATATAGTAGCCTGCAGCGATTTGTGCAGACAATTTAAGCGAAAACTAAGGGGTAGTGCTGGGGCGCGGAGTAGCGGTTGGCGAAGGTGTCACGGATGGCACGGGTGTCCTGGTTGGCGTCGGCGTGGCAGACGGGCTGGGCGTGAAGGTGGGCGTGCGCGAGGGGCTAGGCGTGATGGTGGGAGTGCTGGTGGGGGGATTCCCGAGGACGCGGAAATGACCACTCGTGATCCAATTTTCCCCAATAAAAAATTGTAGTTGGTAGCTCCCCGGCAGCCATTCTGCAGGCGGGAGTTCCAGCTGAGCCGCGCCGTAGCCGCCACTGCCACCCTGCCAGGTTCCGCTGTTGTAGTGCACGATCTCGCCATCCCGCACCCAAATTTCCGTCCACTGCACGCCGGGATCCATCATGTTGTAACTGTACGTGCCGTAGATCGTCTCAAGTGGGTTTTCGAATTCGATGGCGGGTTCAATGGCTTGCAGGTCATCGTCAATTTCTGTTGAAAATTTAATCAAGCTGAAAGAGAAATCAGATTTCGGGGTGATGATTGACTCAAATTCGGTGGCGATCTGCTCCGGGATGAACGGTGTACCGGTTACGGAAGGCGTGCTGGTGAGCGTGGGGGTCAGCGTCAGGGTGGGGGTGAGGGTGATGGTGGGAGTAAGCGTGACGGTGGGCGTCAGTGAAGGGGTTAGGGTGGGCGGAAAGTAGCGATAGGCGAAGCCTTCGCCCCAGCGAAAGTTGGTATAGGCGAATACAAGCAGCAATAGCACGCCCAGCACCAGCCGGGCGCCGAGCTCATACTGCTGGCGTTTCTTGAAAAAGAACGGTAGTTTTTTGCCGGTACGGAAAGCGCTGCGCGCACGGAAAGCCAGCCAGATGGCTGCGATGGCTGCCATGATGCTGATCACAATTATCGTGGAACGGATATCTACGTTCATTTTTTGGATTATAGCAGGGATTGATGGCTTGATAAACTCTGACTGCTTCCCCGGATCCTTTTTTACATTCCAGGTTAAACGCGTTGTTAGTAGGATAAAATCCAGGTATTATCCTGAAAACCAATTTAGTTTTCGACGCAAAGTGAAAAAGGATGTAAAGGAATTGATATGGAAGACTTAGTTGAAGCTTATATCACCAAAGCGCCATCGGAGGTCCAGAGGGTGTCCTGCGCCGTGTGAGGCAGCTTGTGCGCGAGGTCGATTCGGAACTGACCCAGACTCTCAGCTACCAGATGCCGACCTTCAAGAAGCACGGCAAGGCGGTTTTTCATTTTGCGGCTCAAAAGAATCACCTCGGGATCTATCCGACCCCACCAGCCATTGAGCATTTCGCGTGGAGGCTTGAGGGTTACCAGACCAGTAAAGGCGCTATTCAGATTCCCTACTCGATGCCGCTGGACGAAGAACTTATTCAGGATCTGGTGCGCTTCAATCTGGAGCAGTTGGAAAATCGATAATCCTTGAAAATACAGGATGCAATCCTTGAAAATACAGGATGTAATCCTGTATAATACAGGAAACACTCTGCAAAAATTGAGGAAGCCATGTATATTACACGCCATCTTGAACAAGAAGTTATTAATGCCAGCCAAGGGTATCCGGTCGTAATGGTCACGGGACCCAGGCAGGTGGGCAAAACTACCATGCTCAAGAGGTTGGCAGCTGAAAAACGCCAGATTGTTTCGTTGGATAATCCCACAGTTCGTTTACTGGCTCAGAATCAACCTTCTTTGTTTCTTGAACAATACAAACCACCAGTTTTGATAGATGAAATCCAGTATGTTCCAGAATTGTTGACCTACATAAAAATTGCTGTAGACAACAGCAATTTGAATGGACAATTCTGGCTCACCGGTTCCCAGGTTTTTCCGCTGATGAGAGGAATTCAAGAATCTCTTGCTGGGCGGGTGCGTTTACTGCACCTCAGCGGATTATCGCAGAGTGAGTTAGCAGGAATAGAGAATGAAGCCTTTCCTCCTTCGATCGAATCTCTCCTGAAAAAATATAATTCCTTGATTGACTCGAAGTCTCTGTTTAATGCCATGCTGATGGGAGGCTTCCCCAGGCTTCTTACCCAGGAGGCAGTCACGAAGGATGGATTTTATAGTTCATATTTGCAGACCTATTTAGCCCGGGATGTTAAAGAGATAACGAATGTGTTGGATACCGGTAAATTCCTGCAGTTTGTGAGCCTGGTTGCAGCGAGAACAGCTCAGGAATTAAACCTTGCTAGCTTTTCTCGTGATCTGGGAATTGATGGCACGACAGTTCGGCGCTGGTTGAACGTGCTTGAAACTTCCGGTATTACTGTAAACCTGTTTGCCTATTCTAACAATCTGGGAAAACGGGTCGTCAGGCGACCGAAGCTACATTTTCTTGATATTGGCTTGGCGTGTTTTTTGTGTGGCATCGAAGACGAGGAGGCTTTGAGTAAATCGCCAATAAGAGGAGCGCTGTTTGAAAGCTGGGTGATCTCAGAAGTTTACAAGAGTTGGTGGAACCAGGGGAAACAACCGCGCTTGTATTATTATCGTGATGCTGCGCAAAAAGAAATTGACCTGCTGGTTGATCGGAATTCGAAATTGTATCCCTTTGAAATTAAGCTAACCATTAATTCTTCACATGTCTTTAAAAATTTTGAAGTGCTTGAGAATATGCCCACTCCGATGGAATTTGGGGGGGCTATTTACTCAGGAACAGAATTGGTCGCGCTAAAAAACAACCATTGGCTTATTCCCGTCAGTTTGATTTAAGTAGGGAGCAATTTCTTGCAATAAGGCTCGGCAAAGAGGGCGGGGGTGCCGCCAGTATGCCAGAAGAGCACTTTCTCCTCGGGTTTGAAAAATCCCTGTTGGATGAGGTCAAGCATGCCTGCCGCGGCACGACCTGTGTAGACTGGGTCGAGCAGGATGGCTTCCTGGCGGGCAAACAGCAGGATGGCTTCCTTTTCCGCTGGGGTCAACACGCCGTAACCGGCGGAGCTGTAATCACCATTAACCAGGATTCCTTCGGATCTGAAGCGGGTTTCAAGCTGCAGTAACTCCGCGCCGGCATTGGCTATCTCAGCAATGGTTTCAGAGAACTCGCGGGCGGGTTTATCGACGCTGATGCCTAAAATCTTTGCCTGGCTTCCGGTTTCACGCGCGCCAAGCAGCATGCCTGCTTGTGTCCCACCGGAGGATGTGGCGAAAACGATCCAATCCGGGTTGAGGTCCTGCTCGTGTAGTTCATGCATCGCCTGGCGGTAACCCATGGCACCAATAGCGTTGGAGCCGCCGTAGGGAATAAGGTATGGCTTACGGTTTTCTGCTTCAGCCTGCAGCGCAATCTCAGCCAGGGCTTGGTCGCGCTGGTCTTTTGGCACAAAATTGATTTCGGCACCGCTGAGTAGATCCAGGTACAAATTGCCCTGCGGTTGTTCGGGTTTTTCACCTGCCAGCACCAAAATACAACCCATCCCAAGCCTGGCTGCAGCTGCAGCCACCTGGCGGCAGTGGTTGGACTGCACGGCGCCGGTGCTGATGAGGGTTTGGCAGCCTTTTGCCAGGGCATCAGCCGCAAGATACTCGAGTTTGCGGGTCTTGTTGCCGCCGAAGCCGAGCCCTGTCAGGTCATCGCGTTTGATAAAAAGCTGTGGACCGCCCAACATTTTTGAGAGGTGGGGCAGCGCTTCGATCGGGGTGGGTAGCTGGGCAAGTTGAACGCGCTCAATCATGCAGGCTCCTTATGTTGGCTTTCAATCCGCGCCGGCGCAGCAGGTTGAGGAATTTGGGCAGGGTTTCGGTGTAGCGGCGGTACAGAACGGGTCGGGTGGTGTAATCCCAGGCGCCCAGGGTGCGGGTGGTGATTCCGTTGAAGCCTTGCTTGAATCGGAAGACTCCCCACATGGAATCACTTTCGTCAAAGACCTCTGGTGCGCCCCACATATCGTACGTGTGGCAGTCAAGTTGCTTAGCCAGGCGCATGGCTTCCCATTGCAGCAGGTGATTGGGCATCCATTCCCGGGCGTTTTCTGTAGACATACCGAACATATAGCGCGCGGTGCCATTGAAGTGGAACAGGATCAAAGCGGCAACTGGTTGACTTTCAACTTCGGCGATCAGGATCTTTGCCATATCTGCTTCAATGAACGTGCGCCAGGTGTTCAGGTAGTAATCCGTATGGCGAATCACAAAACCGTCGCGCACGGCTGTTTCAGCATACATTTTGTAGAGCATGGGCAGCTCGGCGAGCTCTCCCAGCCTTACCTTTACGCCTTTGCGGGCTGCCAGGCGGATGTTGTAGCGCGTTTTTTGCTTCATCACAGCCTGGAGCTCATCTTCGCTTTTTCTCAAATCAAGTAATACACTATTGCGGAACTGGATCTGATCCTGGGAGTACTGCCAGCCGCGCCGTTCCAATTCTGCTTGCAGCGCGAGACCTTGCAGCGCGGGAACTTCATCTTCTGTGCCGGGGATACCAGTGCCCAGCAGCACGTCCGGATCGATTTTGATGAAGATCGCTTTTTCCTGGCGGCAGATGTCCTGCAGCGCATCGAGCATGCGCGACACAGAAGCCTGGTCATCCCAGCGCAAGACAGGTCCTTTGGGGGCATAGAGCACGCTGAATTTCAATCCAGCCAAAGATATCTGGCGGCGCAAGATCAGCGCAAGCCCTTCAGCAGCCTGTGGAGCGCTGCCTTCCCGGAAATACATAGGGCTCCAGCCGTTTTGCTTCTTGGTTTCCGCCCACTGCAGCGTTTGCAGGATATGCGCGTCGGGGAACTGCAGCAGGAGCTGGTTCCATTCCGGAACGCGGTTTTCTTCCAGCCTGATCATGCTCAGTCCGCCATTCTTCCGGCGCGGATCTTCTGGTAGGCGCGGTATAAAAGCGGCTTATAGACCCGGATAAATGCCGGCGCGGAGCGCGCTACCTTACCACCAAAGCCGCGCTTGAAGCGATAAACTCCCCAAAGCCCATCACTGCGCTGCATGAATTGCTCCTCGAGCTCTTCGGCGCTGGCGTCAGGGATGCCCCACAGGTCATAAATGGTGGCGCCGTGGGATTTGGACCAGCGCATGGCTTCCCATTGGAGCAAATAGGTGGGCATCAGGTTGCGGCTGGCATCATCGGAAGCGCCGTAGAAATACCATGAACGGCCGCCTGAAAGAAAGAGCATCAGATATGCCAGGGGCTGTTCCTCGTGGAAAGCGCCAAGCAAAACGCAGGCTCCGGATGGGGAGAAAATGTCATAAGCTTTCTGGTAATAAGAAATATCATGCACGGCGAAACCGTCGCGCGTGCCAGTGGTCTGCATCAGCTGGTAAAAGCCCCGGATGTCACCTGTTTCCCTGACCACCACGCCTTTTTTCTCAGCCAGGCGGATGTTGTAGCGCGTTTTCTGCTTCATGCGCGCCAGTAACTCTTCTTCATCAGCCGTGAGGTCAACCAGGATCGTACTGCGGGGCTGGATGGTGTGGGGTTCGACTGCAAAGCCTTGCATTTGTTCATTAAGTTCTGCGGTGATTTTTTCCTCTGCCAGGTCTGGCTCTACTTGCAGGAAGACAGACCGATGCCGCTTGCAGGCATCATCAATTTGA
Source organism: Anaerolineaceae bacterium UBA6133 (assembly GCA_002435825.1). Classification (GTDB taxonomy): domain Bacteria; phylum Chloroflexota; class Anaerolineae; order Anaerolineales; family Anaerolineaceae; genus Mesolinea. The sequence continues at coordinate 48,769 of DIVL01000059.1, forward strand.
GACCAAAGGGATGCCCACTCCTTACCGACAGGTCCTTTTGGGAGGTATGCAAGACTCAAGCCCAAAGGCAACCGGCGGAAGAGCACCTGTGCATGGGCTGTTGGGCTGTGAAAGGATTCGGGTTCCCAGCCAAACCCAGCCTTAAACTGACCCCAGAGTTGGTTCTGAAGCAGATGCGGCGTAAGGGAAGACGGTTGGCTGGAATCGTTCATGAGTTAGCGCCCTTTGAACCCCAAAACGGAGCCAACGGTGCGCAACAGGATATTGATATCCATCCAGATGGAAGCATTTTCGATGTAGTACAGGTCGTATTGCAGTTTGGTGGCGGTCTCTGCGATAGTCTCAGCGTAGGGCTGGTGAATCTGAGCCCAACCTGTGATACCTGGTTTGACCAGCATGCGAGCACGGTAGAAGGGCACTTCCTTCTGAAACACTTGGACCAACTCAACACGCTCAGATCGGGGTCCCACAAAACTCATCTCCCCACGCAAAACGTTGATGATCTGCGGCAGTTCATCCAGATGAGATTTCCGCAAGAATCTGCCGATGCGAGTAATGCGAGGGTCGTTGGTTGTAGTAACAAGCGCCTCTTTTTCCATATCCGATCTGGATTTCATAGTTCGAAGTTTATAAATAGTATAAGGTTTTCCTCCTCTTCCCAGGCGTATTTGTGTGAAGATGACTGGGCTACCAGAATCAAGAAGGATAATTGGTGCAAGCAATGGGGAAAGAAGCGCCAGGGCAACCAGACCGATCAGACCCAACAGCGTGTCCATCAGGCGTTTGGCAAGACGATAAAAACCGCTGGTTGGAGCTCGATCAAGGAAGGCACGAACGACCCAGTCTGATTCCAGCAAGTCAATTGGCACACGTCCCGAGAGGCTCTCGTAAGTCTCTGTCATAGTAGTTAGGTTGACCCCATCTTCCTGGGCGGTCAAAATACTTTGAAACATTCCGTGATTCATTTCATTGGAAATTGCCAAAATCAGATCGGTAATCCCTTGATTGGTGATCACCTCAGCCATGTTTTCGTGGTTTCCGAGAATCGGGTATCCCTGGATGGTAGTGCCAAGTTTGGCGGGGTCGTCATCGATCAGTCCAATTAATTTGAAGGGAGGTGGATCGAGCTCGGAGATTACCCCAACCAAGGCTGTGCCAGCTTTGCCTGCGCCAACGATTACTACGCGTTGCTGCCTTGAAACGGAGGTGAAGGTACGGATATGGATCAAGCGCCAGATCAATGTTAGAACAGTAGCGGCAACAACAAAAACTGCAACACCCAGGCGGGGTAATGAATTGGGCTCGACGGCAAAGTAGATAGCAAGGTAAATGATGACAGAGATCAGGAAAACCAGACCAATGCTGCGCAATGTCTGACGTATGTTAGCCGATTTGCGATTGTCGTAGGTGTCTACCAGGAGAATTAGCCAAATGAAGGGTAATAAATAGAACCAGGCTGGAGCACGATACTTCAGGAACTCAACTGAGAAACTATACCAGCTATCGCCCGAGCCCCAGATGTAGAGGGCAATCAGAAGGGCTATCGCAGCGACTAAAAAGTCACCCAGGATTAATATGAAGCGCCGCTCTGAGAGCTTTAGGCGAAATTTGGCATTGTGGGTTCCGTTAGTCTTTTTTGTCATAGCTTCTTTTGGGCACCGAACGCGCCGGTCATAAAGCCAGCGCCCCAGGAAAAATGCATGGTGATGATGGCAAGTGGTATGCCGATCACTAAAAGTATATCTCTTTTCTTGATTGCCAGATGAATGCCAACAGCGAATAGGATCAGGAGATATAAACCCAGCACGATGGCGAAGAGATACAAAGAAGGTTTCCAGACAATACCGACCAGCAGGGTGACCAGCAACCCCAGCAGAAACGCGGGCGGCAGAGCCTGGCGCCAGCGCAGAGTCTCCGGGTAGCGTTTCAGCATCTGCACCTTCCAGTAGCCATATCCATAGTATTGTTTGGCAAGTGCGCGCAGGTTGGAACGGGCGAAGTACGCGCAGCGGATGTTTGGGTCCAGCCAGATTTTTCCACCAGCCTGCTGGATGCGCGTGTTGAGCTCGTAGTCTTCGTTTGCCAGCAGTGTCTCGTCGAAGAGCCCGATTTGTTCAAAAAGACCCCGCTTATAAGAGCCATAGGGGACGGTGTCCACGTAGGCAGCTTTGTCTGTGAAGCGGTAGCGGGCATCCCCAACCGCCAGCGGGTTTCCTGCTGCGGCGGCAATGGAACGAGCGATCCAGGTATCCTTTCCTGGTTGGATGTCCCACACGCCGCCGACGTTTTGGGCAACATTTCTTTCAAGGGCAGCCACGCAAAGGGCGACGTAATCCGGGTTGGGGATGGAATGCGCATCCATGCGCACGATGACGTCCCCACTGGAAGCACGAATTGCGGCGTTCAGCCCGGCTGGAATGATGCGCTGAGGATTGTCCACCACCAGCACGTCAAGATCGGTGTGGGCGGTTTGGAACTCCGCGATTTTTTCGCGTGTACGATCCTCCGAGAAGCCATCCGCTATGACCACTTGCAAACGTTCGCGTGGGTAGCTTTGACCGTAGATGGCATCCAAAACAAGATGGATAGTTTTCGCTTCATTCCGACAGGGAATGATTACAGAAACACTTGGGGGCATATTTGTCTATGTACCTGGTCGAATCCTATTGGCAATCGCACTTGCACTCGTGCTGATGCGGCAGGACCGCGATCGCTTCGATCTCAACGATGCCTCCCTTTGGCAGGGCAGCCACCTGGATGGCTGAACGCGCTGGGTAGTCGGAGGTGAAAAATTCAGCATAAACAGCATTCATTTCTGCAAATTGAGCCATATCGGTCAGAAAAACGGTGGTCTTGACCACTTGTTCAAGGCTGGAGCCGGCACTTTCAAGGACAGATCTCAGATTGGTGAGGGCAGTACGTGTTTGGGTTTGGATGCCGCCTTCCACGATTGCGCCGCTGGTGGGGTCAATACCGAGCTGGCCGCTGACGAAAACCAGGTTATCTGTAGCGATAGCGACTGAATAAGGTCCGATAGCCTTGGGGGCATTTGAGCAAGTAACGACTTCCCGTTTGCTGCAACAACTCATAATTACCTCTTTTCGGATGTAGTGTAGGAATTATAACATTGAGCATCTCTGCGAATTCTTAGGTCCTTGAGCGGTTGAGTGCCATTATTTGGGCAGCGCTTTATACCTGCCAGTCCCCAACATCTTTCCAGCAGTGGTCAAGATGCTCTGCCAGGACGTCCTTGAGTTTATATTTGACAGTCTGCCGCACTGCCATCATCAAAGGGACTCCGCCCATCTGATTTAGCCTTCTGCCGATCTGTTTGGCGCCGCGGTGGTGGCACTGGATGTCAAAAGGACCTCCAGGAGTGATCGAAAGAAAATCATCCATGCGACCAATCTTAACCAGCTCTTGAATCATCTGTTCGACCTCAGCCTTGCTGTGGGCGTTCAAGGCGCGGATTTCAGGTTCACCAAAAAAGCGATTAAAAAGACTCATATGGACTCCTTCCTACCCTGTTATTATACGGGATTCCAGAAAAAATAGACCGGAGGATCGCTCCGGTCTATCGTTTAGTAGTGAATGACGGTGTCGCGCACCTTGCCCCACTTCAAAGCGTCGGCGATACCCTGCTCGATCGGGAGTTCTGCTTTCCATCCGAGCAACCTGGCGGCTTTGTCGGCGTTGGCGTAGGAGCCCGCTACGTCTCCGGGGCGGGGAGACTGAAGAGAAACAGGCAGCTTTTGCCCGTAGACGTCTTCGAAAGCCACCACAAACTCCTTAACCGTCACGCCCTGACCTGTGCCAAGGTTGATGACGGTGTAAGGAGCGTCTTCTTCCCTACCCTGTTCAATGACGCTGTCGAAATGCTCCACCGCCCTGATGTGAGCCTGGGCGAGATCCCAGACGTGGATATAGTCGCGAATGCCAGAACCATCGCGCGTAGGCCAGTCGATTCCTGTCAGGTTGAAGACAGGTTCACGCCCGAGAGCGACTTCCACCAGTTTGCCGATCAGATGGCTGGGGTAGCGGATGTGCAGCCCCGTGCGCATCTTTGGGTCAGCCCCGATGGGGTTGAAGTAGCGCAGGGCGATTGCTTTCAATCCGTAAGCGCTGCAGAAGTCTTTGAGCACCATTTCCATCATGTACTTGGTACGGGAGTAAGGGCTGAGCGGGCGCAGAGGAGATTCTTCGGTGACCATGAAACCAGGAACGACGTCATAGATGGCGGCTGAAGAACTGAAAACAACCCGTTTCTGACCCAATTCAGCCAGGAGCTTAAAGAATTCCATCGATTTAACGACGTTTTCTTTGTAGTACTCGTAGGGTTTTGCAACCGATTCCGGCACTACAATCAAAGCAGCGCAATGGATGGTCGCTTCGATATCCGGATGTTCGCTGAAAATCTGGCGTACCATAGCCCGGTCAGCGATGTCGGCTTCATAGAAAATGCGGTCTTTGGTGAATTCCTGGCGACCAGTCACCAGGGAGTCCAGCAGCACAGGTGTGTGCCCACCATCGAGCAACGCCGAAGCGATCGTACTGCCAATATAGCCTGCTCCCCCGGAAATCAATACTTTCATACTAACTCCTCACATCATTTATGGTCTTTGTGATAAATCATCGGCTTTACAGCGGTGACTTCTCTGACGCTCAGTAGGATTACCATACCAATCACCAGGAATGCAATTATAGACCCAATCCCCCAGTATTGACCGGCTTTTTCTGCTGCCAGCTCCGCCAGACCCTGGTTGATGTAGTAGTTGTACATCCGGTAAGAAAGGGTGCCAAAGACCAGTGGACCAATAAAGGTTGATGTACGCCCTGCCACGGATAGAAAACCGTAAAACTCGGTGGTTTTGCCCGCAGGTGCCAGTTGGCTGACCATTGTGCGGCTGACTGCCTGCGCGCCGGAAAGCGAGAAGCCTGCGAAGGCACCAACGATGAAGAAGCCCAGGTTATTTTTTACAAAGAAGAGGACGACTAAGGAGGCAATCAGGATGATCAATGAAAAGAGGATTGCCCGTTTGCTGGATTTATCATCCGAAAGTTTGCCGAATGTAAGAGCTCCCAAAGCACCAGTAATGTGGATGATGATGACGAATATGATCAACTGCACCTGGTCAAGCCCGAAAAGCGTGGCACCAATAATTGCTGCAAAGTCCATCAGCATCATGATGCCGTCGTTGTAGATCAGGAAGGCGACCATGTAGCGCAGGAAAACTTTGTAATGGCGGATGTCCTTGAAGGTCTCGCCGAGATGCTTGAAAGAGACCGAGAGCAAAGTATCACCATTCGGAATTGGGAGAACCGGGCTGATTTCTCGTACCCTGAAGTACATTGGCAGAGATGAAAGAGCGTAGATAAGGGCAGTGATCAGAAAAGTGTAGGGGATAAAATCATTGCCGATGAGCTGCATTGGGACCACTGCGATCAGCAAGGTAGCGACACCGCCAAGCATGCCGATTGCCCAACCCTTGCCGGAGATATACCCGATCGTCTCAGGGGTGGAAACGTCTACCAGCAGGGCGTCATAGAAAACCTGGGCTCCGCGGTAGCCGATTTCTGCCATGATGAAAAACACCATCCCCATAACCACATCCCCTTTACCGACAAAGAAGAGCAAAGCGGTGAAAATGACCGATATCCCTGTAAAAATAAACAGGAAGAGCTTCTTGGAACGGGAAGAGTCGGCAATAGCTCCGAGGATAGGGGAGATCACCGCAACCAGAATGGCGGCGATCCCAACGGATATGCCCCATAATCGGGTGCCTTCTGCCCCGCCGACCACCACGTTCTTGAAGTAAGCCGAGAAGACAGCAAGCAAGATTACGGCAGCGTAAGCGGAGTTGCCGAAGTCATAAAAATACCAGGCGTGGCGCGCGTCGCGGGCAGTCTTGGTTTGGTCCAGAAGTTTCTTGGGCGAGTTTTCCATTAATAGCACCTTTTTTGTTAATTGGTTGTAAAACGATTTATTGTATCAAACCTAAAGGAAATGGTGAAAAATACCTGGGTTAAAACAAA